>CAUDEQ010000005.1 GCA_958448635.1 uncultured Bacillota bacterium | reverse complement strand
TGAATTGACCGTTTTTGAGGGTTTCCTTGTCTCCCGTGGATGACCACTGCAGGATTACACCCTCCAGGAATATCTGATCAGGTCCCTCGCCCATCATCATCTGTGCCGCCGCAAATGCCGCAGGCTCCTGCATGTCGTAGCTGTAGTACAGCCCTTTTCCCTTCAGGGCAGGCACCTCCTTAGGGTATTTCCATACCTGCTCGTATTTGCCCTTTTCCTTGTTCCAGCTGAATGCCAGTATCAGGTTCTTGCTGCCCCTGCCTTATGCTTTGAATTGTTGAAATCCTGTGTACGGAAACCGCCCACCAGCAGCTCGTCCACTTTGTCTCCATTGAGGTCTGCATCAACGGCAGATGCGAACCTGATGCTGTGACGCTTGTCGTTGCCGGTCTCTTCTGCCGGCGTGAAGCCCAGCTTCTGCTCATTGTAAACGATGCTCATGGCGCCGGCTCCATCATCTGAATGGCCTGTGCTGAGGATGGTCATCGTAGAAAGATGATCGTTGTTCTTGTATTTGCCTTTATCCTTCAGCGGCATGGATATATTTACCACCAGGTCGTCGTATCCCGAGATGGATGTGGTGCTGAGACCTACTATAGGTCTGCGCCACTTTTCGAAGTGGATCTTCTTTTCCCTCATCTTGCTGAGAGGTATATCCCATCCGTCCATCTTTGCGGTTTTTCCGTTTCTCAGCTCTGCGAAGCAGATGGAAACGCCGGGCACGTAGAATGCCAGCTCTTCCTCGCCGTCACGGTCATAGTCGCCTGCCGCCATGGACATGAGGCCCTTGGTGGCCATGGCTTCCACCGATGCACCGTCGAGGCCATCTATTCCTATGTCGATGCTGCCGAAGCTCTTGTAGCTGGTGCTTCCGGTGTTTTCTTCAAATATTATACGTATTTTATCAGGATAAAGCTCGTATATGGCGATTTCATCCTTCCTGTCTCCGTTAAGGTCCACGGCGCATACATTCCTGGACTGCACACCTGTATCATCATATGAGCCCAGAGATACACGCCTTCCGTTCTGCTTCACCATACCGGCCATCGCATCTGCAGACGCAGACGCCACCACATCCTGTATATGTATGCTGGAAAGCCCGTTTTTGGCGTACTTATCCGAGCCGTTTCTGTTACCTTCGGAAATGAGCAGGTTGTGTACCCTTATCTCGTTGTAGTCCTTCAGCGGATGACTCTGATTCTCCACAGGCTCATCTATGTCCTTGGCTCCGTCAGGAAGCACCGCCGTAAGGTCGTCCTCCGTTATGCCGAGAGCCTCGTAAAGCTTCAGTATGCGCTCCTGCTCCTTCTGTTCATCGTCTGCAGCGTTTGCAGCAGCTGCCTGCTGGTCCCTGTTGCCGTCAGGTCGGCTGCTCTGAGTACCCTGGGCAGCCTGGGTGTTTCCGCCCTGGGCAGCCTGTGAGCCCTCATTTCCCTGCTGGCCCTGCTGACCAGACTGACCCTGCTGACCAGACTGACCCTGCTGATCATCATCGTCCTGTATGCCGCCCTGATGTCCGGGATTGCCGCCCTCCCCCTTGGCAGGGATAGACACGCCCTTTTGTATCAACTCACCGCAATCCAGGCAGTAAATATCTCCCGTATATCCCGGCTCTGTAGCTGTAGCTTCCTTGGCATTACGTTTCTCAGTGCCGCCTACGTGATTGTCAGGATCAGTTTCCAGCGTTTCTGCATTGCAGACGCATTTTCCTGTGCTGACACATGTAGCAGCCTGCATTGCCTTATGTACATGAGGCGACTCAATTGAATAGTATTTACACTGATTGAATTTATATCCGCAGTTAACGTCATGCTTATGCGTGCATCCATTTCCGGTACCGGAAACAAATCCGCAATCTACATTATGCTCATGTCCGCATCCGTGCGAGATGAATCCGCACTGTTCATCATGCTGATGCTGCGTCCACTCCGTCTCTGCCGCTCCGGGTGTTCCCGCTCCGGGCGCTCCCGCAAAGACAACAGCCGGCATCATGGTGCTTATCATAATCACAGTCATGATGATTGCCAGGATACGAACTGCACCTCTGTTCTCTCTTATCATCATCCTTTACACCCTCCTCTTCAAAAATGTAACTCGACTTCGTTTTCGTGTTCATTGCAGCAACACATCATATATATGTCAACATATATACTCAAAAACATCACGTTTAAAATTTCTTTATGTTTGTTTAAATTTTGTTTAAGATTTGCTGCATATGTATTTGACTGCATATAGTTGTCTAAGATGCTTTGACTGCATATACTTTTTCTTAAATGCCTTTCCCTTTAACTTTTTCTGCATATACTTTGACTCAAATACTTTGCCTGCATATGCATTTGACTTCATATACTTTTTCTCACATGCCTTTCCCCTTAACTTTGCCTGCATATGCATATTGTTTCGACGACACTGAAAATCATGCTTTTCCTATACATACTGTCCTTCTTATTGAGCTGTCCCTCTTATTTTATTGAGCCATAAAAAAAAGCGCCGCGTCCTCAGGACATCCGGCGCTTATCCATCTAAAAAGCTAGCAGCATCTGAGCTTCATGCAATACAGCTAACCTCGTACATGACTGCATATTTTCATTCAAGTATGATCCATTGCTTTCACCTTGAGTGAATTCATTGTTTTCATCCGGAGCAGCTTTCAAATCAGCTTTCGGATGAAACTTCATAATAATTCCACAGCTTACGGGCTGCATGATATGCATCTAGCGGCTCCTGGACTACATGCTACACATCTAACCGCTGTCTGACTGCTTATTTTCACCCAAAGCAACATATTTCGCTGCTGTCGGATGAAACTTCATAATCACACTCTCTTACTCTTTCCCCCTGACATGTTGTTTTCATCCGGAGCAGCCTTCACAACAGCTTTCGGATGAAACTTTATAATAATTCAGCGGCTTACGAGCTGTATGCTACACATCTAACCGCTCTCTGACAAAATATTTTCATCCAGGGCAGCACATTTCGCCGCCACCGGATGAAATTTCATAATCTTACTCTCTTACTCTTTTCCCCTGACATGTTGCTTTCATCCAAAGCAGCCTTCACAGCAGCTTTCGGGTGAAACTTTATAATAAACTGGCAGCTTACGAACTGTATGATGTGCATCTAGCATCTTACGAGCTGTATGTCACACATCTAACAGCTGTCTGACAAAATAATTTCATCCGGAGGAACACATTTCGCTGCCACCGGATGAAATTTCATAATCTCACTCTCTTGCTTTTTCCCTCTGACAGTCTGTTTTCACCCGGAGCAGCCTTCAAATCAGCTTTCGGATGAAAAACTATAATAATTCCGCAGCTTACGAGCTGTATGATGTGCATCTAGCATCTTCTGGGCTGCAGATCACTAATCTAACCGCTGTCTGACAAAATAATTTCATCCGGAGCAGCACATTTCGCCGCCACCGGATGAAATTTCATAATCACACTCTCTTGCTTTTTCCCTCTGACTGCTTATTTTCACCCAAAGAAACACATTTCGCTGCCGCCGGATGAAATTTCATAATCTCATGCTCTTACTGAAATCAAACTTTTGCTGACGCTCCGTTCCGACATGCTGCATCACGTTTTCTTTCTTCTTAGAGCCAGGGCGCAGCCTGCCGCTGCAGCAATCACCATGATATTGAAGGCTGCTATTATTTTCTTCGGAAGCATATCTCCTGTATCAGGCCCGTCCTGCTCCTGCACTATTACTTCAGGCTTCTGAGGTACGTCAGGCTCAGGCGTCTTTGGCTTCTGAGGCTCCGGCTCGTCAGGCTGCTCCGAATCGCCAGGCTGCTCCGAATCGTCAGGCTTCTCCGGCTCATTCGGCGTCTTTGGCTCAGGCTCCTCCGGCGTCTGCCTGTCGTTGGTTACAGTGCCAAGGCTCACCACGGCTTCGTTTTTATATATCCTTACATCGACCCCCTGTATCAGCACCAGTCCTTCATTGGCTTCACAAGACTGCTCATCTATGATGTATGTATCGTAAGGCAGTGCGCCTCTGGCGTCCGTCACACCATTGATGCTACCAAACCATATTCCGGAAGTTTCAGTCCCTCCGTTGGTATCGCCTGTATGAGGATTCCACGCTGACGCTGTGGAGGCAAATCCGTTGATGTCCGTAACGATGGTATGAGATTCTCCCGTGGTCTTCGAGGTGATGGTGAAGGGAATTCCCCCAAGACGCTTCATGGTGCCGTCCTCTGTCTTTATCAGCTCTATATCGCCTCTTATTATCTGCTCCCGGTGAACAGGCGTCACATAAGTATCCACGAATTTTTCAGTACCGTCGGAGGTTATCTGCACCACATGTCTGCTGCTGTCCGTCATGTAGCCCTCAGGTGCGGCCATCTCGCTTATGACCACCGTCCCCAGCGGAAGTATCACATCTCCATCCGACGACCTGTACAGCTCGTCTCCCGATACGACGCTTTCATCGCTGAGCACAGCCTGTCCGCTTTCGTCGGTCCTGATTACCCACGATCTTACATGCTCCTCATCTCTGAAATCATCAGCCTCATCATAATATCCGTCATAGTACTTAACGGAATAAAGCGCCCCTTCAAGGCTTGCGCCGGCTTGTCCTCTGTTTTCTTCACTCCACGCCTCATGTATCTCATTATCTATCTTGTACAGCAAAGCCCGCACCTTGTTGGACTGAGGCGCCTCCTTCACATCTATGGAAACGGATTTTCTGTCCACGACGATGCTGTATTGAGTCCTGTCCAGAGCATACCCCTTGGACGGCTTGATTTCCTTCAGTGTATATGCTCCATACGGTATATCGGTCATCACAGCCCTTCCCTCATCGTCGGTGGTAAGTACTCCCTGAAGCGATTCACCTTTGTAAAGACCGTACTCAGCGCCTTTCAGTGAGTAGCATCCGTTGCCTTCCGTTATCTCCGGATCCGAAGAGCTTTTAATCAATATGAGATTTCCCGATGATATGAGACCTCTGTATACTATGTATTTATCACAATTCTTGGCGGAATCCGGCAGCTTCATCCACCTTTCCAGCGTATAATTCCCGTTCACTCCGCTGCTTATGGCATGGTACAGCCTTCCGCCCTCTCCCAGAATAGCGCAATGCGTTCTGGTACTGCCATCTAGAAATACAACGATATCTCCCGGCTTCATTCCTGCTTCGCTCCTGCCGCTTTTGCCTTCGGCAACCTTGGTTACCCCTGCATTTATCATCTTCTTTTCCAGCTGCGCCACAGTTGAATTCGTCCCCCAGTCGACGCCGTAAGCGTTATCAAGACACCAGTAGAGAAATCCTGTACAGAGTCCCACCTCCTCATATCCTTCTCCCAGCTTCGTCTTTATTACCTTCTCCACCTCATCCCACGTTTTATTGGCTATCGCCTTTTCCTCTGCAGCATCCGATTTCACCGCACCGAACAAAGCGGCTCCTGCCATCATACCTGCCACCACCATGCATATGACAGTCAGCTTTTTCGCCGTTATTATCCTCTTCGCCGTTATTATTCTCTTCCTCATCTCAAACCCCCTTTTCTTATCCGCTAAAGCGGCTCCGTAAGCTTATCTGCCAGCACGCTTATATCGTTTCCGAATTCACCTTCCAGAAAGATCCTTGTGCGCTCTCCCTCTGCTGCAAAGCTCCCGCATTCGCTTATGCTCACCGTATTTTCCGCCGGAGGATTTTTTCTTCGTTCTTCCCCTTTTTCCTCCTCGTCATATACGCTGTGTTTCCTTATTCTGTTCTCCGCCCTTACCAGCTTTTTCTCCACCTCCTCCCCGCAGTGGCTCACTATATGATTTATGTACTTGCCTTCCTTAAGTCTGCTTCCTCCCTCTACGGTCACCATGCATATTTTCTCCGTCATCTCCAGGAATTTCAGGCAGCTGCCGGAAAGCCAGGTGCCCATATCGACTATTATCACATCATACCTGCCGCTGTTTATTATGGATGCCATGAACCTGCCTGTCTCATCGCATGCTATTTCCCTCAGCGGGTTTCTTCCCCTGGATGGTGCAAAGGCCTCGGTTCCGTAGTCGTCCCTTACGATGTGCCCTTCTATAAAGGGCAGGAAGTCCTCCGCATCAGGGTCTGTTTTATTCTCAGGGTAAAGCTTATTAAACAGCCGGTAAAGATATACTTCCGCACCCTTTATTCCCATCTCACAGTTCATGAACTGCCCTGTAGACTCCAGCTCCTCGAAGGAAAGATACATCACCTTGCTGTCCCGAAATCTCGAAAACTCCTGAGCAGCGGCCATGGCAACGGTGCTGCAGCCTGTGCCGCCTTCACAGGATACGAAGGCGAAAAGCCGCACATTCTGCTTTTTCACGTTGACGGCACGCCGCCCCGTCAACTCCTTATAGATTTCGAATACAGACGCCACCATGCAGGAGGCGGAGCTGTACTTATACAGGCAGAATCTTTTTTCAGCCAGACTTCGCACAGCCTCCGAGGGCTTTTCCGCCATGTACACGATACGCCCTCCGTATGCCTCCTTCGCCTCTATGCCGTCCCAAAGAATAAGATCGAATTCCCTGCTCTCCCTCAGAAACTCCTCGGCTGTGAATATCCTTATTATCAGGCTTCTGCACACGCTGACCATGCCGAGGCTCAGGGAGCGGCCGTATTCCCTGTCGCCTGTAACGACGGCCAAAAATAAATTATCCATACATATACCTCCCGATAAACCCCTGTTTTACCTTAAGATACCATATATAGAAATTATTGTCAATATATAATTGTAAAAATATTCCATTTATTGTTTCTGCTCTTCAGTCCTGCGTCTAAGCTCCCTGATGGCCTGGGAAACGCCGCCCACCTCATCTATGATGCCTGCTTCCACGGCTTCACGCCCAAAGAGTATGGTTCCCACATCGTTGGACATATTGTCGTTGGCGTTCATGAGCCGTATTACATTTTCTCTGTCGGCATTGGAGTGATCGTCTATGAAATCGATCACCCTCTCCTGAGTCTTTCTCATATAATCGAAGGTGGTTTCAGACGTTATCACAAGTCCCGTCGTCCTTATGGGGTGAAGCGTCATGGTGGCCGTCTTCGATATGAAGGAATAGTCCGCTGCCACCGCCAGCGGGATTCCTATGCTGTGACCGCCTCCCAGCACCAGCGACACCGTGGGCTTTGAAAGGGTGGATATCATTTCGGCCAGCGCCAGACCTGCCTCCACATCGCCTCCCACCGTATTCAGCACCACCAGCAGTCCCTTGAGCTTGGGGTTTTCCTCAACAGCTATGAGCTGCGGTATGAGGTGCTCGTATTTCGTCGCCTTGTTCTCCGGCGGAAGCACGCTGTGCCCCTCAACGCTACCTATGATATTTATATACTGAATATCGCTTTCAAAATCCGTTCCCGTGCTCAGCAGTCCCAGCTCCCTGATGAGCTCCTTGGTCGACTCCTCATCGGCCGTTACCTTTTTTTCAGTAGAGTCTTCTTTCACTTTCATATTCTCCTCTTCATCATAATAAATATTATTAATATTATCTGCATATAAGGAGTGTGTTATGCGATTAAGTGAAATAGGAAACAAGGAAATCGTGGATCTTTCAACGGGAAGCAGCTACGGACAGCTGTGGGATGCCGATATGACCTTCGAGAGCAAAACAGGCAAAATAAAATCGGTGCTTGTACCTTCGTTACAAAGCACCGGTCTGTTTAAAAAAAGCTTCGGCGATATGTACGAGCTGCCCTGGAGCAGCATAGTCATCATCGGTGATGATATGATCATTTTCCAGTCACGTTCCTGAGGCTTTCATCGAAAGGAGGCCTGCAGATCCCTTTTTCAGTGACGATGGCAGTGATCAGCTCATGATCCGTCACGTCGAATGCCGGATTGTAGCACTTTACGCCTTGAAGAGCCATCGGCTCCCGGTAGAACTTCTCTCTGATCTCAGAAGGATCCCTAAGCTCTATAGGGATGCTGCTGCCGTCGGGACATGACATATCTATGGTCGATGTAGGTCCCAGCACATAGAAAGGAATGTTGTAGTGCTTCGCCAGTATTGCCACGGATGACGTTCCTATCTTGTTGGCAGTATCTCCATTGGCGGATACTCTGTCACAGCCCACGAAGCATGCCTGCACCCAGCCGTTCTTCATTACCATGGACGCCATGTTGTCGCATATGAGGGTGACATCCACGCCTGCCTCATGAAGCTCGTATGTCGTCAGCCTGGCTCCCTGAAGCAGCGGTCTCGTCTCATCTGCAAATACCTTGAAGCTCATTCCTCTTTCAGTGCCCAGAAGTATGGGACCCAAGGCAGTTCCGTATCTGGATGTTGCCAGCGGCCCCGCATTGCAGTGCGTAAGGATGCCGTCTCCATCCTTCACCAGCTCCAGTCCGTATTCCGATATGGCAAGACACATGGCTATGTCCTCTTCATGTATTGCAACGGCTTCACGCCTTATGGCCTCCGCCATCCTGTCATAGCCTGCATTGGCTCTTATGTCGTCCCTTCTGGCCTTGATCATTTCCACCCTTGCCGCCATCATAACCCTGTCGACTGCCCATGCCAGATTGACTGCCGTAGGCCTTGAGGATTTGAGATATTCTCCGTGGCGCTTCATGTTTTCCAGAAACACCTCATCCGCAACTCCCGTGCCGCAGCAGCCTCTGATGGCTCTTGGCGCAGCCTCACCGCGGGCAAGGACAGCCATGCAGTATGCCGCACATATTCCTATGGCAGGCGCCCCTCTCACCTTGAGATGAAAGATGGCATCATACATTTTTTCGGGAGAATCCAGCTGGATGTATTCAGTCCTGCCGGGCAGAAGGCTCTGGTCGATGATAACTACAGCCCTTCCGTCCTCCCTCAGCTTGACGTTTTCAACGTGAGTTATCCTGTTTATGTCCCCCATGGCGTTTCACTCCTCATTTGCTTCTCTTCTCGATGATAAATGCGAGGATCATCACAACGGCAAATACTATCAGATAGTACACCGCCGCCATCCTGTGTGAAAAGAATGCAGCTATTACCATGAATATGCATCCGCATATGGACAATGCGGGCATAACGAATCGTTTGAATGAAGTCCAGTCCTTTTCCTTCTTCATTATCATCAGGAAGATAGGGATGTAAAGGGCATATATCGTGATTATAGGCAGCTCCGAGCTGTCGAAGCAGAATGGTCCGAACCATCCGTCCGTAAGGTTTGCCCCGTAGAAATACAGAAGCCACGTAGCAGTGAGCAGAGCGCCCATGGCTGCCGAATTGCCGGGCATGTTGACTACAGGATCCACCTGCTTGAAGACGTCAGGTCTTATACCCTCATTTCTCACGGATATGGCATAGAGACCTCTTACCGTTCCCAGCATCAGTCCGTTGAGAGTTCCAAGGCACGAGATCACGATGAACACGAAGAGCAGCGTTCCGCCTATATGGGAAAATACGTTGGAGAATGCGATCCTTGCTCCCGTTTCTCCGCTTTCCATCATTACGCTGTTCTCGACTGCCCCTGCCAGTCCGATGTAATAGAGGACATACGTTATCATGACTATCAGTGTTCCTATCACCAGAGCCTTAGGAAGATTTTTCTTGGCGTCCTTAAGCTCAGAATTGATGGAGGTCGCTATTATCCAGCCCTCGTATGCGAAGGCTGTGGCGCATACTGCCGTAAAGAGCATATAGCCCTTGCCTCCCAGCTCAGACGCCGGAACTGCAACCTCGGTGAAATTCTGTATCAAAAGACCGCTTGACAGTCCCTTGACAGTTCCGAAAACCGCCATCAGCAGAAGAGGTATCATCTTGATCACTGTGGTGGTTACCTGGAATTTACCTGCCAGCACCGGCGAAAGCGCATTGAGCGTATAGCTTGCCACCAGCAGAAACCCGGCGATAACCATACATGAACCGCCGGTGATGTCCCAGCCCATCAGCACGCTGAAATACCTGGCCGACACCCATGCCAGAACAGATGTCATGGCAGGGAAGTACATGGTTGCCATGAACCAGCCCAGATAGTAACCGTACCTCTTGCCCAGCATCGCTTCCGCATAGTCCACAACGCCGTTCACCTTTTCGTATTTCGTGGCCATCGTCGAAAATGTATAAGCACAGATGACCATTATAAGTCCGCCTATTATCCACGAAAGGGTTCCTATTACCAGGTCTCCTCCCGTGCAGTTCAATATCTTTTCCGCCTTGAAGAAGACGCCGCTTCCTATTACGATACCAACTACCATGGTTATCGCTGTGATGAGTCCATATCTCTTGTTTAATGCGTTTTCCATTTAAGCTCCTCAATATAATAATAAATAATATTCTATGTATGATTCCGCGTATATATAAGTCAAAGACACATCAGTTAAAATATCCCGCTTCATTTGACTGCTGCAAACAAAGCGGGATTTTCACACCGTCAACTTTTACTATTTCTGCTTTATAGCCGCCTGTGCTGCCGCAAGTCTTGCGATAGGCACTCTGAATGGCGAGCATGATACGTACTGCAGTCCTACTGCATTACAGAAGTCTATGGACTTAGGATCTCCGCCGTGCTCTCCGCAGATTCCCAGCTTGATGTTAGGTCTTGTCTGCTTACCCAGCTCAACAGCCATCTTGACAAGCTTTCCTACGCCTGTCTGGTCTATGCTCTGGAACGGATCGTCCTCGAAGATGTTCTTGTCTCTGTATTCCTTGATGATGTTTCCTGTATCGTCTCTTGAGAAACCGAAGGTCATCTGAGTCAAATCGTTGGTTCCGAAGGAGAAGAATTCAGCTTCCTGTGCGATCTCGTCTGCAGTCAGTGCAGCTCTAGGGATCTCGATCATGGTACCTACCAGGTAATCGAACTTAACGCCTTCTCTCTCCATTACCCTTTCAACTGTCTTAACAACGGTGGCCTTGACATCTGCCAGCTCCTTCACCAGTCCTACCAGAGGTATCATGATTTCAGGAACGATGTCTATATCCTTTTCCCTTCTCACTTCGATGGCTGCCATGATGATGGCTTCAGTCTGCATCTCAGCGATCTCAGGATATGTCACTGCAAGACGGCAGCCTCTGTGACCCAGCATAGGGTTGAACTCGTGGAGCTCTTCAGCCTTCTTTGCCAGCTTTTCATAAGGAACGTTTATCTGCTTGCCCAGCTCCTTCAGCTCTTCATCGGTATGCGGAATGAACTCGTGGAGAGGTGGGTCCAGCAGTCTTATGGTCACAGGTCTGTCGCCCATAACCTCGTAGATTCCCTTGAAGTCTCCCTGCTGATAAGGCAGCAGGAACTTGAGAGCTTCTCTTCTCTCTTCTTCAGTATCTGCCATTATCATTCTTCTGATGGCAGGAATTCTTTCCTCTTCGAAGAACATGTGCTCAGTTCTGCAGAGTCCGATACCTTCTGCTCCGAAATCTACAGCCTGCTGTGCATCTCTAGGGTTGTCGGCATTTGTTCTTACCTTCAGAGTTCTGATCTCATCTGCCCACTCCATGATCTTGCCGAAATCTCCGGAAAGCTCAGGCGGTACTGTCTTTACCTGACCCTTCAGAACGTCGCCTGCAGTTCCGTCCAGTGATATGTAGTCACCTTCCTTGAATACGTATTCGCCGATTCCCAGCGTCTTGGCATCTTCATCCACCTTGATCTCCGAGCAGCCCGATACACAGCACTTACCCATACCTCTTGCAACTACTGCAGCGTGGGATGTCATGCCGCCTCTGGCTGTGAGGATACCTTCTGCTGCCACCATACCTGCCAGATCCTCAGGCGATGTTTCCAGTCTTACCAGGATTACCTTTTCTCCGCCTGCAGCTGCAGCTTCAGCGTCCGATGCGTTGAAGTATATTTTTCCTGTTGCAGCGCCCGGTGATGCAGGAAGACCCTTGGTGAGCTTCTCTGCCTTTGCCAGCTCATCGGCATCGAACATAGGGTGAAGCAGCTGGGCGATCTGTGCAGGTTCTATTCTCATTACTGCAGTTTCCTTATCGATGAGACCTTCTGCTTCCATATCTACTGCGATCTTTACAGCTGCAGCAGCAGTTCTCTTACCGTTTCTTGTCTGAAGCATGAAGAGCTTCTCTCTTTCAACGGTGAATTCCATATCCTGCATATCCTTGTAGTGGTTTTCAAGGAGATCCGCTATTCTGACGAATTCCTTATATACCTCAGGGAAGGTTTCTGCCATTTCGGAGATAGGCTGAGGAGTTCTGATACCTGCTACAACGTCTTCACCCTGAGCATTTACCAGGAATTCTCCAAAGAGCTTGTTTTCTCCGTTGGCGGCGTTTCTCGTGAAGGCAACGCCTGTACCGGAGGTATTGCCCATGTTTCCGAATACCATGGACTGTACGTTTACGGCAGTACCTATGCTGTCAGGGATCTCGTTGAGCTTTCTGTAGAGGATAGCTCTGTCATTGTTCCATGATCTGAATACTGCTTTAACGGCTTCCATCAGCTGATCCTTAGGATCCTGTGGGAAATCTCTTCCCATTTCAGCCTTTACGAGAGCTTTATAGTCAACGATGATGGCCTGCAGATCTTCCGTTGTCAGATCCACATCGGATTCAACGCCTCTTTCTTCCTTCTTGCCATCGAAGATGGCATCGAACTTCGTCTTGGATATTTCCATTACAACGTCGCCGAACATCTGGATAAATCTTCTGTAGCTGTCATATGCGAATCTAGGATTTTCGGTAAGCTTAGCCATACCTTCAACAGTCTCGTCGTTGAGACCTAGGTTGAGGATGGTATCCATCATACCCGGCATGGATATCTTCGCTCCTGAACGAACCGAAACAAGGAGAGGATTTTCCACCGATCCGAATTTCTTTCCGGTAACGTTCTCAAGCTCTTCCAGCTTTTCGAAAATGGCAGCAACGATATCGTCACCGATGGTCTTTCCCTCTTCGTAATATCTGTTGCACGCTTCTGTTGTAACTGTGAAGCCAAAAGGCACCGGCAGACCGATCTTGGTCATTTCAGCCAGGTTTGCACCCTTTCCGCCCAGAAGGTCCTTCATATCTTTAGAGCCTTCGTTAAATGAATAGACAAACTTTTTCATTCTTCTTTACGTCTCCTCTTGATTTATTTGAAAAACAATATTAATAACTGATTAAAATACGAGTCTTTCCTCGATATATGCTCTGACCTGATCCACAGGGATCCTTATCTGCTCCATGGTGTCTCTGTCTCTGATGGTTACGCAGCCGTCGGTCTCAGTGTCGAAATCGACGCATATGGAGAACGGTGTACCTATTTCGTCCTCTCTCCTGTATCTCTTGCCTATGGAGCCTGTCACATCGTAGTCCACAGGGAAGTACTTGACCAAATCCTCGTAGATAGGCTCTGCCACAGGCGCCAGCTTCTTTGCCAGCGGCAGTATTGCTGCCTTGTAAGGAGCCAGTGCAGGATGCAGTCTGAGCACAGTTCTCACATCCTCCTTGCCCTTGCTGTCAGTAAGCACCTCTTCATCGTATGCATCCACCAGGAATGCCAGCAGCATACGCTCAACGCCCACCGACGGCTCTATGCAGTAAGGCACATACTTCTCGTTTGTTTCGGGATCCAGATAGCTCATATCCTGTCCCGACGTGTTCTGATGCGCCATCAAATCAAAATCAGTTCTGGATGCAACGCCCCACAGCTCTCCCCAGCCAAAGGGGAACATGTACTCTATATCGGTGGTGGCATTGCTGTAATGTGAAAGCTCTTCAGGATCGTGATCCCTCAGCTTGATGTTTTCTTCCTTTATACCCAGCGATGTGAGGAATTTGACTGCATAGTCCTTCCAGTATGCGAACCATTCAAGCTCCGTTCCCGGCTTGCAGAAAAATTCCAGCTCCATCTGCTCGAATTCCCTTGTTCTGAATATGAAGTTGCCCGGAGTTATCTCGTTTCTGAAGGATTTTCCTATCTGCGAGATACCGAAAGGTATCTTTCGTCTCGATGTCCTCTGGACGCTCTTGAAGTTTACGAAGATACCCTGAGCAGTTTCAGGTCTCAGATATATTTCTGCCTTGGAATCCTCCGTAACTCCCTGGAAGGTCTTGAACATCAGGTTGAACTGACGTATGCCTGTGAAATCGGCTTTGCCGCATTCAGGACATTTGATACCCTTCTCGGATATAAAGCTCTCCATCTTCTCGTTGGACCAGCCGTCAACCGTCACTCCTTCGATGCCTTCCTCCTTGAGCCACCCTTCGATGAGCTGATCTGCCCTGAATCTGGCTTTACAGCTCTTACAGTCGATAAGCGGATCGGAGAATCCTCCCACGTGGCCTGACGCCACCCATGTCTGTGGGTTCATCAGTATGGCTGCGTCCAGCCCCACGTTGTACTTTGATTCCTGAACGAATTTTCTCCACCATGCCTTCTTGACGTTGTTCTTCAGCTCAACACCCAGAGGACCGTAATCCCATGTATTGGCCAGACCTCCGTATATTTCGGAGCCGGGATATATGAATCCTCTGTTCTTGGCAAGGGCGGTGAGTTTTTCCATTGTGACTTTTCTGCTCATGTTATCTTACTTCTCCATGTTTAATATTTTTTATTCTTTATCTTTTTCTTCTTCTGCTTCTTCTGTTTCCACCTTGATTTCTATTTCATCGTCGTCATCCTCTTCCTCGAAGCATTCCGAAAAATCAAATTCATCATTATCCAGCTTTATCTTGTCAGCCGCCTTATCCACTACTTCCTCGGCCTTTTCCTTGCCCTTTTCGTAGATTTCTCCGGCCTTTTCCTTGCTCTTTTCATAGATGCCGGCGCTCTTTACCTTCACCTCTCCGATGATATCGCTGCTCTTTTCGGCAACTGTTCCCATGGCGTCGGTAACGGCATCGCTGACGTCTATTATCGTTCCGTCTGTCTTTATCACCTCGATGGTGCATTTGAAGCCGAAGGCCGCAACTACGCCCACGACAGATGCCAGCGGTGCGATCATGACTCCCACGATACCTGCGTTCACAGGAACGTTCAGTATCAGCTCTCCATCCTTCTTGACCTGTACCTTGGATACATTTCCTTTATTTATGAGATCCTTTATGCTTTCAAAAAGCGCCTCGCCCTTCTTTCCGAAGCCTTTGACTCTCTGGCCGGCATTTATGGTCTCCTCGATGGCGATGATGGCATCTACCACGCTGCCGTCAGCCTCTTCCAGCGCCTGCTTTGCTTCAGCGTATGTTACCCCTGTCCTGTCCTTCACCAGTTCGATTTTCTCTAAAGTGATTTCCATATTCTACCTCCCGCAATTTCATATAAGCTTTTCGCTTTTTAATTCTGAAACATCAAGATAATGCGCAGCATAATCTCTGACGACCTGCTGCAGCTTTCTGCCTGTTTCCTCTCTGAGAGCTATATTTTCTATGCTCTTCAGAGGATTTACCGTAAAATACCTTAATATATTTACTATACCAAATCCGGCATCATAAATCAATGTATGCTCCGATGAATTTTGAATATTTTGAATGCAGTCTGCGCATACCATTCCGCCATCCTCGATGCTGAAGGCTGCAGCCTCCTTTTCCTCACCGCATATGACGCACCTCTGCAGCTGAGGCATCACCCCCAGGTACCTGAAAAGCTTCACCTGATATGCCAGCACCAGCGTGCCTATGCCCTTTTCCCTGTTTTCAAGGATATCGAAGAACTCCGTCAGCAGACGAAAGACGGCAGGAGCCGGAATCTCATCCCCCAGGGCCTTCTCGGTGAACTCCAGCACATAGGCGCCGTTCATGTATTTGTCCACATCCTCGCCTATCCTGTAATAGCTCTTTATGACCTCCGCTCCGTTGATGTTGTAGCTGTCCTTGCTCTTGAAAAGCTCGTATCTGCCGTAGGTGAAAGGCCGCAGCGCCAGAGAGCTCTTGCTCCTGCCCTTCTCGCCTATGCCTGTTCCGGCGCTTATCTTGCCGTATTTTCTGGAAAAGAGAAGTATCATTTTCCTGCCGTATGAAGTTTTCACCTGTCTAAGCACTATGGCTTCAGTATCTGTCAGCAAGTTAAAATGCCTCCTCTTTCACCCTTGTTTCAAATCACATGGTATCCTTGTAGCCGAAGTTGGAAAGGGCAATATCGCTGTTTCTCCAGTTTTCCTTCACCTTCACCCACATCTCCAGATATACCTTGACGCCCAGCAGCGCCTCGATCTCCTCACGTGCGCTCTTTCCGATTCCCTTGAGCTTTCTGCCGCCCTTGCCTATTATCATGCCCTTGTGCGACTTCTTTTCGCAGCATATGACGGCGCTGATCCTGGTTATGTCCTTTTCCTCCGTGAATTTTTCTATCTCCACAGCCACTCCGTGGGGAACCTCGTCTCGAAGATACATCAGGATCTTTTCCCTTATTATCTCGCTGACGATGAATCTCTCCGGATGCTCTGTTATCATGTCGTCCGGAAAATACATCGGGCCCTCCTCCATGAACTCAGAAACCGCCCTGATGACATGCTCCACGTTCTTTCCTTCCTTGGCAGAGGTCCCTATTATATCCTCAAATATTCCCAGCTCATCGTACTCCCTGTATATAGCTTCATATTCGTCCGGCTCCAGCTTGTCTATCTTGTTGATTACCAGGATCTTGGGAGTCGTCACATCGTCCAGTATGCCTGTGATGTATTTGTCTCCCGGCCCCGATGAAAGCCTGTCGTCCACGATGAAGATCACAGCATCCACTTCCTTCAGCGTACCTATGGCCGAATCCGTCATGAACTCTCCCAGCTTCGTCCTCGGTCTGTGAATCCCCGGTGTATCTATGAACACCAGCTGCATATCCTCATCCATATTATCATCCGCATAGTGGGTGTATATTCCTCTTATGGTATTTCTGGTGGTCTGAGGCTTATCTGTCGTGATGGCTATCTTCTCTCCCAGTATGGAATTTAGCAGCGTCGATTTACCGACATTCGGTCTTCCTATTATGGCGACAAATCCTGTTTTCATATTTCCACCTCCTTACAATCCTAATCATTACAATCTGAATCCCAGCGGCAGCAGCTCCTGAAGCGATCTTACGTTGAGCGCATCGATATCAGTGCCGGTTATGACCTCCAAAGCCGGAGCGAACTCGTACATGAACTGCCTGCATATGCCGCATGGCAGAGCCTCCTGCTGACTGCCGGCGCTGACAGCTATGGCTTTAAAGCTGCGGTGGCCCTCCGATATGGCCTTGACGAAGGCTGTCCTCTCTGCGCATATGGTGGCGCCAAAGGATGAATTCTCTATGTTCACTCCCGTATATACACTCCCGTCCTCCGTCAGCAGCGCAGCTCCCACATTGAAATTTGAAAACGGCGTGTATGCATTCTCTCTGACCTCCAGAGCCTTCATGTAAAGCTCCCTTGCATATTCCTTCATCACGGTCTCCTTTCCAGATCGAGGAGCTTCATTATCTCCTCTTCTCTCTGTCTCATCTCCTGCTTTTCGTCCTCCTCCATGTGATCGAAGCCCAGCAGGTGACATACGCTGTGCACGAAGAGATAGACCATCTCGCGTTTTTCGGAATGTCCGTATTCCTCTGCCTGCTCTCTGACCTTTTCAGTGCATATGACCACGTCTCCCAGCATGTATTCACGGCGGTCATCCAGCTGATCAAAGTCCTCAATCAATGGAAAAGACAACACATCGGTATGGTTGTCTATGTTTCTGTATCTATTATTAAGCTCTCTGATTTCCTCCTTGGATACGAAGGTGAGGCTGATCTCGGCGTTTTCCGCAGAAAGCCCCTCCTTTTCGACGCACAGCACTGCCGCCTCTTCGAGACAGGCGTTCATTTCCTTGTCCGGCATGTTATCTTCGCTGTATAAAATCCTCATGCTCTCTCCTGTTCTCCGCTTCCTATTCCTGATCCTGCGGCGGATGCTTCCTGTAGTATTCGTCATATGCGTTGATGACCTTCTTCACAAGTCTGTGGCGCACCACGTCAACGTCCTTCATGTAGCAGAAGCCTATTTCCTCTATATCCCTGAGGACCTTCGATGCCTCCACAAGACCTGATTTTTTACCCCTCGGCAAATCGATCTGTGTGATATCTCCCGTCACCACCACCTTTGAGCCGAAGCCCATCCTGGTGAGAAACATCTTCATCTGCTCCGGTGTGGTGTTCTGTGCCTCGTCCAGAATTATGAATGAATTGTCCAGCGTCCTTCCACGCATATATGCCAGCGGAACGACTTCTATGATCTCCTTTTCCTTGAGACGCAGTGCGCTTTCCCTGCCCAGCACATCGTAGAGCGCATCGTAGAGAGGTCTCAGGTATGGGTCCACCTTTTCCTGCAGATCTCCCGGCAGAAATCCCAGCCTCTCGCCTGCCTCAACAGCCGGTCTTGCCAGTATTATCTTCTGGATTTCCTTGTTCTTAAAGGCATTGACCGCCATGGCCACAGCGATATACGTCTTGCCCGTTCCTGCAGGGCCTATGCCGAAGACTATATCCTTCCTCCTGATGGTGTCGACGTAGCCCTTCTGCCCTATGGTCTTTGGTCTCAGCGGTCTTCCCTCGTGGGTGAAGCAGATTATGTCTCTGCCCACCTCCGCCTGTCCGTATGAGACGCCCTTGTCGCTGAGATCCGCTATATAGTTTATCTTCTGTTCATCCAGCTTATCTCCCTTTTCAAGCACCATCATCATCTCTTCCAGAAGCGCCCGGGCTTCCGCTGCATTTTCTCCTTTTAATATGAGCTCATTGTCTCTCTGAATAATATCCACCTTCAGGCTTTCTTCTATCACCTTGAGGTTTTTGTCCATCCCTCCGAAAAGCTCGCTTCTGTCGATGCTTTCGCTGATGGGAATGCTGATCATTTCCGCCATTAACTCTCCTTACATCAAGTACATTATTTTCGAGGCATTGCACCTGCATGGTTTGCCGCACATTTCCTCGTGTTCATTTTACCATAATTATCTTGTTTTTTCTTCTTCTTTTTCCTTTTTCCTGACCTTTATTTCCTTTTCCTCACCTATGTCCTCCAGCACCTCGAGAAATACGCCGGCTTTAATCAGGCCCGCAGTCTCTGAATACTCTATGGAGCTGTCGACGATCTCCTCACCCTCCTTCATTTCCTCGCGACGATACTGCCTCACGGCAGCGTTCACCACCTTATCAAGCTGCGCCTTTTTCACAGGGCTTTCCGTCAATCTGACTTCCTCTATCCTGACAAAGGATATCTTCAGCGGCAGCGGCCACACAGCATCTATGATGTTTCTCTCATGTGATACGGAGGTCTCATAGCTGTAGAGCCTGCCGGCGGTGTTTATCTCAATATCCCCTATTTTTATGTAAAGACCTGGTATGCTTCTGCCTGTGGGTTTTCTCTTTCTCTCAATTTTTTCCATGTAAAATTCCAGATGTCTCGGCACCCTTGCCAGCGCCTTGCCCTCTGCATGGCTGTACATCACATAGAAGTCGTCGCCTCTGCTGTAATCGGTGCTCTGGTATTTGAATCTGCCGCTTATGAGAACGTCGCCCTTGTTCACGTAGTCGCCTTCCCGAACGACGGCGTTGCCCTTCAGCGGCTCGAGCCTTTCTATCATGCCGGATTGCGACGCCACTATATCGACAGGCGTTTTATCCTCGGGAATCGCAGCCTCTGCCTTTGATGCCTCGGCGATATTCACCTTTATCAGCCTGCCGTCCTCGAAAATACTGACCCACGTTATCTCCCTGTGGTTTCTATAGAGCGCCGCCTTTGCATCATCGTAGCTGTCAGGCTTTCTCTCTCCCTCCCGGATTCCGGCTTCAGCAAGAGTCTGTCTCAGCTCCGCTTCCGTCAGGCCAATGTATCCGTCCACCCTTATCTCCGCTATGAACAGGCTCTGATAAAAAATCAAGGCACCCAGCAAAAAGGCGCCTATGACTGCGATGATATTTTTTCTTATGCTTCTGAGAAAAGGCACTGCTCCTCCTTCGTCCACCACAGTTATCCTGTAGGAATGGCCTGCCGCCTTCCTAAGCCGGCTGTAGTCTTCGTCCTTGACGCAAACCGTGGACTCCAGAGGATCCTTGCATCTCAGATCCTTCAGCGTTATATCGTTTTTTATGCACTTATTTACTATTTTGTGCAGCTCCGTCCCTTCTATCCTTATCTTCCTGTGATGCCTTAAAAAACCTAATTTCTTCAACCTCACCTGCCACCAGCATCCTTTCGTCCTTCAGCTGAGTTATCACAAAGTCACGGCCGCTGACGGAGGTGTATTTCTGTCCGTTGAACACTATTATCTGCGTGTCTGTCAGAAGCATGACCTTTTTGACGTTGTCCAGAACGGTGGTGCTGCCTGTCACCAGCACTCTCGGCATATTCAATGCAAAGTCAAAAAGCAGTTCCTCCCTGATCGACATGTTCTCTCTCCGTCATGTATTTGCTGACCACATGCAGCATGGTAAAGTATATTCAGTTTTTCCCTAATTATACGGTCATTATTATTCCGGCTATCACACGCTCTGCCGCCTTGATGCCGTCCACGGCAGCCGACATTATGCCTCCGGCATAACCGGGGCCCTCTCCGGCAGGGTAAACTCCCGATACAGACGTCTGCATATCCTCTCCGCGGATGATCCTGACAGGCGATGAGCTTCTGGTCTCCACACCTGTCATGACTGCCTCGTCCGAATCAAAGCCTGAAAGCTTTCTTCCCAGATACGGCATGGCTTCGATTATCGCCTCCGCTGCAAAATCCGGAAGGCTCCTTCTCACCTTGTCGCTTTCGTCACTTCTGAATTCACCGTAGCTGGTCACCGGCAGCCTTCCTCCGCCGTTTTCATAGGCAAGATGCTCGTATTTTCTCTGAAGCTCCACTCCTGCCAACGGGTGTTCCGTGGGAAAATCAGATGTACGAACATCGACAAGGAGGCCGCTGTTGGCAGTGCCGCTGTCTCTGGCGCTGTTGCTCATGCCGTTGGTGACGGCGGTGCCCTCCTCGGAGGAGGCGTTTATCACATATCCTCCGGGACACATGCAGAAGGTATACACTCCCCTGCCGTTTTCGCATCTGTGGTTCAGCTTGTAGTCCGCCGCACCCAGTATCTCCGCCAGCGACGGATCTCCGTACTGAGCGCTGTCTATGAGCTTCTGAGGATGCTCTATCCTGACTCCTATGGAAAAGGGCTTCTGCTCCATAGGAAGGCCTTTTTCATGCAGCATGGCGAAGGTATCTCTGGCGCTGTGTCCTATGGCCAGGATCAGCGTATCCGCAGCGATGATCTCTCCACCTGCCGATACTGCCCTTATGACAGCTCTGCCGTCCTTAGTACCGGTGATAATATCATCAAGCCTTGCTCCAAAACGCACCTGTCCGCCGAGGCTCTCGATCCTCTTTCTTATGTTTCTCACCACATCCACCAGCTTATCGGTGCCTATGTGGGGCTTGTTCCTGTACAGTATGGACTCGTCGGCTCCCGCCATGACGAACTCCTTCAGCACCTTGGATATCCTGATATCATTTATTCCCGTGGTCAGCTTGCCGTCTGAAAATGTGCCGGCTCCTCCCTCTCCAAACTGGACATTTGATTCGGGATCCAGCCTTCCGCTGCGCCAGAACTCGCTTACGGCCTTAAGCCTGTCCTCGACTGCCTGACCTCTCTCCAGGATCACGGGCTTCATGCCTGCTTCTGCAAGCAGCAGACCTGCCAGCATGCCGCAGGGACCGAAGCCGGCGATGACAGGCCTTACAAGGCGTCCTTCCGCTTCAAGCCTTCTGCAGCTTTTCCTGCAAAGCTCCATGTCAGCCTCCGTATTCACGTCGTAGTCCTTTACGACGGCTTCATCCAGCGGAAGCTTTTCATCGCATGAAAAATCCAGAGTATACACCAGCTTGACGTCAGGCTTTTTTCTGGCGTCGATGGATTCCCTGACGATGCTTATGTCGCGTATTGCGATATTGCGCTTCTTCAGCTTCTTTCTTATGGCGTCGGGGAAGCTGCTGTGATCCTGATTGATATCCAGTTTTATCTGATGGATCCTGTACCTCATCTATATCCTTTCCTTGGCTGTCTTTTGGTTTTTGACATCTTCTGTATATTCTTACCGGGCTGTCCGTGCTTTTGCCTGTCGAGCCCTGCTGTTTCTACTTACCTCGTCTGTGCCTTATATTGATCGCCTCGGCAGCCTTGATGCCTGTCTCCCATGCATTCTGCAGATTGAAGCCTCCGCATGGCCCCTGCACATCGAGGATCTCTCCTGCGAAATAAAGGCCCGGCACTTTGCACGACTCCATGGTGTCCGGATCTATCTCAGAAACGTCCACTCCTCCTGCCGTACACTGAGCGTCCTTCCAGCCCTTTACGCCCTTTACCGGAAGCCTCCAGCCTTTTATATTCTCTATGTTCACTCTGGCAGCCAGCTTTTCCGTAACGATCCCGAAGGCGCTCTTCCTGCCTGCCAGCTGGGTCTCTGTAAAATCAGGCGCCAGATCCAGCGACAGCTGATATCTGTTCAGCGCTTTATCCATGGGCTCGCCTTCATCCGAGGTGATGTGCATCGTCAGATTCATCACGCATATGCCCGATATGCCGTCCTCGTTGAACTGGATCTCGCCATCCTCACATGCGACGAAGATCCCGTCCTTGTAGAGGCTGACCCTTCCTCTGGCTCTCACACCTCTGACATCCTTCATATCTCCCGTTCTCACCCCTGCCAGAACAGGATACACCTTTCTTACGGTATGACCGAAGGCTTTTGCCAGCCCGTATCCATCGCCTGATGTCCCCAGCTGAGGCGCAGCCTTTCCTCCCGGACATACCATCAGCGTTCTGCAGGACAGAGCCCTGCCCTTTTCATCGAAAACCGTGAAGCTTTCCTTCTCATATGATGCTGACGATACCCTGAACTCAGTTATCAGCTCGATGCCCTTGTCTCTGACTGCATCCGTCAGGCATTTGACAACGTCCGCCGCCTGATTTGAGTAGGGGTAGTATCTGCCTTCGCCGTCGCAGTACGTCTCAAGGCCGAGGCATCTAAAAAATTCCAGAGCCTTATCCTTGTTTTCACAGGCGGCGTTAGTTATATTGCAACGCCCTCCGCCTGTGGCCATGATCTTCCGCCCCGGAATCCTGTTTTTTTCCAATATGCATGTTTTTATGCTGCTGTCGATGGAAGCGGCGGCGGCAAGTCCTGCCGCCCCTGCTCCGATTATTATCACATCGTATTCTTTCATCATAACTGCTTATCGGTGTCCGTCACCGAATTGAGGATGGCCATGGCCTCCTCTTCTTCCTTCTTAACGAGTCTCTCAGCCACCTTTTCAGGCGTTTCCTCCGCCGCTGTTATCCTGACAGGCTCGCGCTTTCTCCTGTAGATTCTGATGTACGATTTCTTCTCATGAGGCATGTTGATACCAAGCTCCAGCACATTTATGCCCTGCATGAGCATGAAGACTCCCAGCAGTATGGCTGTGCTGAGCCACCCCATCATAGGGTTTATGAAGCCGAATACTCCCACCAGAACCGTGAGTATACCTGTGATGAGGGTCGTCCTGAAGTTGCTCTTCTTCTTTTCCTTGTTGATATGGGTGCTGGCCTCGATCCTGAGTATTCCCGATGTTACCACCCAGATACCGAATACCATAGGTATGGCTGCATCCACCACCAGCTGGTTGCAGAGTATCAGTATCCCCAGCACCAGTGTGATGAGAGCCTCCGTAAGGATCCAACCGTTGTTGTCTCCTCTGTTGTGAAGACCTCTTCCTATCAGATACGCCAGAGTGTGTATCACTCCGTTGAGCACCATCACAAGACCTATAACAAATGCCAGTACAAGAAATGTCTGTCCCGGATTCATGAAGCAAAAGGCGCTGGTCAGCACCATCAATATGCCGCTTATTATTGTCAGTATTCTCATATCACCAAAGCTCCTCTACCAGATGTCGTCGAATTCATGTGTCTGAAAGCCTTCGGATTTCTGCTTTGGCTGACTTATCTTCTTATCCGCCAGCTTGAATATGACGCATACTGCGGCGATTACCAATATTATCCTTCTTAAGATGCTGTTGATTTTATTTATTTTACTGATCATATTACCTTTCCTCCTTGTACTCCTATAGAGTATAACATAAAATAGAGATTAATCAAAAGGAGATTGTGTGATTGTTGGTTAACTGCAGCCAATTATGTCGATGTATGATCGCATTTATGACATGCGATGCTGCGGGAGGTTCAGCAAGAGCTTACACCCATCAGCTATTGGTGAGGCTGGCTTTGCTTTGATTTTCAATGAGGAGGCAACGATGGACAGAGTGATACTGCACTGTGATATGAACGGTTTTTTTGCATCCGTGGAGCTGCTGGACTATCCTGAGCTGGCGGACAAGCCCATGGCTGTATGCGGAAATCCCGAAAATCGTCACGGCATAATACTGGCAAAAAATGAAATAGCGAAAGGCTTCGGCGTGGTAACTGCTGAAACTCTGTGGCAGGCGAGGAAAAAATGTCCTGAGCTTCAGGTCGTTCCTCCTCATCACGAAAAATACAGGCATTACAGCAAGCTTATCAACGAGATATACCTTCGCTACACCGATATGGTGGAACCCTTCAGCGTAGATGAATCGTGGCTCGACGTCACCGGAAGCCAGAAACTCTTCGGCACCGGAAAGGAAATAGCAGACACACTGCGTAAAACGGTAAGGGAAGAGCTGGGGCTTACACTTTCCGCAGGGGTATCCTTCAACAAGATCTTCGCCAAGATGGGCAGCGACTATAAAAAGCCCGACGCCACCACCGTCATAAGCCGCGAGAACTTCAGGGAGCTTTTGTGGCCGCTGGATATCCGCGCCATGTTCTTCGTCGGAAAAGTCACCGCAGACAAGCTGAAAAGAACAGGCATCAAGACCATCGGAGAGCTGGCGCTTTCCGATAAGGCTTCGCTGACAGCTCTGCTGGGAAAGCAGGGAGGCATAATCCACGACTACGCCAACGGGCTTGACATGACTCCTGTTCTGAGATTTGACCAAAGGGAAAGGGTGAAATCTGTGGGAAACGGCGCCACCTTCCGCAGAAACCTCACCGGCGAGGAGGACATACGCACAGGTGTGACAGGGCTGTCGGACACAGTCGCCTCGCGCCTGCGAAAACACAAGATGAAAGCCTTCGGAGTCAAGGTGGACATCAAAGACCCGCAGTTCAAGGTCATATCAAGACAGGTTCAGCTGGACAATCCCACCAACCTGACAGACGTCATAGCCGATACCGCCATGGATATCATCTCAAAGCACTGGCGCATGCGCGATCCGATACGCATGCTGACCATAACCGCAATCAATTTGTGCGACGAAAATCATGCCCAGCAGCTTTCGCTGTTCGCCGATGAAAACATTTCCACCGAGAAAGAGGAAAAAGCTGAGCGCGCCATGGACGACATCCGCAGAAAATTCGGCGACAGCGCCATAACCTTCGGCTCCGTGGTGAAAAACGATATAGGGCTCGACTAAGGAGCGAAATCGTATTCTGCTCTGTATGTTCTGGAAATGCATAAGACAGGATTACCCTTGTTTGCAGGCGCATGTGATGCCTGACGCATGCGCATGCCTGCTATGTACGGAGAATCCGCCGGACTGACTGATAAGATGTATTTTGCAGGCCTACGGGCGAAATTTTACCCTGAAAATGCCAAACTTTGCCCCCGATAAGTTCACACAAATGGCTTATGCTAGGTGTAGACAAATCAAGCAAAGGAGCGCATACATGAATAAATACAACTGCTTGGCACAAAACCTTAAGAAATACAGGGAGCTCAGAAGGATATCAATGAAAGCCTTCGCAGAAGAGCTGGACATGCCCCTGTCAACTCTGAGAACCATCCTCAAGGACGGCAATACCACACTTCATACCGCCATCCACATATCACAAAGCCTCGGCGTCAGCCTTGACATGCTGGTCGGCAGCAGCTGCTTTTCCGATAAGCTCTTCATTCTGGATTACATGAAAAAGACATGCCAATGGTTTTCCCAGCTTCCGCCTGAAACGAGAGACGATATCGCAGCTCATCTGGTCAGCATCTGGAAAGCTCTTGAGCAACGGGAAAATGACGAGGATCGTGAAGAGTAGACGGGCGGCGGATATATAGTTGTGTAAGCTGAATCTGCTAAATTCTTGTTCGCCAACTTGACATAGATTCACCTCTCGCAAGGTGCGGCTTTTCGCTCGCACTTCATTTGAGTGCGTAGGATTACTTTGAGCTACGCACTTCTTGCTGTTGCCCTATTCACACGGTCAACCCACGACTTGAAGGTCTTTCCATGTCGCTTGGCACAACAATCGAAGGCATAGGAAAGCCGCCAAGGTCAAACGCCTTTTTGAAATTATCGGCGCTGATATTATGCTGCACAATGAGATCGTGAGGCTCTTCCACCGCATCCTTGAGGGAGAATTTCGTCTTGCTTTTTTTGAATTATTGGGTACACTGTTATCAGAAACAGAACTGATAGCTGACCCCTTACCGTTATTAACGGTGATGCCAGCACCGATAGGTTCTGTTTTTTCTTTATACTGAAACTCAGAGCCATCCGGCATAAGTATCCTATGAATATGATATCTGTTTTTACCTCCAGCTTTGACTGCTGCAGCCATATATCCAGTAGTCTCATTTTTTATGCCTGTCTCTTGGTAAACGGTAAATAGCCCGTGCCTCGATTGATAAGTCAAAAAGTACTAAAAAGCCACAATCCTTCGTGAAAAAGACTGTGGCTTTCAGCTGTTTTTGTTGTTCTGCCAGGGCCGGTAAGGACGCTTGTACTTCGGCGGATGACTGAACATCGGCTCATGCTCCGAAAACGGGAGGGTCTGCAAAACCCGGTCAATGTCGGTGGATTCCATATCATACTGGGACTGGCAACTTTCCCGGATGGCATCTTTGATGCTCTGGACAGTACACATATTCATTCCTTTCCTTTCGTAGTGATAATGAGTTTACGGGTGGCGGCGGCGCTTGTCCGGTTTGAAGTCGAGCACATGGCCCTCGATCACACGGGCATACCGCTTGATTTTGATTTCCCGACGCTTCTGGCTTACGAGGGCGGCCTGATACCCGTCCTCCGTAAGAAACAGCCGCATATCATCGCCGGGGCAGCCGTAGGAACAAGGGCGCTGAACGGAAAACTCGATCATCCAGCGGGTGCTGTCCTGAAAACGCTCTACGGCCAAGATATTGTGTCCTTTCAGCTCACGGGCTGAAATATCCCTCATAGGCGGCTCCTTTCATCGTTCCTGGTCTCTCTGGCGCTTCTTCTGCCACGCCTCCAGCAGTTTGATAATGGTTTCCTGCATCCGCTGGGGCGTATAGCTTTTGGGGAAATACTTCCGCAGGGTGTCGGAGGTGAAAGTCACTTTGTCGAGATCACTTTTCTTTTCCTCACCCATGATGACGCGCATCATATCGAGGGTCAGATGTCCCTCCTGGCTGTATTTCTTGAGTCGCTGAGCCTGGGAGAGAGAGGGGGTAGCCTGTTCGCTGTCCATCGCGTCCAGCAAATCCCGCTGTTCTTCTTTTTTGAGAAAGGACAGCTCATAAGCCGGATTGAGGGCGATTTTCTTTTCATCGACCATATCCAGCAGTTCGGGAATCAGCTCCGTCAGGCGGATATAGCGCTGCACCTGGTTCCTACTCGAACCAGCCTGCTGCGCCAACAATTCATCTGCACGCAACTTCGTCCCAAGTTGGGACGAAGTTAAGTCCCCCCGTGCGCCTTGGTGTTTCATAGCCTCCAGCTTCATCTTGTAAGCAAAGGCCCTTTCGCTGGGGAGCAGGCTTTCACGTTGTAAGTTGCTGTCCACCATGATGATAGTGGCAGCATCATCGTCCAGGTCTCGGACAATGACAGGCATGGTTTCTTTCTCGGCCAGCTCACTGGCCCGGTGCCGCCTGTGACCGGCAACCAGCTCATAGCCGCCCTCCGGGTCCGGGCGGGCGATCGCCGGAACCAGAACACCATACTGCCGAACGCTGTCGGCGGTCTCCATCATGGCCTCGTCATCCTTGACTTTGAAGGGGTGGTTCTTGAAAGGATGCAGCTCAGACAGCGGAATTTCCCGTACTTTTTCCAGCTTGGCATCCTGGCGGCTTTCCTCGGTGGAAAACAAATCATCGTATGGAGCCAGCTCTACTTTTTTCGCGCTGCTTTTCAAGTTTTATCACCTCCTTGGTCAGATTCTTATAGCCCTCGGCCACCTTGCCATTAGGGTCATGGGCAAAAATGCTTTTGCCCTCGGCGCTGATCTCCTTTGCCCGGACAGAATGGGGAATCTCGGTGCCGAACACCTTGATTTTGCTGCCATAGGTCTCCCGCAGCAGGGCGGCAATCTCCTTGGCGAAGTTGGTGCGGTTGTCCACCATCGTCAGCAATATGCCGTCGATCTGGAGCTTGGGGTTGATCTGCCGCTTCACCTTGTTTACGGTCTGGAGCAGCTGTTCCAGGCCCTTGGCGGGCAGGTACTCCGCCTGAACGGGGATTATGACCCTGTTGGCGGCGGCCAGGGCGTTGACCGTGAGCATACCCAGGGATGGCTGGCAGTCAATCAGGATATGGGAATACTGTCCCTTGAGCGTGTCCAGATACTGCCGCAGGATGGTCTCTCGGCTCATGGCGTTCACCAGGGAGACCTCCATGCCGGAGAGCTGGATGTCTGCGGGCATCAGGTCAACGCCCTCCGGGTGGTGCAGGATACCCTCGCCGGGGCGCAGCGGCTCGTCCATCAGGATACGGCCCATCGCGTCGGACAGGGTAAAGGGCAGCTTGTCCGGCTGGGGGTGGCCCAGGCTGATGGTCAGGCTGCCTTGCGGGTCCCCGTCGATCAGCAGCACTTTCTTTCCGGCCTGCGCCAGCCCAATCCCCAGGTTCGCGCAGGTGGTTGTCTTGCCAACGCCGCCTTTCTGGTTGGCGATGGCGATGATTTGCGTGTTCAATGACTTCACCTCATTTCTGAATTGTTCTATGGCTTCTGGAAATAGAAAAAGCCGCCACTTCAAAAATTGAAAGTGACGGCCTTTTCTTATCCCGGAATGAAATTCCCCGGAAACGCAAAAAGCGCCCAGTAGAAAATACTGAGCGCTTGGCGATTAGATTTATTCTCTTTTGTTCAAATTAGGTCAAATTCAGACAAACCGTTTTCACGAAAAAGGTCTCTTGGAGATGTATAAATAAACATCCCCTTGGCATCCCAAAATCGCGTCTCGGTTGTCCTATTTTTTAACCCATAAGCCCTCTTTTTGGGGTGGTTGTCCACCATTTAACCCATAGAAAACGGGTTAAAAGAGGCTTCGTTCTGTCAAATTGCGTCAAACCATTTGAAAAGGAAAAACCCCGGAAACCGCGTAGTTCCGGGGTTTTTGACCACTTTTGATAAAGTTTAGCGCTTGCTGAACTGCGGAGCGCGACGGGCAGCCTTGAGGCCGTACTGCATTTTACTCTGCAGCTCCGTAGATCATGCCTATACCCTCCATCAGCGTGTCCCTATCTATCGCACCTGATGCCCTGGCAATGACCATGCCCCTTTCATCTATGAAATATGTCGTAGGTATGGACCACGCCTGATATGCAGCTGCAGCTGTGTTATCCTTGTCGAAGTACACCGGCATGGTATAGCCCTCCTCCTCCATAAAGCTTTGGGCTGACGCCTCTGTTTCTCTGTTTCCATCGGTGAGATTCACCATGGCGAACTGAACTTCATCACCCAGCTGTCCGTAAACCTCCTGAAAGCCGTCCATCTCGCTCCTGCAAGGTCCGCACCAGCTGGCCCAGAAATTCATCACCAGTGGCTTTCCACGAAAATCCCCAAGGCTCACCTCAGCGCCGTTTTCATCGTAGACAGTAAAATCAGGCGCTGCAGCATGCTCCGAAGAGTCAGCGCTTCCCTGCTCATTTGCGACCTGCGGAGTAAAATCCGAGGATGAGCCCAGAAAGTAATACGCCAGAGAGCCGCCGCCCACTACAAGCACCAGTATCATTATGAGCATCAATGTGCGCTTTTTCATCATACTCCTCCTTTATATATGTCAGCTGAACAGCACCAGGAATTTCCCCATCAGCCCCGCAGCCATCAGTATACCTATTATTATGAGAAATATCCCGCATACCGTATTTATAATCTTGTAGTTCTTCTTTATCCAACCGAAGGCGCTCTTCATATTGTCCACAAGCACCGCACTGATGATAAATGGTATACCCAGACCTGCCGAATACGCCAGAAGCATCATCATTCCCGTGATTACATGACCCTGCTGCGATGCCAGCATCAGCGCAGAGCCGAGAAACGCTCCGACACATGGAGTCCAGCCTATGGAAAAGATCATGCCGAACACTATCGCAGAAACAATACTCATGTTGACGGTGTCCGCCTGCCTTTTTATGCCTTTGAATAAGTTGAACTTGAGTATTCCTATATAATTCAGACCGAAAAGTATCACTATGGCTCCGGTAATCAGATTGACGGCAGTCTGATGCTCCTTGAAAAAGCCGCCCGCTGCTCCTGCTGCCATACCCATCGCCATGAAAATCACGGTGAAGCCCAACACGAAGCCTGCCGAATTTATCAGCGTTCTTTTAGTTCCCTGCTCTCCGCCTCCCGCAAAATACGAGATGTATATGGGGAGCATAGGCAGTATACATGGTGATATGAAGGTCACTATGCCTTCAAAAAATGAAATCAGGTACTGCATATACGTTATTTCCTCTTCCACAGAAGCATGTTATCGGCAAACTCCACGTCCAGCACGTCCGTATCCCTCAGCCATGCCAGATATGATTTCACGGTGCTGCCCGCCAGTGCATGCTGCTCAAAATTCATCTCAAGTCCGTACTCATCGAAAAGCCTCTGCAGTATTTTCTCAAAGTTTATAGGGCTGCAGCAAAGCTCCGCTATTTTTTCCGCAGTTTCCTTGACCTTCTCTATATTGTACTGTGCCAGAGGCGCTATATCCTCAGCAGGCTCTGCATGAGAAGGAATGAACAGCCTGGCTTCCAGCTTCTTCACCCTTTCCAGTGTCTCGATGTACGCTCCCACGTCGTAGATGAAGCCTATCCTGTACTTGTCTATGGTCTCACGGCTCGACAGACAGTCCGCCAGATACACCACATCGTCCTGAGTTCTAAAGCCGACCATATCAAAGAAATGCCCCTTCAGCTCCATCAGCTGCCATCCGTCTGGCAGGCTGTCCTCCGTCAAAGGCTGCGCCTTGCTGGGCTGCGCCAGAATGAACTTGTGTCTCAGATCCTTCGGTGCAAATCCACCGTATATGAATGCAGGCTCCAGAATTGTGTGATTTGTAAAGTCGCACTCTATTCCCGGTGCAAAGATTTCACACCCCGTCTGACCCTGAAGGTATTTATTGCCGCCTATATGATCCGAATTGGAATGGGTGTTGTATATCGTCTTAAGATTCCAGCCCTTTTCATCCAGGAGCTTTCGCACCTTTCGTCCTGCGTCCTTGTCGTTGCCGCTGTCTATGAGGCATACATCTTTATCGTTGAGCCTTACCAGTCCTATCTTGGCAGGGCTCTGTATGTAATAGCTGTTTCCCCATGCCTGTATCAGCTCATACATGGTATCTCCCCTTTCTCGCAGTCTCTGCTGTTTACAAGTCTGTATTTTTTATCTCATTATACAGACTCATTTAAGTACTCTCCGTGACTTTATCACCTTTGGATTTCATTCTGTATTATATCAAAAAACCTTTGATATAGGTAAAAAAGAGTACAGGACGTAAGCAAAACCTGCTGAGATGTGTTTTCACCCACAGCCTCGCTTATTCTTCATTTTGGATGAAAGCTGCCATACGGCATTGACATTTTATTCGCTAAAATGCTGAAGGGCAGCACGTCAAATGTCAAGCTTCTCCGCAATAAATCAAATATAAAAACGACTCGCATTTTACAGGTGTGCGCCGACCTCCCAACTGCTAGATATTTAGTTCTGGCTTTGGGGGTCGGTTCATAATACGAGCCGTTTTTATATAATGGGTCAATTGATTAATTTGTAGGATTTCTATTTAATAAACGTTGTCTTTTACAGGTATACGCTTTGTTCTCTGCTGAATCCTGTCGGCAAGAGGGCCGCCTATACCGCATGTTGTTCCTATAGGTGCGACAGCTATATCAAGGATATCGACCACCAGAACGTCTCCCGGCTCGGCGTTTTCCACGAAAACAGGGCCCGTCGCCAGATCCATGTCTCCATATTCATCAGAAGGGAACTGATCCTCGGAGGTTATCTGTCCTGTAAAGCAGTCAACCGTCTTGAATATTAGAGTGTCTCCTGCCGCTGCGGTGCAGCATGGTTTGTTGTCAGCGGAAAATGTTTTTATCAAATTCTCTATTTTTTGCATTTCCTTCCTCCTAAACAAAAAAACTAACAGAGAGTTATACTCTTCCACAAAAGTATAACTCTAAAGTTAGGGTTAGTGTCAATGGTTTGGAGCTTCCCAATGATATATTTATGCAGCTGTGGCGGCAAAGCGCCATGTCGTTGATAACTCTCCGGCGTGTGTGCAAAGCGCCAATTGCGCTTTCCTCGATGCAAGGCCCTTAGCTCAACATTCGGCAGTGAGCTTCGGTTGCTCGCCTCATTAAGCTGTAATGGATAGGAGCTTCATCAGAAGGCTTGCAAATTCACAGGGAGATAAATTCATAGGCTCACGGATTCGCAGATTAATAAACTCACAGACCGAGACGCAGATTCACAAAATAACTGCTATATGACCATTGTTTGGAGATTTATTGATGGCACATAAGCTATTTAACATGAAAAGTCTCCAAATCACCGGTGTCCATCTGCCTATTTTGTTACTTTTCCCCTTCTTCCAAAGGACCGTGAGATTTATAATCTCAAAACAGCCGCTGCTTCATGGCTGATTTGGAGATTATTATTGTGCTCAAGATGAAATAATCTCCAAAATTCTATTCCTTTATCATTATTTTGAGATTCACAAATAATGCGAGCTGGCTCTGCACAGCCGGCTATGTATAATACAATCTGTAATAAACAATGATCATTCAACAAGAGGACAGCAGCCGAATAGAGGGCAGCGACAGTCATAAGGAAGGAATCAATCCCTGCATCGTAAGAAGACAATGAATTTGAAAGCAAAATATATACAGAATTCGGCCGGACAGAAAAAAAGAGCCATGCTCTTTTGCAAAAGCACAGCTCTATGGTTGAGGTTATTGTTAATTATCAGATTTAAGGTTTTGGTTATTATTAATTATCAGATTTTAGATTTTTGTTGTTATTAGTTATCAGATTTAAGATTTGGGTTATCGCTTGTTATTCGATGTTCAGGTGGATTTTAGCTATATAATCGTCTGTGTTTGGCATGTCTCCGGGGTCCAGCAGACATTCCAACACAGGCGCTCCCGTAGTTTTGCGCCCCATGGAGGCGGCGATTTCCGAAAGCTGCTTTATTTCATCATTGAAGTCCATTTCAGATCTGCATATTACAGTGCTTATGGTCTCCCGTGCATCCATCGTCGAGGCTTCCGATATCGCATTTTCTCCTCTTGAAATATCCTCAGGAAGGCTCACCGGCATTATTATCATGTCCTTCGCATCGGTTTTTGCAGGAGCAAGGGAGTTGCAGATCACGCATATGCCGGCCTTCTGAATCAGCCCAAGGCTGTCACGTTTTTTCTGAAGCTCCATGCAGTCCACGGTAAATATCTGCTTCGCATCCAGTGAATCGATTTCCTTTGAAATATATTCACATCCTCTCAAGATGGAAACCTCTGCATTTCCTTCAAGCTCGCCATTATATTTTCTGCTCATTACTCCACGGGCATAGTAGTTTTCGATATCCGTAAGCTGCTTCAGCTCGTTGAGCTTGGCATACTTCAGCTCTCTTATCCTCTGAAGCGTATATGCCGGATCACCTGCCGTAATAAGATCCGTTATGGCCTCAAGTGAAAGCCCTACTCTTTTGAGGTTATTTACGAACTGTGCATCCAACAGCTGATCATCCTCGTAATACCTGTATCCGTTTTCCTTCTTTACTCTGGGGATTATTATTCTGCGCTCGTCATAATATCTCAGCGTGGGAATCGAGATGCCTGTTATCTTTGAAAACTTGCCAATGGAATACATATTGCAGAATTTCCTTTCTCCTGTTTTCACCTGATTTCTCTTTATTCAGCTTGACTTTACCTGATCTATCGTCCGGTATAGCTCTTCATCATATCCATGAATTTGTCGAAGAGGTATGCGCTGTCAGTCGGTCCCGGAGCAGCCTCCGGATGGAACTGGACTGAAAATACAGGGAGATCCCTGTGCTCCATTCCCTCCACAGTTCCGTCGTTGAGATTCAAATGCGTAACCTCCATGCCCTTGAGGATAACGCTCTCATGCTGCACCGCAAAGCCGTGATTCTGCGATGTGATATACGAGCGCTTCGTATCCTTGTCGTAGACTCCGTGGTTTCCGCCTCGGTGACCGTATTTGAGCTTGTATGTCCTGCCGCCCATGGCCAGAGCCAGGATCTGATGTCCCATGCAGATACCGAACATAGGTATCTCGCAGCCTATGAGCTTTCTCACTTCCTCTATCGCTTCAGAAGCCTCCTCCGGGTCTCCCGGTCCATTGGTTAGGAGAATACCGTCAGGTGATATCTCCATGATTTCCTCAGCTGTGGAGCCGTACGGAAATACGGTGAGCCTGCAGTTTCTCTTCAAAAGGCTTCTGAGTATGTTTCCCTTTACGCCAAAGTCGATGACCGCCACATTGTAAGGCTCTCCTTCATGGCTGCCGTCCGGCTCCATCACAGTCTTTTCCTTCACCGAGACAGTCTTCATCCAGTCGCCTCTGAGGGAGCCTTCTTCGCAGAGCTGCTTCGCTTCAGCGATGGATATGCCCTCTGTGCTTATCAGGCATTTTATGGTTCCGCTCTTTCTTATCTTTCTGGTTATCTGTCTCGTATCTATGCCGTAAACGCCGGGAACATGCTGCTCCTTGAGCCACTGATCCATGGTTTTCACGGACATGCTGTTGGAGGGCTCCTCACAGAGATCCTTTATCACCAGTCCGAAGGCATGTATGCCGAAGGACTCGTTGTCCTTCTCGCTTATGCCGTAGTTTCCTATGAGGGGATACGTCATGTTTATTATCTGCCCTTTGTATGACGGGTCCGTGAGTATTTCCTGATATCCCGTTATAGATGTGTTGAATACCAGCTCTCCTACAGAAGTTTTTGCGTCACCGAAGCCCTTGCCTTTGAACACGGTGCCGTCTTCAAGATATATCAATCCTTCCATTATTACTTGTTACCATCCTTTTATAATAAGAAAATATTGTTCTCCCTGCACTTTTCTATCATTTCATCAGGCCATACAGATACCTGCACCTCGCCGATGTGGGCTTTTCTCAGGAAGTACATACAAAGTCGGCTCTGCCCTATGCCGCCTCCAATGGTGTACGGCAGCTCATCTGCCAGTATCATTTTATGAAATTCCAGCTGACGACGCTCATCGGCTCCTGCCTTTTTGAGCTGTCTGTCCATGGCTTCGGCATCAACACGGATTCCCATGGATGAAATCTCGAATGCCTTACCCAGAGTCTCATTCCACAGAATGATATCTCCGTTCAGCTGCCAGTCGTCGTAATCAGGCGCTCTTCCGTCATGCTTTTCTCCTGATTTCAGCACGTCGCCTATCTGCATGATGAAGGCGGCCTTTTTATCCTTCAGCAGAGCATCCTCTCTCTCGCCCGGCGTCTTGTACGGATACATATCCTCCAGCTGCTGGGTGGTTATGAAGAAGATCTCATCGGGGAGCTCTGTTTTCAGCTCAGGATACTTCCCCGCCACATGAAGGCTGAGAGCCTTCAGCGCCTCGTAAAGCGCCCTGACCGTTTCCTTCAGGAAGTCTTCGTTTCTCTGGCTCTTTTCCATCACCTTTTCCCAGTCCCACTGGTCAACATAGACGGAGTGAAGATTGTCCAGCTCTTCATCTCTTCTTATGGCGTTCATGTCGGTGTATATGCCTTCTCCCGCAGGAGTGCCGTATCTTCCCAGAGTCATTCTCTTCCATTTTGCCAGCGACTGAACTATCTCCACAGGCTTCTCGTCCATATCCTTTATCGTAAAGGACACTGTCCTTTCCACGCCGTTGAGGTTGTCGTTGAGACCTGTCTCAGGCGCTACGAACAGCGGAGCCGACACTCTGCCGAGATTGAGCTTTTGCGCCAGCTCACGCTGAAAAAAGTCCTTTATATCCTTTATGGCTCTCTGATTTTCCATAAGACCCATCTCCGACTTGTATGCTTCCGGAAGAATCAGATTCTTCATTTTTTCTCACCCCTTTTCGCATATGAGGCTCCCACAAAGCCCTTGAACAGCGGATGCGGCCTGTTGGGACGGCTCTTGAATTCAGGATGGAACTGAACTCCCACGAAGAAGCTCCTGTCTTCAAGCTCCACGGTTTCCACCAGTCTTCCGTCAGGCGATGTGCCGCCTATGGTCAGGCCTTTTTCCACCAGTATATCTCTGTACTCGTTGTTGAACTCGTATCTATGTCTGTGTCTTTCGCTTATCTCCGACTTTCCGTAGCATTTTTCCATCATGGTTCCTGCACCTATGATACACGGATATGCTCCAAGACGGAGAGTGCCGCCCTTGTCTATCTCATCGCTCTGACCGGGCATGAAGTCTATTACCTTGCTGCTGCAGTTCTCATCGAATTCGCCTGAGTCCGCATCCTTTATTCCTGCGACGTTTCTGGCGTATTCAATGACGGCAATCTGCATTCCGAGGCATATGCCCAGATAAGGCACATCATTTTCCCTTGCATACCGAGCAGCAGTTATCATGCCTTCTATACCTCGGCTCCCGAAACCGCCCGGCACCAGTATGCCATCCAGCATACCCAGCTTTTCCCCGACGTTTTCCGCCGTGATTTCCTCTGAATCTATCCAGTGTATCTCCACGTTGGTATCGTGGTGGTAGCCTGCATGTCTCAGCGCTTCGGCAACCGACAGGTAGGCATCGTGTAGACCCACGTATTTGCCTACTATGCCTATGTCCACGTTTCCGGGTCTTTCCTTTATCTTCTTCACCATCTGCGTCCACTCCGTCAGGTCGGGCTCCGGACAATCCAGCCCCAGCTCACGGCATGCCACAGATGAAAAATTGGCTTTTTCCAGCATGAGAGGCGCTTCGTACAGATAAGGAAGCGTTATGTTCTCTATTACGCAGTCCTTCTTCACATTGCAGAAAAGCGCAATCTTTTCGAATATGGAATTTTCCAGAGGCTCGTCGCATCTGAGGACGATTATGTCAGGCGCAACGCCCATGCCTCTCAGCTCCTTTACGGAATGCTGAGTAGGCTTTGACTTGTGCTCTTCCGAGCCCTTGAGGAAAGGCACCAGTGTCACGTGTATGAACAGGCTGTTTTCCCTGCCCACCTCCAAGGACACCTGCCTTACAGCCTCTATAAACGGCTGGGATTCTATATCTCCTATGGTGCCGCCTATCTCAGTGATTACCACGTCGGCATCAGTCTTCATGCCGACGCTGTATATGAACTCCTTTATTTCGTTGGTTATATGAGGAATCACCTGCACCGTGGAACCCAGATATTCTCCGCGGCGCTCCTTGTTCAGCACGTTCCAGTATACCTTGCCTGTGGTGAGGTTGGAATATTTGTTGAGGTCTTCATCTATGAATCTCTCGTAATGTCCCAGATCCAGATCGGTTTCCGCTCCGTCCTCGGTGACGTATACCTCACCGTGCTGATACGGGCTCATGGTTCCCGGGTCTACATTTATATACGGGTCCAGCTTCTGTGCCGCAACCTTGAGACCTCTCGCCTTGAGAAGTCTTCCCAGGGAAGCGGCTGTGATGCCTTTTCCAAGTCCGGACACTACGCCTCCTGTAACAAATATATATTTAGCCATGGTCTTTCCTCCGTTATTCCCACTCCACCGTTGCAGGCGGCTTAGATGTGATATCATATACAACTCTCGTTATTTCCGAGACCTCGTTGGTTATCCTGCTGCTTGCCCTCTGCAGTACGTCATAAGGAAGTCTTGTCCATTCGGCTGTCATAAAATCGTCTGTAGTAACTGCTCTGAGAGCAATCGTGTATCCATAAGTCCTGTCATCACCCTTGACTCCAACGCTCCTGAGATCGGTGAGGACTGCAAAATACTGGTCAGCTGATACGCCTTCGGCGTTGTCAAGCTCCTCCCTGAAGATGGCGTCCGCCTCTCTGAGAAGCTCCAGCTTTTCTCTGGTTATCTCGCCTATGACTCTCACGGCAAGACCGGGACCCGGGAACGGCTGTCTCCATACAAGCTCGCGCGGTATGCCCAGCTGCTCGCCCACCTCACGAACCTCGTCCTTGAACAGCTCCCGCAGCGGCTCAACTATAGCCTCGAAATCCATCACGTCAGGAAGACCTCCCACGTTGTGATGGCTCTTGATGACTGCCGAATCTCCGCTGCCGCTTTCAACGACGTCAGGATATATGGTGCCCTGAGCCAGTATATCTATCTTTCCCAGCTTGCGGGCCTCCTCCTCCAGAACTCTGATGAACTGCTCACCGATGATACTGCGCTTCTGCTCAGGCTCGGTGACAGCTGCCAGCTTGCCGAGGAATCTTTCCTCCGCATTGGCTCTGATCAGCTTCATGCCGAACTTTTCCCCGAAGGTCTTCTCCACATAGTCGCCTTCTCCCTTTCTCAAAAGGCCGTGGTCTATGAAAACACATGTGAGGTTTTCACCTATGGCCTTGTGGAGTATCACGGCCGCAACCGATGAATCCACTCCGCCTGACAGAGCCAGCAGCACCTTCTTGCCTGCCAGCTGCTCCCTGTATCCTGCGACGGAGCGTTGAATGAAGTCATCCATCTTCCATGCTCCCTCGCATCCGCATATATTGAAAAGGAAGTTTGAAATTATCTGCTTCCCGTATACGGTGTGGCTCACCTCAGGGTGGAACTGCACGCCGTAAAGCTTTCTGGTCTCGTCGCACATGGCTGCACACGGACATTTATCTGTCTCCGCTATGATGCTGAAGCCCTCAGGAGGCGTCTTGACGTAGTCCGTATGGCTCATCCAACAGATGCTTTCCTTCTCCACACCTTCAAACAAGGTGTTCTCCGATATCCTTACCCTGGTGCTGCCATACTCACTGCTGTCCTCTGCACCTGTTATCTCACCGCCTGCCATATATGACATGAGCTGATGTCCGTAGCAGATGCCCAGTATCGGAATCCCTGCCTCAAGTATGGCAGGGTCATAATGAGGAGAGCTTTCATCATATACGCTGTTGGGACCTCCCGTGAATATGATGCCGCTGTATCCCTCAGCCTTGATCTCATCTATGGTTATCTTGCTGTATGCTCTTATTTCAGCGTATACATGCTGCTCACGAACCCTTCTGGCTATCATCTGGTTATACTGTCCTCCAAAGTCCAGCACAAGGATCTTTTCACTCATTTTTTCTTTCATTTCTTCCTCCAAGCTACACATCTATACTTGCAGTCTGTCTCGAAACCTCTGTCAGCAGAGGCTTTATCTTATCGACATATGCCGCAACCTGCTCTCCGCAGCGGCCTGTATAAAGCTCAGGTCTGAGAAGCTCGTCGATCTCCTGCTCGCTCATGCCGAAGGCCTCCTCGGCTGCAAGTCTTGCCGGCAGATCGCACTTTTCCCCGTTCTTCATCTTTTTAGTGGCCTCCATCGAGCATTTTCTGATGATCTCGTGGACCTCCTGACGGTCTCCTCCACGCTTTACAGCTTCCATCATGAGGTTTTCCGTCGCAATGAACGGCAGGTATTCAGCCACCGTGCTTTCTATTATCTTATCGTTGACGTGAAGCTTTTCCGTCACGTTCTGAGCAAGTCTCAGCACCGCATCGGCGCAGAGGAAGCCCTCAGGCATGGAAATACGCCTGTTGGCAGAATCGTCCAGCGTTCTTTCCATCCACTGAACTGAGGCTGTCGCCGCTGCATTGGCGGCATCCGCCATCAGATAACGTGCCAGTGAGCATATCCTCTCGCTTCTCATAGGGTTTCTCTTGTATGCCATGGCAGACGAGCCTATCTGGTCCTTCTCAAATGGCTCTTCTATCTGTCTGTCATGCTGCAGCAGTCTGATGTCGTTGGCCATTCGGTAGCAGCTCTGCGCTATGGCAGACAGGCAGTTCAGGATTCTGCTGTCGGTCTTTCTCGGATAAGTCTGTCCGCAGACATCGAAATATGCGTTAAATCCGAAATCCTCACATATCATCCTGTTCATTTCATCTATCTTCTTCGTGTCGCCCTCGAAGAGCTCCATGAAGCTGGCCTCCGTGCCTGTGGTGCCTCTGCAGCCCAGGAACTTGAGGTTTTCCAGTACGAAATCAAGCTCCTCCAGATCGGCCACCAGATCCTGCATCCAAAGCGTGGCTCTCTTTCCCACCGTCACCAGCTGTGCCGGCTGATAATGCGTATATCCCAGAGTAGGCATATCCTTGTACTCCATGGAAAAGTCAGCCAGATTGGCGATGACCTTGAGAAGCTCGCCTCTTATGTATCTGAGGCCGTCTCTGTAAATCACCATATCGGCATTGTCTGTAACGTAGCAGCTGGTGGCTCCCAGATGTATCACTCCCGCTGCCGACGGCGCAACCTTCGAGTAAGCGTATATATGCGCCATTACGTCGTGCCTTACTTCTTTTTCACGCTGCTTTACACATTCGTAATCTATATCTTCAATATGGGCCTCAAGCTCGCTGACCTGCTCCTCCGTTATCGGAAGACCCAGCTTCATCTCAGCCCTTGCCAGAGATACCCACAGCTTACGCCATGTTCTGTATCTCGTATCCTGTGAAAAAAGCCCCAGCATGTATTCTGATGCATATCTTGTGGACAGTGGCGATTCATATCTGTTTGTCATATCTATTTCTCCTTACTTCTGTAGATAATGCTGTCACGCTCCGGACCCACCGAAACGTATGTTATCGGACATCCTATGGATTTTTCGACGAATTCCACGTAGCTTCTGGCGGCCTCAGGCAGCTTGCTCCACTCGCTTATTCCCGATATATCGGTCTTCCAGCCGTCCAGATATTCCACCACCGGCTCGGCATCGTCAAGAGCCGACGGGAACGGGAATCTGTCCGTAAGCTGACCGTCCACCACATAATGAGTGCATACAGGTATCCTGTCGAGATAGCTGAGTACGTCCAGTTTGGTCAGCGCTATCTCGGTGGCTCCCTGAACCTCGACGCCGTATCTGGTGGCAACTATATCGAGAGGACCAACTCTCCTGGGCCTTCCCGTCTTGGCGCCGTATTCGAAGCCGGCCTCTCTGAGCTTTTCCGCAGCCTCGCCGAACATCTCACATACAAAAGGCCCCTCTCCGACACATGTGGAATATGCTTTGACCACGCCTATCACATCCGTCAGTCTGGCTGAAGGCAGCCCTGAGCCGATAGGTGCGTATGCAGCAGTGGTGTTGGATGATGTCGTGTACGGATATATGCCGTAATCGAGATCTCTCAGTGCTCCCAGCTGGGCTTCGAACAATATCTTCTTTCCCTTCTGCTGTGCTTCCTTGAGGAAAAGCCCCGTATCGCATATATAAGGCTTGATCTTCTCGCAGAATTCATCCACCCATTTATGGATATCCTCCTCTGTATACGGCTCTGCATCATACACGCCGCTGAGAGTCAGGTTCTTCCATTCCATTATGTCTCTGATGTGGGCCTTCAGCTTTTCAGGGTAAAACAGCTCTCCCGCCAGCACAGTCTTCTTCTGGTGCTTGTCTGAATAGAAAGGCGCTATTCCCTGCTTCGTTGAGCCGTACTTCTTGTCCCTGAGTCTCTGCTCCTCCAGCTCATCCAGGTTCCTGTGCCATGGAAAGAGCAGTGAGGCACGGTCGCTTATCTTCAGGTTGTCAGGGGTGATTGACACTCCCTTCTCCTTTACCTCCTGAATTTCCTTCCACAGGCTTTCAGGGTCCAGGGCAACGCCGTTTCCCAGAATGTTCACGACTCCCTTTCTGAATATGCCCGACGGCAGCAGATGGAGGGCAAATTTGCCGTGCTCATTTATCACGGTATGACCGGCATTGCCTCCTCCCTGATAACGAACCACCACATCGTAGTCCTCGGTAAGAAGGTCGACCATCCTTCCCTTTCCCTCATCTCCCCAGTTGATACCAACTATCACACAATTTGACATATCAAGCCTCCGTTAATTATTTCGTAGATCATATGGCCTGCCGAACATATCCGGCAGAAAGCCACCTTTAATATATATCAATCCTCCGCTGCCTTGCGGCGGCAGAGGCCAATATCCGATGATGAGCAAAGCCGCCCATCACGTTTTAGGAGAATTGTGAAGCGGGAAATGTCAGAACCCGCTTCATCGCCGCTTCCCGATAAAAGGACAGTCGGCAAAAATCAAAAATTCCTCTTAGCACAATCGCTGCCTCCGGCAGCCAGAGGGACAGATGAAACCACGCCCGCATCGCTCCGGCGAGATTTCATACTCAATAATAAAGACAAAGGGACCTTTAACGTGTAAACATTAAAGACGCCTTTGCCTTTACTGAACTATAATATACCCTTTAGAGAAATATTTCAACTGTTTTCTCATTTTTTATGGCGTTTACGGCTAAATTATTGCTAATTTGTTCAAAGGGATATATTATATAGTATATAATCTTATGCAACGAGAGCTTATGCAACTTGAGCTTATATTCCCTGTATAGGGGAAAAGTTGAATACAGAAAGCAGGTAGGATCATGAAATATTCAAAACAGGAAGTAATACAGTTTGTGCAGGAGGAGGACATCAAATTCATACGCCTCACCTTTTGCGATGTATTCGGCATACAGAAAAGTATTTCCATCATGCCTGACGAGCTTTCACGTGCCTTTGACCACGGAATAGCCATCGACGCTTCAGGCATAACGGGCTTCGGAGACGAATCACGCTCCGATCTTCTGCTCTACCCTGATGCCGACACTCTCACGATGCTCCCATGGCGTCCTGAACACGGACGCATCGTCCGCATGTTCTGCAGCGTTTTCTATCCTGACGGAACGCCTTTCAAATGCGACACCCGAAGCCTTCTCAAGCAGGCTGTACACGAAGCTGAATCTGCGGGGCTTTACTTTTCCTTCGGCTCAGAGCAGGAGTTCTACCTCTTCGAGCTGGACGAAAACGGCGCTCCCACAAAGATTCCCTACGACAACGCCGGATACATGGACGCCGCACCTGAGGACAGATGCGACAACATACGACGTGAGGTCTGCCTGACGCTGGAGCAGATGGGCATACAGCCCGAAAGCTCCCACCACGAGATGGGTCCCGGTCAGAACGAAATAGATTTCAGATATTCCGATCCTCTGACGGCTGCTGACAATTCCATGACATTCCAGAGCATCGTCAAAACGGTTGCCCACAGAAACGGGCTCTACGCCGATTTCGGTCCAAAGCCTCTGGACAATCAGCCGGGCAGCGGATTTCATATAAACATATCCGTAAAATCCAGCGACGATTCAGCCGAAATGGATCATATGATAGCGGGAATACTGGAAAAGATAGAGGATATGACGGTATTTCTCAACCCGGACGAAAGATCATACATCAGATTCGGCAGCGACAAGGCTCCCGGCTTCATCTCATGGTCCGGCGGCAACAGATCGCAGCTGATACGCATCCCTGCCGCCGAGGGCGAATACAGGAGAGCCGAGCTTCGCTCGCCGGACCCTGCCGCTAACCCTTATCTTGCATTTGCGCTGATGATATACGCAGGACTTCACGGTATACGAAACGGACTTGAGCTGCCGCCTGCAGCTTCTCTGAATTTCTACACAGCTTCCGGCGAAGAGCTGGCAGACTACAGAAAACTTCCGGCTGACCTCGACGCTGCCCGCACCTTTGCATATGAAAGCGAATTCATAAGGGAGTATATTCCGGAGGATATACTGAAGCTCTACTGCGGCAGATAAATGCAGGCTTCGGCACACGCCGTCACACCATCAAAGCCGCATGCCACGTCGTTATACCATCTATCGTTTATCTATCGTTTATCGTTCAGCGGCAGATTCGCCGCACATTCGGCGCTTAAAGGGCGCTAAGCCTTGGAAAGGAGGGTTGCAGATGAGTCTCAAGGAGCGTGCTTACAGCATGCTTATAGTATCTTCATCGGATGCATTCAACACGGCTCTGACGTCTCTGCTGCCTGAGTTTCCGTGCGATACGATACATTACGCTTCCGATATAAGCGCTGCAAAGCGCGCGGCAGCCGGCAGGGCATACGATTTCATCATCATCAATTCCCCTGTCCACGACGATCAGGGTCTTCGATTCGCCATAAACGCATGCGCTTCAGGCAACACCGTGGTGCTTCTGATGGCAAAAGGCGACATCCACGATGAAATATACAATATCGTGGCGCCCCACGGCATCTTCACTCTGGCAAAGCCTGTATCCAGAGCCGTAATGGAAAGGGCACTGTCGTGGATGGTAAGCTCCCGCGAAAGGCTCAGACAGTTTGAAAAGAAAACAACCTCCATCGAGCAGAAGATGGAGGAGATCCGTCTTGTGAACAGAGCCAAATGGATACTCATCAGCCACGAGAACCTCAGCGAGCCTGATGCCCACAGATTCATAGAGAAGACATCCATGAACAGGTGCATATCCAGAAGGCAGCTGGCTTATGAGATAATAGACAAGTATTCGGGCTGACGACAGAGCCGGCATCAAGCCGGTATCGGAACCGTCGCCGAGACGACATTCTGGCCAACAGCAAAAGGACCGCTGCATATGTGAAGCGGTCCTTTTTTTATATCAACGTAATCCGTACTTCCGGCATTTGCTGTCTTATCCTGCCGTCACTTCGCCATCCTACTGAATCCCGGGGATTTCAGGAATGGCGTCCATCGATGGCTTCAGATCTTCGTCGGTTGGGATGTAGTCGCTCATTTTGCCTTCGTTGAAGCTGGAGTATGCTGTCATATCGAAATATCCTGTTCCCGTCAGGCCGAACAATATGGTCTTCTCCTCGCCTGTTTCCTTGCATTTGAGAGCTTCCTCGATGGCGCCCAGGATGGCGTGAGCCGATTCGGGAGCCGGCAGTATCGTCTCGTGCTTTGCAAACAATGTTGCCGCTTCGAATACCTTGGTCTGTTCAACTGCCATTGCCTCCATATATCCATCGTGATAGAGCTTGGAAAGTACAGGTGACATGCCGTGATATCTCAGTCCGCCGGCGTGATTTGCAGATGGCTTGAAGGTGCAGCCCAAGGTGTACATTCTCGCCATAGGCGTTATCTTTCCCGTGTCGCAATAATCGTATTTATAAACCCCTCTTGTAAATGACGGACATGACTTCGGCTCAACTGCGATGAACCGCGTATCCGTCTTTCCCTGAATCTTATCTCTCATGAACGGTGCGATGAGTCCTCCCAGGTTGGAACCGCCTCCCGCACAGCCTATGACGATATCAGGATATTCGTCGATCTGCTGCATTGCCGTCTCCGTCTCAAGACCTATGATGGACTGATGGAGAAGCACCTGGTTGAGTACTGAGCCCAGCACATATCTGTATCCATCGTTGGTGACTGCCCTTTCAACGGCCTCGGAAATGGCGCAGCCGAGGCTTCCGCTGTTGTCCGGATCTTCGGCCAGTATCTTTCTTCCCGCCTCTGTACGGTCGCTCGGTGAAGCGTACACGCTTCCGTCAAAGGTTTCGATTATGCTCTTTCTGAACGGCTTCTGCTGGAATGAAACCTTTACCATATATACCTCAAGAGGAATACCGAAGTATGAGCAGGCTTCTGCCAGAGCTGTACCCCACTGACCTGCACCTGTTTCAGTCGTCAGTCCCTTGAGACCCTGCTGCTTGGCGTAGTATGCCTGAGCTACCGCCGAGTTCAGCTTGTGGCTTCCCGACGTGTTGTTGCCCTCAAACTTATAGTATATCTTGGCAGGAGTTCCCAGTGCCTTTTCCAGATTGTAGGCTCTGCAGAGAGGAGACGGACGATATATGCTGTAAAAATCTCTTACCTCTTCAGGTATCTCGATGTATGTCGTCTCGTTGTCCAGCTCCTGCTTTGCCAGCTCCTCACAGAAAACAGGCGTCAGATCCTCAAGCGTCACCGGCTTTCCCGTTGCCGGATTCAGCATTGGGTCAGGCAGCTCCTTCATGTCGGCTCTCAGATTGTAATAATGCGTTGGCATCTGATCCTCTGTCAGATATATCCTGTGCGGTACCTTCTTAGTCATTTTAGTCATTGTTTTTCTCCTTTCCTTTTCCCCGAGTAATTGAGATACGAAAAGGTGGATATAACTGCGCCGTATATTTTCGAAAAAAAAATGCTCTTATCCCGCTGCGGGACAAAAGCATTGCTCTTGTTATGTTATGCCACCCAAAAAAGGAATTCTCCTTTTTTATCTTCACGTACAGCTGTTGATACGTGCTCCCTTTGTAACAGGCGGAGCTCCCGTCAGGTATTACTAAGCGATCGTCGCCTTTCTCCCTGCCCTCATAAGTCCATTCAATCCGGGCTGCCCTGCCGCAATCTCACCATCTGCGGCTCTCTGTGAAGTTCATCTCCCAAACCTACTATTCTCAATCATCGGTTTCACTATTCTGTTTACGGTATTAAAATACCACTTGTTTTGTTGGTTGTCAACAACTTTTTTTATTTTTTTGTTACTTTTTAACAAATGTAACTGTATCACGCTTCATTTTAAGGTTTATCTCCACCTTGTCGTACTTCATATCCACGCCCAGGATCTCCGACAATCTGGTGCAGAAGCTGCGGGAAACTGCGCTGTAGGCGATGCTTCTGTTCTGCCTCACCATCTCAAAGTTTCTAATGTCCTTCAGCTGATTTTCCTCCATCACCGTCAGCGAATCGAGGATCGTGAGCTTTACGGTATTTCCCCTCATATGGACGATGGTTTCCCTGGGGCCCTTGCCCATGTATGCCTTCATCACCTTGATGAATTCCTTTTTTATGGTGTCCTCCGCAGATTTTCTTTCCTCCGGAGGCAAAAGGCTTTCGCTCCTGAATTTTCTCTCCTCGGCTATCAGCCTGCCCACCTTCACCAGCTTTTTCTCAAGCTCCGAAAACTCCACCGGTTTGATTATATAGCCGTCGATGCCCATATCCACCGATTCCAGCACCTTGTCAAGAGCATTGACGCTGGTGACCATTATGACGTGGAGCCCCGGCCTTTCCTCCTTCATTCGCCTTATCATCTCGATTCCGTCCATCTCCGGCATCAGTATGTCGGCGATTATTATATCAGGTCTGTATATCTCATACTGTTCTATGCCGTCTGCGCCGTTTACGGCGGAATACACCTTGTCCACACGCTTTCTCAGGAATGATGTCATTTCCTCCAATGCGAACCCATCGTCCTCTACGCAAAGTATTTTCAAATTCCTTATATTATCCATGCTGTTTCCCTCTGTCGTCATTTTCTTCCACTGCCATTGGTATGAATATACTGAAGCATACGCCTCCGCTGATATTCTCACATTCTATTCTGCCGCCGAAGTGTTCCTCGATGATTCCCCTGGTCATGTAAAGGCCTATTCCCGTTCCTCCCGAGTCCTCCTTGGTGGTGAAATAAAGCTCGAAGATGCTTTCCATCAGCTCTCCATCTATAGCTTCTCCGTTGTTGATGACGCTGATGCGCCCCAGCCTGTCCTTCTCTTCCTTGTCCAGCCTTATGGTTATAAGGCGATCCGCCCTGTTTCTCACGGCGTCTCTGGCATTGTCCAGGAGATTGAAGATGCATTGGGCGAATTCGTTTTTATATCCTCTTATGCAAAAATCCTCGCCTGTTATTTCGCTCCGTATGGCGTCTATATGAAGGCTTTCCTCCATCATCGTCATGACTCCCTGTATTGCCTCTTTTACGGAAAAGCTGCACTTTTCCTTCTCAGGCCTGAGGAAGTGCATGAAGTCGTCCACGGTATCCGACATGCCGCTTATCCTGCTCTTTATCCTCGCTATGCGGGCTTCGAACTCGTTCTGCTCATCGGGAGGCATATCACGCCCGTAGTCCTCACTGAGATTGGAAAGAGCCATGTTCACTCCGTTGAGCGGCTGCTTCAGCTGATGTGCTATATTGCCCACCATCTCACCCAGCTGTGCCTGGCGTGCCTGATTTATCAGAAGCACGTCCTTTTCCTCAAATTCGCGTATTATGGGCTTCGCATGCTTCCTGTATGCAAAGGCTATTATCAGCACCAGCACCAGCCCTATCATTGCTCCTATTATGACCGTACTTACGATGGTCTTTCCCATGGAGCCTACAGCCACGGAAACAGGCTGTCTCAGCACCACGGTCCACAAGTCTCCTATGGCGGATTCGGCATATATCCAGTCTCCGCTTCTGTCCTCAGCTGCTGTGATGCTGTCTCCGGCAATGATGACGCCGTCGGAATTCAGGACGGCAGATTCGCCTCCTGTCTTTTCATCGATCCCCTCAAGCCTTCCGGATATATCTCCCAGATACACATCGGCTCCGACGATACCTATCAGCCTGTCCTCCTTATCGTATACTGCCTTGGTCCTTGATACCACTTCCCATTGGATATCGGGGTCGTAGCCCGCCTCATACCACATATCGCCTGCTTCAACGGAATCCCTGAAAAACGACTCGTAGTTGTACTTTTCATCGTTCCACTCCTTCAGCCATTCCTCAATGGCCTCTCCATTGACAGACAGATCCCTTACCTCATCATCCAGCCCCTTTACATACCATATATCCTCTCTGAAATATTCGGGATTGAAGGTCAGGTAAATGCTTATGGGATATTTTGAGTGAGCTGTGATCTGGCTGACAAGAGTTCTCAGCTGTTCCAGGCTTTCATCTCCTTTGCGGCTCTCCGCAAGTACCTGGCTTACAAGAATCGTCTCCTCGACGATGCTGCTGATATCGTTCACCATCATATCGGCATTATCGAATATGGCGCTGAACTCATCGGCGCAGTTTTCACTCATATACGACAGGCTGCTGCCGGCCTGCTGAAGGCTGCTCTGCCTGCTCTTGACGATATCCGCACCCACAAATATGCATACCACAATGAAAAAACATAATGCGGCTATTGTAATTATCCTGTTTATCGACTTTTTCATATTGTGTCCATTATATCATCATATACCGCAAAGGCATACCCGAATCCGGATATGCCTTTACCTTCAAGGTATTTTTAAAATGGGTTTTATCTATTCTTCGACTTTTTTCGACATCAGGAAGGTCACTATCGCTCCTATGACGGAAACGGCAGTCACGATATATAAGCCGGTATGTATGGCAGTAAGTATGACGTTGACATCCATGCCGGAAAGCAGTCCGTCAAAGTAGTCCGAGGATTCCCAACCGTTCTCCGGGTCTCCCCATGCTTCATACCATGGCATGAAGAAACAGGCGATAATATTCATCACCGAGAAGATGGTGCACAGCACCGATATCCTCTTGATGTCACCCACTGCAAGTCCTGTCCTTGGGTTGCCGGGGAACATTTCAGGGTCCTTTCTGGTAAGCCCGCCGTAGCGTCGCCTCCATATTATGTAAAGCACAGGGCCGGATATCAGTCCTACCATTCCTCCCAGGAAGTAGTCGGAGCCGTTGATGAGAAATGCTAAGGCTGCTACGCAGATCGGAATTATGCATATTACAGTCAGAACGCCCATTCCTCCCGGTATCTTGAACTTGTATTCCTCCTCAGGAATCTTTCTTCTCAGTATCATCGCCGAAATAAATACCAGTACATAGGATGATATCAGCAGCGATACATCCAGGATTATTATGAAGCCGAAAGGAACCATGCAGAACAACAGCGAGAATATCGCTATGCTCCATATGGCGACAGACGGAACTCCGCGCTTTTTGCTTACCCTCACGAGGATAGGCGGAGCCAGATAATCATCTGCCAGGGAGAAGAATCCCCTTGAGCCCGATGCTATGTATGTGTTGAAAATGGAACATTGAGCCAGTATAGCTATGACTACGAAGAACAGTCCGAAGGCAGGTCCCCAGAATTCCGTAAGCACGCTGCCGTAGCCTATGCCGTCTCCGTCAGGTCCCCACATATCCCACATTCCTATGGAGCCAAGTCCTGCAACTGTAGGAATGACGTATGTCAAGGTTATAAGCGGTATTGTGATGAGTGTCGCCTTAGGTATTACCTGCGGATTTTTTACTTCCCCTGCGATGGTGGACATTGATTCGTATCCGGAATACATCCACATGCCTACAGAGATTCCGCCTGCAATCAGGAAGAACCAGTCGCCGATTCCCTCAGCCTCATATGCTGTCATCTGGAATGAAATGTTCTGTCCTTCGCCCCAGTTCATGAATCCGCATACAGCCACCATGGCAAATGCCACCATTACGAGAATGGAAAGCACAGTGCTGACAGAGCCGATCTCCTTCATTCCCATCAGGTTTACGAATGTGAATATCAGTATCATCGCCGCCTTGAATATGAATTCCTGAACATAGGTGAATTCCCACTGACCTGCAGCGTATCCGCCTGCCAGTATAACGTATGATACGTTATCTATGTAGATGGAAATGGTTCTCCACCAGCCTGCCTGAAAGCCCCAGAACTCTCCAAGTCCTTCCTGGACCCATTTGTAATATCCGCCCTCCTGCGGTCTTACCGATCCAAGCTCGGAAGCTACCAGTCCGAAAGGCGATGCCCAGATCAACGGCAGTACGCACAGCATCACGATGGTCAGTCCCGGACCGCACTCAGGTATCATTTCCTCGATACCGAAGCAACCGGCAGATACAAGACAGAAAATCATGAACACTACCGTCGAGGTCTTCAGATTGACTTTTTTAAGCCCATGCTCGCCGACCTCTGCCACTCTTGCTTGTTGTTGTGACATGTTCTTACCTCCTTAAAACGTAATTGGAATAATTGCGCTTTACCGCATAAAAATGATTGAAAATGCTGCTCAGGCGGATTCTTCGCCTCCCGGCAGCCTTCGCCCATATATCGAAAAGCCCGGCAGGCATTATCCTGCAGGATTTTTCCGAAACAACAACGATGGCCCGCTGATTTTAAGAATTGTCCCGGGTCGGCACGCATCATATCTCATGCGCTGCACACATCATGCCGTATGCGTCCTTTTAGCTTCAGAGCACAGACGGCCTCTCTGATTTTCAAAATCAAACCCTCATGATGCCCCTGTCATATAGCATGCGTATTTTCCCCCGCATGTATTTTCCCCATGGAACAAAAAAGACCAATGCAAAACCTGCGTTTTGCATTGGTCATACAAAGCCGACTGTGAAGTCCTCTTCATCGTACCAAATCAGCAACCGTGAATGACATATTATTACCTTGTGCTGCCGTGACTCCGACCAAATATCAATCGAATATATAATCAGAATCCTGTTATCATTTTATAGAATTTCTTTGTGCTTGTCAATCTCTTTGCACCGGAAGCTGCCCCATGCGTGGAAGGCATCAAAAAACAAAGACCCGGCCACAGGGCCGGACCTTTGCTGTAATTATTATTTTGTATTATGAGGAGCTGAGCCCTCATGCAACGGTAAAGCCGCCTCGCCCATCGTTAATCGGCGATGGACTTCACCGATATTGCCTTTATTGTTTTCAGGTATTGGCTTCAGGTGTTGGCTTAGGATATTGGCTTCGGAAAAAACCTCCAAATATCCCATGCAAACCTGCTGTTTTGTTACTTTTCGGCGGTTTTCAGGGAGCTTCGAGAAGCAAAATCTCAAAATAGCCGATGTATGATGGCCGGTTTGGAGAGTTTTAAGCAGCTAATGCCCGAATAACCTCCAATTGGCTATATTCTTATCAAATTTTTGAGATTCCCGAAATTATCCACATCTCACCTGCAGGCTGTATTCACATATAAAATAAATCATGCTGTCAGATATCCGCCTGCAGTCTTTGCTGCCTCTTCGCCGTGTCATCTGCGAATTGCTCATTTCCCGGCTAACAAAAAACGACCTTCACAAAACTAACTTTGTGTCAGTCGCGATCAAAGCCGATCTGATGATCCTCTTCTTTCTTCGCCAACTATATGTGGTCGAGCTGTAGATCCATTAAGCCGAGCCACTCTGCAACTCGTCTTCACATACAGCTTACATGACTTGTATTCCTTTGTCAAGATTTATCTTAAATCCCCTGAGTTCTCCGCTGCAGCCGTCAGTTTCCGTCAGTTTCCCTTCATCAGCCGGTACATGCCGTCCTTGAGTCCGTCTATCGACAGCCTGTACATGGGAAAAAGCTCTTCTATTTTCACGAAGGATTCAGGCATCCACGCTGCGTTTTCCTCTCTCTCCTGAGGGTGAAGCCACACCACAGCTCTGTATTTCTCCCTGAATTTGCTGAACCACTTCATTTCCAGCTCGTTCATGGACATGTCTGCATCGCCCACGAAGATGACCTTGTAATCTCCCGAAATGTTTCTCAGCACCCAGTCGCTTTTGACGGTTTCATCAGGATTTATTGACGGGTCCTTGTACACCTCGCCCTCAAGGCAGTTATGAAAATAATAGATTCTTAAATCCGAAAATGTATTGGCCTTGTTAAGAGACTGAAACAGCAGACTGCAAAGCTCCTCGTACGGCTTCATGGAACCGCCTGAATCTATCAGCACCATCAGCTTCAGTCTGTTTTTCCTTGGTGGCTGCATTCTGATATCGAGGATACCTCCTCTCCTGCAGGTATGCTCGACGGTTCCGGCTATATCCAGCTCTTCCTCGCTGCTTTCCAGCTTGCGTGACAGCTCACGCAGCAGTCTGAAGGCCATCTGGAACTGTCTCGATTCGATGGTGCAGTCGGTTCGCCAGTCTCTGAATCTCCTGTCGCCACGAGCATGGATCACCGATTTTCCACCTGCTCCCTGCACCATGCTTCCGGCCGCCTCACCGAGCCTGATGCCGGCGTCCTCGCCAGCTCCGGCCTCCACCGCCGCCAGGCGGCTTTCCATGAGACTCCTCAGCACATTGAGGTCCATGTCCTTCTTTTCCATATAGTCCGCAAAAATGTGACCTGCCCTTTGCATATCATCGGAAAGCCTCGCCAGCTCCTTCTCCAGGCTCTCCGAAGAAATCCCGCCGAAATACCTGTAAAACAGCTCCTCGTACTTGTCCAGGTCTGCCTCTGTCTTCACCAGCAGCGATCTGCTCATCACGAAAAAGCCCCTCAAACTCTGTCCGTGAAGTCCCATCTGCAGAGCTTCTATCAGAGAAAGCCAGTCCTTCATGGAAATTTTCATTCCTCCCTGTCGGAGGTACAGCAAAAAAGGAAGAAACATTATCTGAGTCCTCCGAAGCCTTTGACTGCCTCCCTGTCTTCGTCCTTCTTGAGGAGGAAGCCTATGAGCGGCAGCTCGTTTCGCAGATTGTCGGTGGAAAGACCGCTGAGCTTCAGGGCGCTTATCCAGTCCAGAAGCTCACTGGTGCTGGGTTTTTTCTTCAGCTCAAAATACTCCCTCACGTAGAAGAAGGCGTCCAGCACTTGTTCCACCAGCTTTTCCTCGATGTCGGGATAATATGCCAGCACTATCCGGCGCATCAGCTCCTCGTCGGGGAAATCTATATAATGGAAAGCGCACCTGCGCAGGAATGCGTCAGGCAGCTCTTTTTCCGCATTGGAGGTTATGATCACCACAGGCGGGCTGACGGCCTTTATCGTCTCGTCCGTCTCAGGTATGTAAAATTCCATCCTGTCCAGCTCCCACAGCAAATCGTTGGGGAATTCCAAATCTGCCTTGTCTATCTCGTCGATGAGTAAAACGCACTGGTTTTCCGACGTAAATGCCTCGCCTATCTTCCCCAGCTTGATGTATTTCTTTATATCGTCGACTCCCTCGTTGCCCAGCTCGCTGTCATATAGCCTCCTCACCACATCGTACTGGTACAGTCCGTCCTGAGCCTTGGTCGTGGACTTGATGCTCCATACGATGAGCTCCTTGTTCAGAGCCTTTGCAACTGCCTCCGCCAGCGCAGTCTTGCCTGTTCCCGGCTCGCCCTTCACCAGCAGCGGCTTGTTCATACTGATGGCGATATTGACAGTCATCATCAGTTCATCGTTGATAATATATTCGTCGGTTCCGCTGAACCTGCCCTTTGCTTCCGTAATTGTCATATGGACTCCTTTTCTCTGGTAAATATATTAAAATCTGTTGTCAGCTGTGCGTTGAAGCAACTTTTTATGCATCGGCATCACTGTTGCCCGCCCTGCTGTGCTCAAGGCATTGCAAGCCTTTCCTCGCCGTCCGACTTCACCAGTATCGCAAGGGCGACGATGGTGAGTACCATACCTGCGACCCCCGTTATTGACGGAATCTCGCTGTAAAAAAATATGCCGAACATCATTGCCGATACAGGCTCGCTGCCCGACGCCAGTATCGCTGTTTTGCCTGCCTCGCAATGCTTTATGGACATCGTGTAGCAGATTCCAGGTACAAACGAGGTTATCAGCAGATATCCCCAGTATACAAATGTTGCCTCAAGAGGTTCTGCTTTAAGATAGTCTGCCATTGCCCCGAAATCCGTAAACGGTATCAATATTATGGCGATAAACAGGAAGGAATACAGATATATGGTATACGGACCGTATCCCTTCGATGTGGCCACCTTCGAAACTATCGTATACATACCGTTGGCCACAGCTGATGCAATTCCGATAATGATGCCAACCATGCTCCACGAAATCCCTCCCGTTTCCAACAGGCCGCACATCATACCGCATCCCGAAAAGGCGACTATCATGCAGATGATCTTGGTTTTCGTGATCCTCTCCCCGAATATTATCCTTCCCAATATAAGCACGAATATCGGAGCTGTGCACAGCAATATTGATGCCAGAGAAAGGCTCAGCATAAGCACAGCAGCGTTGTATGCATACGAAAGCAGAAGGATACCGAAGATTCCCGCACCCACTACAGCCGGAAGATCCGCAGCCTTCACCTTGAAAGCCTCCCTGCCTGTCAGCAGTATGGCGATGATGGTCACAGGTATTCCCAGCGCCGATTTTGAAAAAATAATGGTGGTCAGATCAAGGCCGGCGTCAGCCAGAGGTCTGACAAACAGACCTCCCGAGCCCCAGCACACTCCGGCCAGGACAGGAAGCAGCAGATATAATTCATTTTTTGTTCTTTTGTCTGATTTCATTGTTCTTTTGTCAGGGTTCATTTTCAAGCCTCTAATGTTACGTTTATTGCGTATATTACCTCGGTCACAAACATATTTTATCTTTTTTTGCGATTATATCAATATGGAAATACAATATTTTTCTCTTGGAGGTCATTTTTCATCCTAAGGCATGTGTGTCAGCTGTTTTGGATGAAAAGTCGCTGCAACCCTTCGCTTGTGCTCCCTGTTTTTGCTTTCTCTTGCGCCGGTTTTCATCCTAGGTGCTGATATTTTATGCTGCCGGATGAAAACACACACCAGCCTGCATTTGTCATACCTTAAGGAATATCCATCATAGCAGGGTTCTCAGCTCAATTTATCCATTGATATAATATTCCACGAATCACTGTTGCAGTAAGGCATATCCGTGGAAAATCAATGAAAATCAGCCCATAAAATATGGTCGATTCCACAGGTGGGGGTTGACATTCCGATGATTTGTGGAAAATATTGAAGAAATCCGTATTATTTTCCACAGATTGTAGGGTCAATTTCCAGTCGCTGTGGAAACCGCTCTCTGAGAGGAGGAAAAAAGCATGAAATTCCACAAATCATCACTACATAAGGTCAAGTCCAAAATGTGGTGTAAATTGCTCATCCTGCATAATATTTTAAGCTGC
>CAUDEQ010000004.1 GCA_958448635.1 uncultured Bacillota bacterium | reverse complement strand
TACTATGTAAAAAGGGCGCCGCACTAACGATTTTTTTCGTTAATGCGACAGCCCCACATAAAAGACAACGCCGGCAGAATCTGCCGGCGATATTTATCTGATTCATATTTTCTTCTTTTTTCTGCATATCTCAGGAAGCTCCTTTGACCATGGAAGAAGAGAGTCAAGGAAAGAGAGTGAAGTATCGTCCATATGCTTTGGTATCTCGGCCAGTAAATACTTGAAATACTGATAGATGTTGAGATCATTAGCTTTAGCTGTCTCTACGATACTGTACAAGATAGCACTGGCTTTAGCTCCATGGACTGTGTCGATGAGCTTCCAGTTTTTCTTTCCAACACAAAACGGCCTGATAGCTTGCTCTGCCAGGTTGTTATCAAGCGGTATCTGTGGATCAGTAAGAAATACTCTTAAATATTTCTCCTGATTTAGGCAGTAATTGATGCCTTTTGCCGTTTCCGATGATGGTGGTACTCTCATGCTGCTTTGCCTGCACCAGTCGAAGAAGGTATCCACTAGTGGCTTCACCAATGTCTTTCTTCGCTTCTTTCTCTCAGAAGGTGGAAGCTTCAAGAGCTGATTATCCGTATGATAGATATTCTGTATCTGTATCAATGCTTCGTTTGCTACAGTGCCTGCTGCCTTATCAGTCCCTAGGCTCTTGACCACTTGAGCAAATGGTCTTCTTGCATGTGCCCAGCATCCGGCTACGCTGAAATTCGTATCGACACGGTTTTCAAGTGTATGGTATACTTGGTATCCATCACAGACAAGCTTTCCGTCAAAGCCTTTTAAGAATCCATCCGGTGCATCAGCCTTTCTCGTTTTCTGATAGTCATAGAGCACAGCCTGTTTGGCTTTACACATCTGACCACTTCTGTACACCCACATGTAATTCTTGTGCATGCCGCATCGCCCATCTTTAGTTACCATTGAGTATTTACTGTAGGTGACAACATCTGTGAACACTTCATCGATGCATATTATCTCAGAAAGAGGAAGCCGATCCATATCAACGTATTTATCAAATACAGTATGTACATAGGTGTCTGATATATTGAATTTTCTAGCAATATCCGTAAATGACATATTAAGGTCCCATATATTTTCTAAAATCAATAGATCAGTGACATTAGTGGAGTGTTTGTATAGGCTTACAAGCTTAAAAGAGTCTGTAACAGAAACCTGACTACGAGGGACTTGGCGCTTTGGATATAGAACTCTTCAATAGCAATATGAATGATCTTCTGGCCGGCAGGGAAGTGGATCTTCCGGAATTCGATTTCGTGGAAGGAACGAAGACCTTCGGCAAGAGGATAATGGCCATAAGGGAAGATCAGCCAATAATCATAGAGGGCATACATGCGCTCAACGGCAAGCTGACGGAGGCTATACCTGACGAAGAAAAGTTCAGGATCTATATAAGTCCGTTCACTCAGCTGAACATCGATATGCACAACAGAGTGCCGACCACCGATGCCAGGATGCTGAGAAGGATGGTGCGAGATTATAAGTATAGGGGTAAATCTGCGGCCGGAACGATAGATCAATGGTCACAGGTAAGAGCTGGCGAAGACGAGAACATCTTCCCGTTCAACGGTGAAGCAGATGTGGTTTTCAATACAGTCCTTACATATGAGCTTGCAGTACTGAAGAAATACGCTCAGCCGCTCCTTGAGGAGATCAAGGAAGATCAGCCTGAGTACAGTGAAGCGAGGAAACTGCTTGAACTTATAAGCGGCTTTGATATCATCGAAGATGAGAGGGCTATACCGAATAATTCTATTTTACGTGAATTCATCGGCGGAAGTATATTTGTAGAATAACAGCCGGAATAAAGGACCGGCGGAAATGAGGAAAATATGATTGCAGTAGTAGGCGGAGCAGGACTTGCAGTAAAGGTGAGGATGATACCGCAGGAAGAAAGTTTTGAACAGCATGCCATGGGAGATGTATTCGACTACAACTCCATAAATGTCGCGGCCAAGACGGCGCAGGGAGATGATGTGGAGATCGCGAGCAGCGGAAGCGCATTCAATATAGCTATCCACCTGGCAGAAATGGGTAAAGAGGTGGCGCTGGCGACTGTAGCAGGCAATGATGCTGTAGGCCTTGCCGTAGTGGAACAGCTTAAAGCGATTGGTATAGATACATCATATGTGAGAAAAGTAGAGGGCTCCAGCGCAGCCACAGTGCAGATCATGAATATCCTCAACGACCCGCAGATGGTGTTCGGAAACAGTAAGCTCTTCGAAAAGATGACACCTGAGATGGCGGAAGGCTGGGCACCTTTGCTTGACAGCGCTGAAGCTATCGTATTAGACGGAGGTCTTCCTGAAGAAACGATGAAATATATCGTTGATAAATATGGCGATAAAGAGGGTGTTAAGATATTTTTCGATCCTGCAGACCATGAAGGTGCTTTGAAGGCAAGAGAGATAGCCGGTAAGTTTTATTGCGTTATGCCGGGCAGAGTGGAGGCGGAAGCCATGCTCAGACAGACCGTTCTTAGCGCAGACCAGCTTATGGACGCGGGACGCGTTTTTGAAGAAAAAGGTGTGAAGAAGACTATCATAACCATCAAGGGCGGTGGACTCTATTATAAGGGTGGTATCGACGAAGGGATCATAGCACCTGAGAGAGCACTTTCCTTCGCATCGACATCAGGTGCGGGAGACATGGTCTCTGCAGCAGTTGTGGCGGCTGACCTTGAAGGTAAGTCCATGGAAGAGATCGGTAACTTCGCTATGCAAAAGGCAGCTGAGTTCCTGGAAGGCAGAAGCGATGCGCGCCTTATAGATACCCTCAATGAAAAAGGTCAGTAAATCGCAGGTAGTAAATATATTCGGAGGTAATGAAATGGATGCAAACATCAGAAAAGCTAATGAGCTGAGAATAAAGACGGTCATAAAGAATCTGGAAAAGAGAAACATGGCAGGGTATTATTGCGAAACTGCCGAAGAAGCGTTGAAGCAGGTGCTGGCCCTCATACCTGAAGGATCGGAAGTTGCGTGGGGCGGATCGCTGACTTTTGATCAGATCGGTGTGAAACCTATCCTTAAAGAAGGTAATTATAAAGTAAACGATCCTATGTCGTATGCGGATCCTGCAGAAGGAAGACAGGCAAGAAGGGAAGCATTGCTCTCAGACGTATTCCTCACAAGTGTCAATGCCGTGACTATGGACGGAGAGATCGTCAATATCGACGGAGTGGGAAACAGAGTCGCTGCCATCGTGTTCGGACCTAAGAAGGTCATCATGATAGTAGGAGTAAACAAGCTGGTGATGTCAGAAGCAGATGCTGTAGACAGAATCAGATGCGACGCATGCCCTCCTAATGTAACAAGACTGGGAAGAAAGACTCCGTGCTCAGTGACAGGCAAGTGTGCAGAATGCCTGATCCCGGGTGAAACTATATGCTGTCAGACTAACGTTACAAGGTTCTCAGGCATCGATGACCGTATGCATGTAGTGCTGGTAAATGAGGTTCTGGGATACTAATTTAATACGATAAAGAGGTTGCGGTGACCATATATAGTGGTCGCCGTAATTTTTTTTCAACAATATATAGAAAAATTTTAAAGTGGGTATAATCTGGGAGAGAGATAAAAATAGAAACACCGAAAACAGTGTCATAGGGATGGCGCCTGTAAGCATTGAAAACACTGGATTTTTTGCTATAAAAAAATGCAAAAAAAATTCACGAAAACCCTTGCATAATTCAGGTAAATGTTATATACTACAAAAGCTTGTGTAAGGCGATGATGTGGGAAGTTACCTTGCTATAGGAGAATTTCCACTGAGAATTGTCCCCACCGAGATGGGGGCGAAGGGATTCGCTGAATTTTTGTTGTGTGAAAACAATAAGAAACACACGGAAGCGTGTACGAAGCAAGCAAAACCACTGTATACGTTGAAAATTCAACACTTAGAACCCCTTGTACGAGCATAGCGAAAATCTGTACAAAAAATTTAGGAGGGAAAAATGAGCGAATTACAGAAAATCAGAATCAAATTAAAGGCTTATGACCATGCGCTTCTGGACCAGTCCGCAGCAAAGATCGTTGAGACTGCCAAGAAGACAGGCGCCGAAGTATCCGGCCCTATTCCGCTTCCTACAGAGAAGGAAGTAATAACTATCCTTAGAGCTGTTCACAAGTATAAGGATTCCAGAGAACAGTTCGAGCAGAGAACTCACAAGAGATTAATCGACATCACAAGTGCTACGGCCAAGACAACCGATGCGTTGACAAAGCTTGACCTGCCTGCAGGCGTTGATATCGAAATCAAGCTCTAGGAGATAAGCTCCGGAGTATAAAAACAAAGGCGAAGGGAACTCCCTTAGTATGATCTCGCAGGAGATCCGCTGTAAGAAACAAGGAGGAAAGATAAACCATGAAGACTATTTTAGGCAAGAAGATGGGCATGACCCAGATCTTCACCGAAGCAGGCGCAGTAGTTCCTGTAACGGTAGTTGAAGCAGGTCCTGTGACTGTTACTCAGGTCAAGACTGTTGAAACAGACGGCTATGATGCAGTTCAGATCGGATTTGAAGATGCAAAACCGCAGAGAGTAAACAAGCCTATGACCGGACATTTTGAGAAGGCAGGCGTTGCTCCTAAGAAGCATCTGGCAGAGTTCAGGATCGAAGACGGCGAAGCTTACGAGCTGGGACAGCAGATAACTGTTGCGGATTTCGAAGCAGGCAAGAAGCTGGACGTAACAGGAACCTCAAAAGGTAAGGGAACTCAGGGTAACATCAAGAGACACGGACATCACAGAGGCCCTATGAGCCACGGTTCAAAGCATAAGAGACTTGCAGGTGCGCTGGCCGCAGGTACTTACCCATCAAGAGTATTCAAGGGAAATGCAGGTCCCGGAAGAATGGGTAGAGAAACAGTGACGGTTCAGAACGTTGAACTGGTGAAAGTTATCGAAGAGAAGAACCTGATGCTGATAAAGGGTGCAGTTCCGGGAAACAAAGGCGGAATCGTTCGCATCCAGTATGCAGTAAAGGGTCAGGACAAATAGGATGACTTCAGAAAGGAGGAAGTAAAATGTCAAAAGTGACAATGCTGAACATGGCGGGTCAGGAAGTCGGAACAATCGAATTGAAAGACGAGATTTTCGGCATCGAACCCAACCAGAATGCAGTTCATGCGGTAGTTAAAAATATTTTAGCCAACAGAAGACAGGGTACTCAGTCTGCAAAGACAAGAGCTGAAGTCAGAGGAGGCGGCAGAAAGCCATTCAGACAGAAGGGAACAGGCCGTCACAGACAGGGAAGCTCCACAGACCCTTCACAGGTAGGAGGCGGTGTGGTATTCGCACCGAAGCCAAGAAGCTACAGATATACATTGCCTAAGAAGCTCAGAAGACTGGCTATGCTGTCGGCTCTCTCTTCAAAGGCTCAGGAAAAGGAACTGATCGTCATCGACGAGCTGAAGTTCGAAGAACCTAAGACCAAGGAAATGGTCAAGATGCTGGAAAACATAAAGGCAGAAAAGAAAGCACTGATCGTAACAGCTGAAAAGGACTACAACGTTGTTAAGTCCGCAGCTAATATCCCGGGAGTAAGAACAGCCCTGGTAACTACTATGAACGTATACGATATCATCAATCACACAAACTTCATAGTTACCAAGGAAGCTGTAGAAAAGATTGAGGAGGTGTACTCATAATGAAAACGCCTTACGATGTAATAATAAAGCCTGTAATCTCCGAAAAGAGCATGGACGCAGCACAGGTGAAGAAATACACATTCAAGGTTGCAGTAGACGCTAACAAGACAGAAGTTAAAAATGCGGTTGAAGAAATCTTCGGTGTGGAAGTTGCTAAAGTCAACATCATGAACGTTGTAGGAAAGAAGAAGAGAATGGGAAGATACGTTGGTATGACTGCCGCTACTAAGAAGGCAATCGTAACGCTTACTGAAGACAGTAAGGAAATCGAATTCTTCCAGAGTCTGTAATAACAGGAGGTAGACATAAATGGGAATTAAAAAATACAATCCGACCACTCCTGGTTTAAGAGGAATGACGGTTTCCACTTTTGAGGAAATCACTTGCGATTCACCGGAAAAGTCACTGACAGTTACTCTTAAGAAGCATTCCGGAAGAAACTCAAGAGGTAAGATCACGGTAAGACACAGAGGCGGCGGATACAGACCTAAGTACAGGATCATCGACTTCAAGAGAAACAAGGACGGTATTCCTGGCAAGGTAGCCACTATCGAATACGACCCTAACAGAACAGCGAATATCGCACTGATCAATTACGCTGACGGTGAAAAGAGATACATCATAGCTCCTAACAAGCTTGGTGTCGGAGACGTAATAGTATCGGGAGCAGATGCCGATATCAAAATAGGAAACGCACTTCCGCTGGCAAACATTCCTGTAGGTACCATCATTCACAACATCGAGCTGAAGCCTGGCAAGGGCGGTCAGATGGTAAGATCGGCAGGAAACGGCGCACAGCTGATGGCTAAGGAAGGTCAGTACGCACAGGTAAGACTTCCTTCCGGCGAAGTTAGAAAAGTAAGAATCGAATGCAGAGCCACAATAGGCGAAGTCGGCAATCTCGATCATCAGAATATCCAGATCGGTAAAGCAGGAAGAAAGAGACACATGGGTATCAGACCTACAGTAAGAGGTTCCGTAATGAACCCTAACGATCACCCTCACGGCGGTGGTGAAGGTAAGGCCGGAATCGGTAGAGTAAGCCCTGTAACTCCTTGGGGTAAGCCTGCACTTGGATATAAGACAAGAAAGAAGAAGGCATCCGACAAATATATCGTAAAGAGAAAAAATGAAAAATAACAGGAAGGAGCAAAAATAATGGGAAGATCACTTAAAAAGGGACCTTTCGTAAACGAGAAGCTGCTGAAGTCCATTGAGGAAATGAATGCAGCCAACGAAAAGAAAGTCATCAAAACATGGTCAAGACCATCAACAATATTCCCTCAGATGGTGGGACATACTATAGCCGTTCATGACGGCAAAAAGCATGTGCCTGTATATATCACAGAAGATATGGTAGGACACAAACTCGGAGAATTTGCTCCTACCAGAAACTACAGAGGACACGCAGCAGACAAGAAGTCCAAGAAATAAGAAAGGAGATAATTGAAAATGGAAGCAAAAGCAATTGCAAAATATGTAAGAATGTCTCCTATCAAGCTGAAGCCTGTTACTGATCTGGTAAGAGGAAAAGACTTGGACGAGGCACTGAACATTTTAAAATTCACTCCCGGCAAGGGAGCCGAGATAGTTGAAAAGGTTGTTAAATCAGCAGCTGCCAACGCAGACGTTAAGGAAATGAACACAGACAATCTTTATGTAGCTGAAGTTTATGCTCATCAGGGACCAACTATGAAGAGATGGAGAGCTGGATCACAGGGCAGAGCATCGATCATCTTAAAGAGAAGCAGCCATGTTGGCGTAACTCTTAAAGAAAAGGAGGTTAACTAATGGGTCAGAAAGTAAGTCCACACGGCCTTAGAGTAGGCGTTATAAAGGATTGGGATTCAAAATGGTATGCTGACAAGAGCAAGTTTGCTGATTACCTTATTGAAGACAATAAAGTAAGAGATTTCGTAAAGAAAAAGCTGTATGCTGCGGGAGTTTCCAAGGTAGTGCTTGAAAGAACCGCAGAGAACAAGCTGAAGGTCATCGTTATGACAGCTAAGCCTGGAATGGTCATCGGAAGATCCGGAGACGGAATCGATGCACTGAAGGCTGACCTGGAAAAGATGACAGGAAAGACTATCGTAATAGATATCAAAGAAGTAAGAAGAGCAGAGTTGGATGCACAGCTGACAGCGGAAAGCATCGCTCAGGCTCTTGAAAGAAGAGTTTCCTTCAGAAGAGCCATGAAGCAGGCCATCGGCAGAACAATGAAGGCCGGTGCCAAGGGAATCAAAGTTCTCACATCAGGAAGACTTGGCGGAGCCGAAATCGCAAGATCTGAAAAGTACAGCGAGGGTAACGTTCCTCTTCACACTCTGAGAGCTGACATCGACTATGGCTTTGCAGAAGCTGATACGACTTACGGTAAGCTGGGCGTCAAGGTTTGGATAAACCACGGAGAAATTCTCGACAAGGGTCTCAAGACTGCAGTTCCTGAAGAGACAAAGAGAGACAAGAGAGGCAGAAGAGACGGCGAGAGAAGACCTAGAAGAGACGGCGAAAGACGACCTAGAAGAGACGACAGAAGAAATGACAGAGCTGAAGCTCCTAAGGCAGTTAACCCTAGAGTAAGAAAGACTCCTAAGGTAGAGCCACAGGTTGAAGAAGCACAGGTTGAAGCAGAAGCAGTAGCTGAAGAATCAGCTGAATAATAGATAAAGGAGGACATTCGTCATGTTAATGCCAAAGCGCGTTAAACGCAGAAGAGTCCACAGAGGAAGAATGAAAGGAAAGGCTACAAAGGGAAACACGATCACTTACGGTGATTACGGTTTAGTAGCCACTGAATGTGGATGGATAACTTCAAATCAGATCGAGGCTGCCAGAATAGCCATGACAAGATCTGTTAAGAGAGGCGGTAAGGTTTATATCAAGATCTTCCCTCATAAATCAGTAACAAAGAAGCCTGCTGAAGTACGTATGGGTTCCGGTAAAGGTGCTCCTGAGTACTGGGTAGCAGTAGTAAAGCCAGGCAGAGTTATGTTCGAGATCGAAGGCGTTACGGAAGCTCAGGCAAGAGAAGCCATGAGACTTGCCGGCCACAAGCTGCCTATTAAGTGTAAATTTGCCATCAAGGAAATTGAAACAGCAAAGGGTGGTGAAGCATAATGGAATTGAAGAAAATGAGAGAAATGTCAGAAGCGGAACTGAATGCTGAACTGATCAAGATGAAGAAGGATCTTTTCAATCTCAGATTCCAGCACGTTACAGGACAGCTTGAGAACCCTGTTAAAATGCGTGAAACAAAGAAAGATATCGCTAGAGTCAAGACTATAATAAGAGAAAAAGAGCTGGCCAAGGCTCAGGGCTAAAGGAAAGGAGGATGTATTATGGCAGTTGAAAGAAACAGAAGAAAGACAAGAGTCGGCATTGTGACAAGTGATAAGATGGATAAGACTGTTGTCGTTGCAGTTGAAGACTTCGTAAGACATTCCCTTTACGGAAAAGCAGTAAAGAGAACTAAGAAAGTCAAGGCTCACGACGAAAACAATGAATGCCAGATAGGCGATAAAGTTAGAATTATGGAAACAAGACCTCTGTCAAAGGATAAGAGATGGAGACTTGTGAACATCGTTGAGAAAGTTAAGTAAAGGAGGCGCCTAGCAATGATTCAGACTGAAACAAGATTAAAGGTCGCTGACAACTCCGGCGCTAAAGAGCTTCTTTGCATCCGTATACTGGGCGGAACTAGCCGTCAGTATGCCAACATCGGTGATGTTATCGTATGTGCTGTAAAGGACGCTACACCTGGCGGAGTAGTAAAAAAGAGCGACGTTGTAAGAGCTGTTGTAGTTAGATCAAAGAGCGGTGCCAGAAGAGCAGACGGCAGCTACGTTAAGTTTGACCAGAACGCAGCGGTTATCATAAAGGACGATTTACAGCCGGTAGGAACCCGTATCTTCGGGCCGGTTGCCAGAGAGCTGAGAGATAAGGGCTTCATGAAGATAGTATCCTTAGCACCGGAAGTATTATAGGAGGTTACGAGATGCGTATTAAAAAGGATGACACAGTAATCGTACTTACCGGTAAAGACAAGGGAAAAACCGGCAAAGTATTGAAGGCTATGCCTAAAGAGGGCAGAGTAATAGTAGAAGGCGTTAACGTTCAGACGAAGCATCAGAAGCAGACTCAGAAGGAAGCTGCAGAGATCAAGCATCAGGAAGGTCCTGTAAACGTATCGAACGTTATGTACTATGACACAAAGAACAAGACGGCGAGCAGAATCGGTTATAAAGTGGAAGATGGCAAGAAGGTCAGAATAGCCAAGAAGACCGGCGCCGTAATAGACTAAGAAAGGAGGAGACGATTTTGGCAGCAAGATTAAAAGAAACATACAAGAACGATGTTTTCCCTGCACTGAGAGAACAGTTCAAATATGAAAACGTAATGGAAATCCCTAAGCTCGAAAAGGTTACCATCAACATGGGACTCGGAGAAGCTAAGGAAAACGCTAAGATCATGGAAAGTGCAGTTGAAGAAATCAGCCTTATCACAGGACAGAGACCTGTAGTTACAAAGGCAAGAAAATCCATCGCCAACTTTAAGGTAAGACAGGGTATGCCTGTAGGCGCCAAGGTTACTTTAAGAGGCGACAACATGTACGAATTCATCGATAAGCTTTTCAACATCGCTCTTCCAAGAGTAAGAGACTTCAAGGGCGTAAGCAAAAACTCATTCGATGGTAGAGGAAACTACTCAATGGGTATCAAGGAACAGCTCATATTCCCTGAAATCAACTACGATAAGGTAGATACAATCAAGGGAATGAATATCGTATTCACTACAACGGCCAAGACAGACGAAGAAGCTGCAGCTCTGCTGGCAGGTCTGGGAATGCCGTTTGAGAAGTAGAAGAGGAGGACGTATGGCTAAGACTTCGTTAAAAGTAAAACAGCAGCGCAAGCCGAAGTTTTCGACACGTGCTTATACAAGATGCAGAATTTGCGGAAGACCACACTCAGTACTGAGAAAGTACGGAATCTGCAGAATCTGCTTCAGAGAGCTTGCTTATAAAGGCGAGATTCCGGGCGTTAAGAAAGCATCCTGGTAAAATGCGACCTGCCGGAGAACCGGAAGGCTTTCCGGCGCCACATGGGAGCATGGATGTGTAATATAAAAACAATCGTTATAACCACTATCCATCAAGCGGTACTGTACGTGTGCTGAGGCGTCATGTATAAGCCGAACTAATGGAGGAAGGAGAACAGCAAAATGACAATGACAGATCCAATTGCGGATATGCTGACAAGGATCAGAAATGCCAATACAGCAGGACATCCGACAGTTGATATTCCCGCATCGAAGATGAAGAAGTCAATCGTGGGAATTCTGAAGGAAGAGGGCTACATCGAGGATTTCAAGGTAACTGAGGACAACAAGCAGGGAGTCATCACAGTTACAATGAAGTACGGCCCTGATAAAGAAAGAGTTATAAGCGGAATAAGAAAGATTTCAAAGCCGGGCCTCAAGTCATATGCCAAGGCAAACGAAATTCCAAGAGTTCTGGGCGGACTTGGTATCGCCATCATCTCCACTTCAAAGGGAGTTATAAGCGACAAGGAAGCAAGAAAGCTGGGAATCGGCGGCGAAGTAATCTGTTATGTATGGTAATAAGGTAGGAGGAATATAAAATGTCAAGAATAGGTATCAAACCGATCACTCTTCCTGCCGGCGTAGAGGTTTCCATAAGTGACAAGAACGTAGTTACGGTTAAGGGACCTAAAGGCGAACTGCAGGAACAGATCAGTTCATTATTAACAGTAGAAAACAAGGACGGCGTAGTTACGGTTTCAAGAGACAGCGATGATGCTGAAAAGAGATCACAGCACGGTCTGGCAAGAACTCTCATCAACAACATGGTTGTAGGCGTTACCGAGGGCTATGCGAAGAAGCTTCAGCTGGTTGGCGTAGGCTACAAGGCTGAGAAAAAAGGAAAGACTCTGGTGCTGAATCTGGGATACTCACATCCGATCGAGCTGGAAGATCCGGCAGGAATCGAAACTGAAGCACCGGATGCAACAACAGTAGTAGTTAAAGGTATAGACAAAGCGCAGGTCGGCAACTACGCTGCGAATATCAGAGCCTGGAGAAGACCTGAACCTTACAAGGGTAAGGGTATCAGATACGAAGGCGAAGTTATACGCAGAAAAGAAGGTAAGACCGGAGCACAGTAAGGAAAGGAGTAAAGAAAAATGGCTAAAGACAGCAGAAATGATAAGCGCATTGCCAGACATCAGAGAATCAGAAGAAACCTTTCCGGAACTCCTGAAAGGCCTAGACTCTGCGTGTTCAGAAGCAATAAGAACATTTCGGTTCAGATTATCGACGATGTTAACGGAGTTACGCTTGCTTCAGCTTCAACCACAGACAAGGAATTAAAGTCACAGGTTGAATATGGCGGAAACAAAGATGCTGCAAAGGCAGTAGGAGAAGCTATTGCAAAGAGAGCACTGGCCAAGGGTATCGAGGAAGTTACCTTTGACAGAGGCGGATTCCTTTATCACGGAAGAGTTAAGGAACTTGCCGAGGGCGCTCGTGAAGCAGGTTTGAAATTCTAACAGGAGGTAAATTGAATGCGAAATACTATAGATGCATCCAAGCTGGACTTAAAAGAAACTATTGTAAGCATCAGACGTGTTGCCAAGACCGTTAAGGGCGGAAGAAACATGAGATTCAGCGTTACAGTAGTTGTAGGCGACGGCGAAGGTCATGTAGGCGTTGGCCTCGGCAAGGCTCAGGAAATTCCTGAAGCTGTAAGAAAAGCTACAGAAGATGCCAAGAAAAAATTGATAACAGTTCCTACAGTGGGAACTACAATTCCTCACAGAAATCTGGGCGTATTCGGTGCAGGCAGAGTTCTTCTCATGCCGGCTGCTCCAGGTACAGGAGTAATCGCAGGATCATCGGTACGTACAGTACTGGAAGCTGCCGGAATCAAAGATATCAGAGCGAAGTCCATCGGTTCCAATAACACAGGCAACATGGCTTATGCTACTCTTGAAGGTCTTAAGGGCATGATGACTGTTGAACAGGTTGCAGCCAGAAGAGGAAAGACTAAGGAAGAGATCTTAGGATAAGGAGGAAGAAACAATGGCAAAAATGATTAAAGTCACATTGACAAAAAGTGTTATTGGCGCTTCCCCAAAGCAGAGAAAAGTTGTAGAAGCGTTAGGACTTAAGAAGATGCACCAGTCAGTTGAACTTGTTGATTCACCTGTAACAAGAGGGGCAGTCAACAAGGTATCGCATCTTTTAACTGTAGAAGAACTATAGGACGGGAGGTGCAAGATAAATGAAACTGCATGAATTAAGAGCGGTTCCGGGCGCTACAAAAGCAGCCAAGAGAAAGGGCCGCGGTACAGCTACCGGTCAGGGAACAACTGCCGGAAGAGGTATGAATGGACAGAACTCAAGAAGCGGCGGCGGTGTAAGACCTGGATTTGAAGGCGGCCAGATGCCACTTTACAGAAGAATCCCTAAGAGAGGATTTACCAACATCTGGGGAACTGAATACACTGTTCTCAATGTGGATGATCTGAACAGATTTGAAGCAGGCGCTACAGTTACTCCTGAAATGATAATGGAAGCCGGTCTTGCCAAGCAGGTTAAGGACGGAATCAAGATTTTAGGAAACGGAAGCCTCGAAAAGAATCTGACAGTTCAGGCTCATAAGTTCAGCAAGACTGCGATAGAAAAAATCGAAGCTGCCGGAGGAAAGGCAGAGGTGATCTAATGGAGATGATCAGAACAGTTGCAAAAGCGTGGAAGATTCCTGATATCAGGAAGAAAATCGTGTTTACACTGCTTATGCTGCTCGTTTTCAGAATAGGCTCTCAGATACCTGTACCTGGTATGGACAGAACTGTTCTGGAACAGACATTTGACAGCGAAACGGGACTTTTTGCTCTGTTCAATCTGTTCTCCGGAGGCGCTTTCAGTCAATTTACCATATTTGCTTTAAGTATCACCCCATACATTACGGCATCCATCATACTGCAGCTCTTTACAATAGCCATTCCGTCGCTGGAAAGGCTGGCAAGAGAAGGCGTTGAAGGAAGAAAGAAGATAGCTCAGTACACACGTTATCTGACGGTGGTACTGGCCATCATACAGGCTATCGGCGTATCAGTAGGTCTTTTCAGACAGGCGCTGATCAGCACCGACTTCTTCTCGGTGGCCGTAATAGTACTGGTGCTTACAGCAGGTACGACGTTCCTTATGTGGTTAGGTGAACAGATCAATGAGCACGGTATAGGTAACGGTATCTCACTGATCATTTTCGCAGGTATCGTATCAAGACTGCCGTCTGCCATCCAGGAAATCTGGACTAAGGTCAGTGAAGGCAGTATGAGCATAGTTACATTGATAATCTTCGTGCTGTTCTGCATAGTTGTAATCGTAGGCATCATCTACGTACAGCAGGGACAGAGAAGAATTCCTGTACAGTATGCTAAGCGAGTTGTAGGAAGAAAGATGTACGGCGGTCAGGCGACACATATTCCGCTGAAGGTAAATCAGGCAGGCGTTATCCCTGTAATCTTCGCAATGTCATTCCTGCAGTTCCCGTTGACTATCACTTATTTCATGGATCCTGAAAGCGGCGTTGCCCAGTGGATCGAAAAGTGGTTGTCACCTATGGGAACACCGGGAGTATGGGTATATGCGGTATTCAACGTGATACTGATCATATTCTTCACATACTTCTATACGTCGGTTACATTCAATCCTGTTGAAGTTGCCCAGAATATGAAGGCCAACGGAGGATTTGTACCGGGAATAAGACCCGGTAAGGCGACTGTTGAATACTTGAACAAGGTAATGACAAGAATCACTTTCGTAGGAGCAATATTCCTTGCAGCAGTAGCTATACTTCCTACTGTTGTAAGTGAGATGGGCGGACTCAACTTCCACTTTGGAGGTACATCGCTTCTGATTGCGGTGGGCGTTGCCCTGGATACAATGAAGCAGCTGGAACAGCAGATGGTTATGAGAAACTATCAGGGATTCCTGAAATAGCGTGACAGGAACAGGAGGTTAAGTATGAATTTAATATTATTAGGCCCTCCGGGAGCCGGAAAAGGCACTCAGGCGGCAAAGATAATCGAAAAGTACGGTATTCCTCATATTTCGACTGGAGATATATTCAGAGCGAATATCAAGGAAGGAACTGAACTTGGTAAGAAGGCTCAGGAGTATATGAATAAAGGACAGCTGGTGCCTGATGAGCTGGTTGTTGAAATTGCAACAGACAGGCTCAAGGCCGATGACTGTCAGAAAGGTTTCCTGCTTGACGGATTCCCAAGAACCGTGTTCCAGGCTGAAAAGCTGGATGAGTTTCTGGCAAAGCAAGGCAAAAAGATAGATCACGTTCTCGACATAGATGTAAACAAGGAAGAACTGATGATCAGACTGACAGGAAGAAGAGTATGCAAGACATGCGGTGCTTCTTTCCACGTTGTAAACATCCCTCCTAAGAAGGAAGGAATCTGCGACGTATGCGGAGCAGAGCTGGTGCAGAGAGCCGACGATAACGAGGAAACTGCAGCCAACAGAATAGAAGTTTACAACAATGAAACAAAACCACTGGTTGATTACTATGAAAAGGCCGGAAATATCGCTCATATCGATGGAACCATCGGTCTTGAAAATGTATTCAATGCCATCGTAGAGGTTGTAGGTGAGTAGATATGATTATTATCAAATCTGATCAGGAAATTGAACTGATGAGAGAAGCGGGCAAGGTGACAGCTCTCATTCTGAAAGAGCTTGAGAACTTCATCAAGCCCGGCATATCGACTCTTGATATAGACAGATTCGTTGAGGATACCATCAGAAGCCACGGAATGATACCGTCCTTCAAGGGGCTGTATGATTTCCCGGCCAGCGCATGCGTATCCGTCAACGATGAAGTTGTCCATGGCATCCCGGATAAGAAGCGCAGGCTCAGGGAAGGCGATATCGTCAGCGTGGACACAGGAGCAACCTACAAAGGATATGTCAGCGATGCGGCAAGAACTTACGCAGTCGGTGAAATCAGCGACGTTTCGAAAAAGATCATTGCGGCTGCAAAGGACAGCTTCTTCGAAGGACTGAAGTTTTGCAGACCGGGATGCAGACTGTCAGATGTATCCCACGCCATTCAGGTCAAGGCGGAAAGCGAAGGGTTCTCGGTAATAAGGGACTTTGTAGGTCACGGCATCGGACGTGATATGCACGAGGAGCCTCAGGTTCCCAATTTCGGGAAGCCGGGAAGAGGCCCAAGGCTTGTAAAGGGCATGGTCCTGGCCATAGAGCCCATGATCTGTGAAGGCGGATACGAGGTAAAAACACTCTTAAATGACTGGACTGTAGTTACCACTGACGGTAAGCTGTCAGCTCATTATGAGAATACAGTAGTAATAACGGACGGTGAGCCGGAACTGCTCACATTAGCTGAATAATAGCGAGGTGTTGAAACAATGGCAAAGAAGGATGTCATAGAGGCAGAGGGCAAGGTTATAGAAGCACAGCCTAATGCGATGTTTATCGTAGAACTTGAAACGGGACATAAGGTGCTTGCACATGTTTCCGGAAAGATAAGAACCAACTATATAAGAATCATACCGGGAGATAAAGTAAAGGTGGAATTGTCACCTTACGATCTCACCAGAGGTCGTATCACCTGGAGAGGAAAAGCATAAAACAAATAAATTTACGCAGGTTTTTCCGTGAAATAAAGCCGTGGCAAGATGCGGCTCAAACGGTGTGAAAAGGCTCATCGAAGGCCATGAGTGGATTTTGCGGAAAGGACAAGTGAGGAGGGAGCGAAATGAAAGTTAGAGCTTCAGTAAAACCCATCTGCGAAAAGTGCAAGGTAATCAAGAGAAGAGGCAAGGTAATGGTTATCTGCGAAAATCCTAAGCATAAGCAGAAGCAGGGTTAAGCAAAAGTATAAGTTAAATTAGTGGAACATCCCGTTTATATTACGCCCCATGTCGGTAAGGCATGAAGGCAGCGTGACGGAAGATGGGAACAGGAGGAGAATATGGCTCGTATAGCCGGTGTAGACTTACCAAATGAAAAAAGAATCGAAGCTGGTCTGACTTACATCTACGGAATAGGCTGGCCTACTTCAAGAGAAATCTTAAAGAAAACCGGAATCAATCCTGACACAAGAGTCAAGGATCTGACAGAAGAAGAAGCCGGTAAGATCAGAAAGGTCATCGAATCAGATTACATGGTAGAGGGTGATCTCAGAAGAGATGTTAACCTGAATATCAAGAGACTTATGGAAATCGGATGCTACAGGGGTATCAGACACAGAAGAGGTCTGCCTGTAAGAGGACAGAAGACTAAGACAAACGCCAGAACTCGTAAGGGTCCTAAAAAGACCGTCGGTAGAAAGAAGAAGTAAAGGAGGTAGATTGATATGGCTAAAGCTGTTAAGAAGGCTGTCAGAAAAAAGAGAAGAGAACGTAAAAATGTTGAAAAAGGCCAGGCTCATATTCAGGCTACCTTTAATAATACATTGGTAACACTTACGGACATGTCAGGTAACGCCCTGTCATGGTCAAGTGCAGGATCACTGGGATTCAAGGGGTCCAGAAAATCAACACCGTTTGCAGCACAGTCAGCAGCTGAAGAGGCTGCCAAGGGCGCTATGGAGCACGGTTTGAAAACAGTTGAAGTTTACGTTAAGGGTCCTGGATCCGGAAGAGAAGCTGCTATCAGAGCACTGCAGACTGCAGGTCTTGAGATCACTATGATCAAGGATATCACGCCAATTCCACATAACGGATGCAGACCACCTAAGAGAAGAAGAGTCTGATAGAAGGGAGGATACATTTAAATGGCAAGATATACAGACGCTAACTGCAGACTTTGCAGAAGAGAAGGTCAGAAGCTCTTTTTAAAGGGTGACAGATGCTACAGCAGCAAGTGCGCTATAGACAGAAGAGGCTATGCTCCCGGACAGCACGGACAGGGCAGATCGAAGATTTCGGATTACGGTCTTCAGCTGAGAGAAAAGCAAAAGGCAAAGAGATTCTACGGACTTCAGGAAACTCAGTTCAGAAATCTCTTTGACAAGGCTGCGAGAAAATCAGGTATCACAGGTGAAAACCTGCTGATCCTGTTGGAAACAAGATTAGACAACGTAGTATTCAGACTTGGCTTCGCTTCATCGAGAAAGGAAGCAAGACAGCTGGTTAACCACGGACACTTCCAGGTAAACGGTAAGAAGGTAAACATCCCTTCATACACTGTAAAGCCTGGTGATGTTATCAAGGTTAAGGAAAAGAGCACCAACTCACCTAAATTCAAGGAAGTAAAAGAAATGTCCATTACAGTTCCTTCATGGGTAACTGTAGATGTAGAAAAGCTTGAAGGAAAAATTCTTTCCGTACCTACGAGAGCTGAAATAGATACTCCGGTAGCAGAGCATCTCATCGTCGAATTGTATTCCAAGTAGTCTTTTATCAAGAGTCGGGCAGTATACTGCTTAGACATATTGATATTATCAAGCAACGATTTGTTATCGTTTTGGAATAAAAAGGAGGGTTTTGAGTGATAGAAATCGAAAAACCAACAATTGAGTGTATATTTTCGAATGAAGATCCTAACTACGGGAAATTCGTGGTAGAGCCCCTTGAAAGAGGATACGGCACTACTCTTGGAAACAGCTTGAGAAGAATTCTTTTGAGCTCACTTCCGGGCGTGGCGGTTACATCAGTTAAGATCGACGGTATACTTCATGAGTTTTCAACTATCCCCGGCGTTAAGGAGGATGTTACTGAAATAATCCTCAATCTTAAGAAGCTGGCAGTCAAGCTCAACGGAGAAAATACAAAGAGAGTTCTGATAAACGCCATAGGACCTAAAGAGGTTACTGCGGCAGATATCCTGGGTGATTCGGATGTGGAAATATTTAATCCGGATCTGCATATCGCCACCCTTGAGGATAATGCCACTCTCATCATGGAGATAAACATGGAGAGAGGAAGGGGATATGTGCCTGCTGAAATGAATAAGGATGAGAATACTCCGATTTCAGTTATACCTACAGACTCAATATTCACACCGGTAAGAAAGGTCAACTTTACCGTTGAGAATACAAGAGTAGGACAGGTAACAGACTATGACAAGCTGATTCTGGAAATCTGGACAGATGGGTCCATCGCACCAAGCGAAGGTGTTTCCATCGGTGCCAAGATCATGCAGGAGCATCTGAGCCTCTTCGTAGAGCTTACAGACTCTACAGAGGGAATGGAAATCATGGTCGAAAAGGAAGAAAACCAGAAGGAAAAGGCTCTTGAGATGACCATCGAGGAGCTGGAGCTTTCGGTAAGATCCTTTAACTGCCTCAAGAGGGCAGCCATCAACACTGTTGAAGAGCTGACTCACAGGAGTGAAGAAGATATGATGAAGGTCAGAAACCTGGGAAAGAAGTCGCTTGACGAAGTTAAGCACAAGCTTGAGGAACTGGGTCTGAGCCTTAGACAAAGCGATGAATAAGATAGAAATAGGAGGATGCAGCGATGCCAGGATATAGAAAATTAGGCAGAACTTCAGCTCACAGAAAGGCCATGTTGAGAAATCTGGTAACGGATCTGTTAAGAGACGGCAGAATCACTACAACTGACACTAGAGCGAAGGAAGCAAGAAGACAGGCTGAGAAGATGATAACACTGGGCAAGCGCGGAGATCTTCACGCAAGAAGACAGGCGCTGGCTTACATCTATGATGAAACCGTAGTAACTAAACTGTTTGAAGAAATCGCACCTAAGTACGAAGACAGACAGGGCGGATACACAAGAATACTGAAGCTTGGACCTAGACAGGGAGACAACGCTGAAATGGTATTTCTGGAGCTGGTTTAATCACAGACTTGTTGAATAACTGAAAAAGATTCACGACCCCCGCATGCCGGGGGTTTTTTCTTATGGAAGCTATTTAACGAGGGCGTTGCTGCAGGACTGCCAAAATTTCAGTAAGCGCCTTTTATGCTTGCATTTTCGCCGTAAATATAATATAGTTAAGTCAAAGAAAGAACAGATGTTTGCTATAGATGGCCATGGCTCAGGAGGAAGGAAATGTCAAAAAAAGCTAAAACAGTATTTGTATGTCAGGAATGTGGATATGAAAGCCCCAAGTGGATGGGGCAGTGTATCTGCGGTGCATGGAATTCCATGGTGGAAGAAAGAGTCGTGGAGATAGATGAAAAGGACAAGAGGCGAAGGACGTCGGGTTCATTTGGAAAAGCCACAGCTCATCAGGGAGGTGCTGACGGCGCCATGTCCTCACGTGCAGGCAAGCCTGCCAGACTGACGAAAATAGCTTCAGGGGAGAAGGAGCGAATAGATACTGGAATAGGAGAACTGAACAGAGTGCTGGGAGGAGGTCTTGTTCCCGGCTCTCTTACCCTCATATCAGGCGAGCCCGGAATAGGAAAGTCCACCATAATAATACAGGCGGCTGCCAATATTGCGGCCAATAAGGGCGCTGTGCTTTATGTGTCGGGAGAGGAGTCGGAGGAGCAGATAAAGATGCGTGCCGACAGAGTGTGCCGCTGTCTGCCTGACAGCCTCTTCATACTTGCAGAGACCAATATGGAAAACATAGACGAGGTATGCAGACAGATCAAGCCTGCATTTCTCATAATAGATTCGATACAGACCATGTACAGTGCAGATCTGGATTCGGCGCCGGGAAGCGTGTCCCAGGTGAGAGCCTGCGGCGGAGATTTGATGCGAATAGGCAAGGTATATAACATTCCTGTTTTCATCGTGGCGCATGTGACCAAGAGCGGCGATCTGGCGGGTCCGAGAATAGTGGAGCATATGGTTGACTGCGTTCTCAGCTTTACGGGAGACAGAAGCCACGAGATGAGGATACTCAGGGCGAAGAAAAACAGGTTTGGAACCACCAGCGAGATAGGAGCCTTCGAGATGGCGGAGGCAGGTCTGATCGAGATAGAGAATCTGTCTGGAACTCTGCTGGAGGAGATGGGAACCGAGAGCGAGGGAGCTGTCGCCACGGCGGTATACGAGGGAACAAGGCCTCTTGTTCTGGAGGTGCAGGCCCTTACTTCGCCCACCAATATAGGATTTGCCAGGAGGACTGCCCTCGGTGTGGAAAATTCACGTCTAAACATGATACTGGCAGTTCTGGAAAAGAAGATGGGGCTTAAGCTGATCGACCAGGATGTCTACGTCAATATCGTAGGCGGAATAAAGCCGGAAGGAACATATACAGATTTGGCGGTGGCTCTGTCCGTATATTCTTCATATGTCGGAAGACCTCTGGGCAGCAATACCATAGTGATGGGAGAAATCGGCCTTACGGGAGATCTGAGGGCCGTGCAGCACGGTGAAAAGCTGCTGAAGGAGGCTGCAAAGCTGGGCTTCGGGCGAATAATTCTGCCTGTAAAGAATGCGGAGAGGTTGAAGAAGACAGCGGCTGAAATCAATGAAGGCCGCCGAGCATCAGGCCTTGCTGCAATAGAGCTGATAGGCGTGAAGAACATCAGGGAGATAAAGGAGCTCATTTGACAGGGTTACGATAAAAAAACCTCGGCGATGTACATCACCGAGGGTTTTGTCAACTATTACAGCGGCAGGAATTCAGCCTTCCTTTCCCTGAATTTGCAGTAATATTTGAAGCCTATGCTCTTTGCCATTTCCGCTGCATCGTTGAAATGATCCTGATAATACGCAGGATTGTGGGCATCTGAGCCGAAGGTCAGTATTTCGCCGCCCAGCTGATGGTAGCGTCTCAGGATCGATTCCCGCGGAAGCCATGTTCCAGTGCCGTACTTGAAGCTGGAGGTATTGATTTCCAGTCCCTTGCCCTTTGAAACAAGAAGACTGAGGACCTCATCGATGACGTCCTCGAAGGGACTGTAATCGTACAGCTGTCCTATGTACCTGTCCAGAATGCTGAAGTGACCGATGATGTCGTAGTTGTCGTATTGGCTGAGACATTCGTACATGTAAGTGTAGAAATCCTCCAGCAGCGCAGGTCCGTCAACATCGCTGTAGTCATAAGTATAGAGATCTATGCCGCGATGACAGTGGAATGAGCCTATGATGAAATCATAGGAATGTCTTTCCAGCTGCTTCAAGGTCTCGTCGAACTGGTCGTGCATTATTCCAACCTCAAGACCTGTGATTATTTCCATCTTACCATCGTATTTCTTCCTGGCCTCCTGCAAAGCCTTGTGATATCCGTCGAAGTCTATGAGGAAGGGAAATTCGGGGTCGGGATAGCCGGGATCGTAGTGGTCAGTTACGGCCAGCGTCTTTATGCCCTTCGCCATGGCCGCTTCCAGCATTTCATCCATTGGGATGTCGCAATCGTCCGAAAACCCTGTATGGGTGTGAAAATCGCAGTCGATGATGCATTTTGAATTGATATTGTCGCTCATTTTTATCAGGTACCTTTCAGATTGTATGTGTTAAAGCAAGGCTGCCAGGTGCAAGGCTGCCATCGGCGTAGCGCCTGACCTCTGCCCGATCCTTGCTTGAAATATTTCAAGCGCTGTCACGCATGCCTTTCAGCCTTTATATAAGGAAGCTCGAACCAGAAGGTGGAGCCTTTTCCTACGTTGCTCTCAACGCCGAAGTCGGATTTATGGAGGGTGAGGATCTCCTTGACGATGGAAAGCCCCAGACCTGAGCCCTCGGCAGGACGAACCATGTTGCTGCTGGCTCTGTAATATCTTTCCCATACGTGATCCAGCTCTTCGGGCGCAATGCCCTTTCCGTGGTCCTCCACTCTGCAAAGAACCACCTTGCCGCGTCTCTTCAGCGTGATATTCACCATTTTATCTTCGCCGGCAAATTTTATGGCGTTGGTCAGGAGGTTTGCCACCACCTGCTTTATCTTTTCCTCGTCGCCGTTTACTATGAAGTTCACCCTGCAGTTGAAATTGAGGGTGTAGCCATTTTCCATTTCCATGATCTTATACGTATTGACTATGCTTTCGATGGCGCTGGTGAGGTTGAAATTGTTGCGATCCAGAACCATCTTTCCTGACTGCATCCTGGATATGGAAAGAAGGTCGCCTACCAGGGCGTTGAGCCTGTCCGTCTCGTCTATTATGACCTTCAGATGCTGTGCTCTCTTCTCCGGGTTGTCTCCCGAAAGATCGTTTATCATTTCGGCATACGACTTTATCATGGTGAGAGGCGTACGAAGGTCGTGGGAGACGTTGGCTATGAGATCCTTCTGCAGCATATCGGATTTTTCCAGCTCAATGGATGCCCGCGTGAGGGTATCTGCCAGATTGTTTATCTCTGTGTAATGACCGCCTCTGAACAATATGCCGTACTCTCCGTTACCCAGCCTTTCCGCAGATCGGGTGATGGTACGTATCGGCCGCGTGATCCTTATGGAAAGATAGAAGGAAAGCAGACACGCCACCAGAAGCGATATGAAGGTCACGTATACCAGCTGATTTGTCAGGATATTTATCGTGGATGACAGCGGCCACAGCGGCGAGAAGATATACACCATCATAGGCGACTTGCCGCTGGCTGTGAGGACGGCTCCGTATGCCAGAACGTCCTTGGATTCATCGGGGCTCTTTATCCTGAGATACGCTGAATCGCTGTTCTTTTTCAGCAGCGCCTTGTTGATGGTCTCGATTTGATCAGCGTAATACTGTGCGCTGGTGGCATCTTCCGAAGGCTTGAAATACATGGTCTTGCCATCATAAGACACAACGTATATGAACATATCGTTGGAATTGGAAATGGCGTCCACGGATTTCAGGAACTTAATATTGCTCTTCTTCTGATAATCGTCTGCGATGGTTTTTGCGACGCGCTTAGTCTGCTCGTCCTTCATAACGTCGTAAAAATTGTTGAGGAACAATACCTGAAGGACCCACAGCAGGAGCATCAGAAAGCCCGCAAAGAGAATGAAGTAAAGCCATGTTTTGAATTTTATACTTTTGTAATCTATCCTAAGCGTCAAATTTATACCCTACCCCTCGCAGCGTAACTATAAAATCTCTGTATTTTCCGAGATTGTTTCTCAGATTCTTGATATGAGTATCTATTGTCCTGTCGTCTCCGAAGAAGTCATACCCCCAGATATCCGAAAGCAGCTTGTCTCTGGAAAGGGCAATGTTCTTGTTTTCCACAAGATAGAAAAGAAGGTCGTATTCCTTAGGCGTCAGATCCACCTTTTCTCCATCCACAAGAACCGTCCTTGCAGGGATGTTTATTTCCAGACCGTCAAATGCCATGACCTTGTCGGCAGGTCTTTCAGCCGCGTTGTTTCTGGCGAGAACGGCGTTTACTCTAGCCATCAGCTCCTTGGGGCTGAAAGGCTTGACAACGTAATCATCTATTCCCAGCTCGAAGCCGAAAAGCTTGTCGTATTCCTCGCTTCTGGCGCTGAGCATGATGATAGGTATATCCTTTATTTTCTTTATCTCCTTGCATGTGGAGAAGCCGTCCAGCTTAGGCATCATGATATCCATGATGATAAGATCGTAATCGTTGAGCTTGCAAAGACCGAGAGCCGTCATGCCGTCTGCCGCCTCTGTAACCTCGTGCCCGTTGAATTCCGAGTATTCTCTGATGACCTCTCTTATTTTCTGCTCATCATCGGCAACCAATATTTTAGCCATGTTTCTCCTCCTTTAGAAATTGTTTCATACATCAAGAATAGAACTTCGGTATGTAATGTATGTGAATAACATGTGAATTGTAATACATGAACATGTAAATGTTATGCGGCTGAAGCCATTCCAATAGCTGCATTGGCGCAACCATACAATACAAATCAATTTGCAATCATTATATCACAATATGTTGGCTGGGTACAGATTTTGTGATATACTTATAGATAAGTGTGGCTAAATATGGATCGGAGGTCCAGCATGTATAAGATCGGGGATAAAATAGTATATCCCATGCATGGAGCTGGGATAATAGACAAGATCGAATCCAGAGAAATACTCGGTGAGATCAGGGACTACTATATCCTTAATATCTCCTGTGGAGATATGGGGCTTATGCTGCCTGTGGAAAATTGCGACAAGATAGGCGTCCGTCCCATAGTGTCGTCCCAGGAGCTGAAGGAAGCCATGGACATATTGGGCCGTGAATCCACGAGGATGGCTGATAACTGGAACAAGCGCCAGAGAGAAAACATGGACAAGCTCAAGACCGGCAATATAGAGATCACAGCGGAGATAGTGAGAAATCTCACGAGGATAGATCGCGAAAAGAAGCTGTCTGCCGGGGAGAAGAAAATGCTGACCAATGCCAGACGCATACTTCTGAGCGAGGTGATGCTGGTGGAGGATCTCAGCGAGGAGGAAGCTCTGGAGCTCATAGAAAAGGCCATTGGAGCCGCATAAAAACTGAAGAAAGGAGGTATTGGATGTGCTGACAAAGCTGGTTAGAACTGCATTGACTATTGCCGGTGGAATAGTGGGATATGGTGTTTTCCTGTTGTCTAGGTTTTTCATAACTCTTTCAGGCCATGGGGACATAGTTGAATTCTCCACAGGCGAGGAGATATGTATAGCCGCGTTTTTCGTAATTATTTTTGGATTAATTTTTTTCAGGCTTACACCGGTCCTTAAAAATCAGGGTAAAAAAGTAGCCAATGGTATCGAAACCGATCTGCAGAAGATGTCTGCCAACGATCTGGTTCTTGGGACAGTGGGTCTTATCGCAGGGCTTATTATCGCCTTTCTGATAAGCCAGATCTATGTGGGCATAAAGATCCCTTATCTTGACGTTATCCTCAATATTATTACCTACGTCATCCTGGGATACATCGGCATCGTTATCGCTACAAGAAAGGGCAAGGATATAAAGAATTCATGGCTCATGTCGAAGAAGATATCATCTGTCGGGGGCAAGGGCAACAAGGTTAAGTCCGATGCTACGCCTAAGATATTCGACACCAGCGTAATCATCGACGGCAGGATAGCCGACATCATGAAAACAGGATTTATCGAAGGCCCTATAGTGATTCCGGAATTCGTACTGGTGGAGCTGAGACATATTGCAGATTCCTCTGACGCTCTCAAGAGAAACAGGGGAAGAAGAGGCCTTGATATACTCAACAAGATTCAGACGGAATACGGAATAGATATCTACAACACTGTTGCAGACAAAGGCCTTGAAGACATCCCTGAGGTGGATGCCAAGCTGCTGAAGCTGGCTCATATGATGAACGGCAAGGTGGTTACCAACGATTTCAACCTCAACAAGGTGGCGTCGATCAAGGGCGTAGATGTGCTGAACATCAACGAGCTGGCAAATACTCTCAAGCCTGTTGTGCTTCCGGGCGAGGAAATGATACTTTCTCTGGTAAAGGAAGGAAAGGAAAACAATCAGGCTGTGGCATATCTCGACGACGGCACCATGATAGTCGTTGAAGAGGGCAAGAAATATATCGGTCAGACGATAAAGGTTACTGTTACCAGCGTTCTTCAGACTGCCGCAGGCAGGATGATTTTCGCAAAGCCGTCAGGGATAAATAGGTGACACGAAAATGTATGATGATAAAAGGCTGGCAGTAATAGTAGCTGCGGCAGGCAGGGGAAGCCGTCTGGGCGGGTCTGTGCCCAAGCAGTTTCTCAGCCTCGGCGGGGAGCCGATACTTGTGAAGACTCTTCGTATATTTGAGGCGATGGATGAAATAGACGACATCTTCATAGTTACGGGCAATGAATATATTGACAGATGCAGCAGCCTTGCGGAGGAATACTCCATCGGCAAGGTAAGGGCTGTGGTGGCAGGAGGAGCTGAGCGTCAGGATTCCGTATACAACGGCCTTACGGAAGTGAAAAAAAGATGTCCCGATACGGAGTACGTTCTCATTCATGACGGAGCGCGCCCCTTTGCAGGAAGAGAAGTCGTTGGCAGGGTGATAGAAGCTGCTGCAAAACACGGTGCAGCCGTGGCATGCGTGCCTGTAAAGGACAGCATAAGGCAAGCGGAAGGCTCCGCCGCAGACGGAAAAACGCCGGAGGCGCATGAAAGCTCCGACAGCCCGGCAGAGAGCCGGGCGATGGACCGCAGCCGCCTCTTTGCAGTACAGACACCTCAGGGCTTCGGATTTACTGAGCTTTTGCATGCCTATGAAAAGGCGTATGCAGAGGGATTTCGCGGCACGGACGATGCTTCCGTGGCGGAGCTGTACGGCATGAAGATCGTCATGGTAGCAGGGGATTATTCCAATATCAAGATAACCACCAGAGAGGATCTTCCTATGGAAAACAGAGTTGGAACAGGCTTCGACGTACATAAATTTGAAGAAGGCAGGCGGCTCATACTGGGCGGCGTGGATATCCCGTATGATATGGGGCTTGCAGGCCATTCGGATGCCGATGTGCTGATACATGCGCTGATGGATGCCATGCTGGGAGCGGCAGCTCTTGGAGATATCGGAAGACATTTTCCCGATACTGACGAGAGATACAGAGGGATTTCCAGCATGAAGCTGCTGGAGCATGTGGCGTCACTGCTGGCGGAGGAGGGCTATTCCATAGGGAACGTAGATGTGACGGTCATCGCTCAGGCGCCGAAAATAGCACCGCATATTGAAGAGATGAGAGACAACATAGCCCATATTTTGAGGCTTGAAAAGAACAGAATAAATATAAAAGGGACAACCACCGAGCGGCTTGGTTTTGTGGGCCGCAAGGAGGGAATCGCTGCTGAAGCGGTGTGTTCCATATACAGGTAAGGAGACATATCAATGAAACTATCTAAAATGCATTTGAAAACCTTGAGAGAGGTTCCCAACGAAGCTGAGATCCCAAGTCATATACTGCTTCTGAGAACAGGCATGATAAGAAAGCTTGTATCGGGAGTGTACGGCTTCATGCCGCTGGGCTGGAGATCCATAAGGAAGATAGAGGACATAATCAGAAAAGAGATGGATGCGGCAGGCGGACAGGAAATCCATATGTCGGCTGTGCAGCCTGCAGAGCTGTGGGAGGAGTCAGGCAGATGGTTTGCATACGGTCCGGAGCTATGGAGACTCAAGGACAGAAACGGCAGAGAATTCTGTCTCGGACCTACTCATGAGGAGATCTTTACTGATATCGTGAGAAATGACGTTTCATCATACAGACAGCTGCCTCTGAACCTGTATCAGATACAGACAAAGTACAGAGATGAAGCAAGACCTAGATTCGGTCTGATGAGGAGCAGGGAATTCATCATGAAGGATGCATATTCCTTTGACAGAGACGAGGCGGGCCTTGATGAGAGCTATAAGGAAATGTACGATGCCTACGACAGAATCTTTACAAAATGCGGTCTCACCTTCAGACCTGTAGAGGCAGATTCCGGAGCTATAGGAGGGAGCAATTCCCACGAGTTCACAGCGCTTTCGGAGGTTGGCGAGAGCGAGATTGTATACTGCGAGGGCTGCTCCATGGCTGCAACCACGGAAAGAGCTGCATGCGTAGACGACAAGCCTCAGGAGGGTGTTGAAGCTCTCCCTATGGAGGATGTAAATACTCCGGGAACCAAGACTATAGAAGAGGTGGCGGATTTTCTCGGACTTGAAAAGTCACAGACTATGAAGGCTCTGCTCTTCGTGACCTACGATGAGGAGGGCAAGGAAAACGGATACGTTGCTGCCTTCGTAAGAGGCGACAGAGAGCTGAACATGACGAAGCTCATAAATGCACTGGGAATCCCTGAACATTCCATCGAATTTGCAGATGAGGCGAAAATGGGAGCTGCCTGCGGCTGCGTAGGAGGCTTCACCGGACCTGTGGGACTTCACGACTGCAGGATCGTAGTGGACAGTGAGCTTACGGGAATGAAGAATCTGTGTGCAGGAGCAAACAGGGAGGACTTCCATACTCTGAATGTCAACTACGGCAGAGACTACCGGGGAGATATAGTTACCGACATCAAGGTACTGGCAGAGGGCGATCCTTGTCCTGTGTGCGGTGCTCCTGTAAAGCATGCCAGAGGTATCGAGGTGGGCCAGGTCTTCAAGCTTGGTACAAAGTACAGCAAGTCCATGGGAGCCTACTACAAGGACGAGAATATGCAGGATCAGCTGATCGTAATGGGCTGCTACGGTATAGGCGTGACGAGAACGCTGGCGGCCATAGTGGAGCAGTATCATGATGAAAACGGCATAATCTGGCCTATGGCGGTTGCACCGTACCATGTGATAATCACTGTGATGAAGCCTGACGACGAGGTGCAGGCTGCGCTGGCTGAGGAAATATATGACAGACTTGCAAAGGAAGGCGCAGAGGTCCTTCTGGATGACAGAAAGGAACGTCCCGGTGTAAAATTCAAGGATGCAGATCTTCTGGGCATACCTGTGAGAATCACCGTGGGAAGAGGCGCTGCAGACGGTATCGTCGAATACAAGCTGAGACGCGATGCGGATAAGACAGAGCTCGGCGTTGAGGAAGCAATATCAGCTGCTGTCAGCATAATAAATGAGGAAAAATAAGTCGGCAGCTTTAGTGAAAAACATCATAAGACGCAGGGAAACAGAAGAAGCAGGGGAATAATAAATGAACTTTATTTCTTTGATGGAACTCATCGGCACCGTGGCTTTCGCAGTCTCCGGTGCCCTTGTTGCAATAGAGAAAAAACTTGACTACTATGGGATAGTGCTTCTGGCAATAGTGACAGCTGTTGGCGGAGGAATAATACGTGACATAATCATAAATCTTCCGCTGCCGGTGGCTCTGTCAGATCCCACATACATCGTGATATGCATAGTAACGGCTGCAGTGGTGATAATGTTCTACAAGTGGGTGAAAAAGATACACTCCCTGGTGGTTATATTTGACGCTGTTGGTCTGGCGGCATTTACTGCCATAGGAGCAGAGGCGGCGCTCAACAACGATGTGTATACGCCCTTCGTTGTGATAACGCTGGCGCTTCTTACGGGAACAGGCGGAGGCGTGATCCGGGATATGTTTGCCAGAGAGATACCTTTTGTCTTCAAGAAAGAGGTATATGCGACAGCCAGTCTGGCAGGTGCAGTGGCGTTTCTGATAGCCTATCCTTATCTGGGGGAGGATCCGGCCATGTATATATGCTTCGGGGCGACTCTCGTGATAAGGCTGGTGTGCGTCAAATTCGACTGGAATCTTGCAAAGGTGAAGACAGATGAAAGACTTCCTAAAGGGAAAAGCGAATAATGAAAAAACCGACGGCAGGAGCGGCAGGATATGTCTGAGCCTGTTCTGGGAATTTCTCAAGATAGGCATCGTTACGATAGGCGGAGGTATGGCAATGATACCTCAGCTGCAGTATGTGGTGGTCGAGGATAAGAAGTGGATGGGCAAGGAGGAGATGATCGATTGTATAGCAGTGAGTCAGGCTCTGCCCGGAGTCATTGCCATAAACGCAGCGACATATATCGGAATGCGGCTGAGAGGCCTTAGAGGCGCTCTGTCGTCGACGCTGGGAGTGGTGACGCCGTCCTTTGTGATTATAATTCTTGTGGTGACGCTGTTGGAGAACATAGGTGAGAATACTTATGTTCAAGGGGCATTCACAGGCATAAAGGCTGCAGTGTGCGGACTAATCCTCGTTACCGTGATAAGATTGGGAAAAACCATCCTCAAGTCGTGGTTTTCTTGGCTGATGGCGGCGGCAGCCTTTGTCGTGATCATATTGACGGGCATAAGCGTCGTATGGGTGATACTGGCAGGAGCTGTTATCGGTATCGTGTACAATACGGTGAGGCTGAAAATGCAGGAAAAAGCCGCAAAACCGGAGACGGATATGGCAGATTTCGAGAAGGCCGAAGCGAGCGAAGCAGACGATGAGCCATGCGAAGCCGCAAATACTGTGTCAAATATGAACGACTGCGCTTTGCAAGAGAATGTGAAGCCCGAAGCAGATATGAGCGACTGCGCTTTGCATGAAGAAAAAAATAAAAAGATGAAATCGCCCGGACGTGGCGGGGAGGTGAAAAGATGATGTACGCATACCTTTTCACCATATTCTTTAAGATAGGCTTGTTCGGGTTTGGGGGCGGTCTTGCCATGCTGCCGTTGATTTTCCAGAGCGTTCAGACCTTTGGGATAATGAGCAGCCAGGAGTTTTCCAACCTTGTGGCGCTTTCCCAGGTGACGCCGGGACCTATGGCGGTAAATGCGGCAACGTATGTCGGCTTCAACTATGCAGGCATACCGGGGGCCATGGTGGCCACGCTGGGAGTTTGCCTGCCGGCTTTCATTCTCATGATAATAGTATTCAAGTTCATACAGAGATTCAATGACAGTAAGGGAATCCAGGGTGCAATGACAGGTATAAGACCTGTCACCGTTGCCCTCATCGGAACAGCGGCGATTTTCGTCAGCGAAACGGTGCTGGTCAAGGGGCCGTTGATTTCCGAAAAGCTTTTTGCCATGGGGCTTGAGTATTTTAACATATTACCCGTATGTATTTTTGCAGTGACAGTACTGCTGGTAGGTTTGTTCAAGATGAGGCCCATAAGAGTCATGATAATTATGGGAATTGCAGGAGCTTTGTTATGTGGATAGGCGGAGTAAGAGCTATAATTTTAGATGAAGGTGACAGGATGCTGCTGGTAAAGCAGCACCATGAAGGCAGGGACATATGGATGGTGCCGGGAGGCATGATAGAAGAGGGCGAAGGCGCAAGGGAGGCCGCAGCCAGGGAAGTCATGGAGGAAACCGGGCTCGTCGTTGAGATCGGCAGGCTCGTATGGCATGTGGAGGAGGTCTCGGAGCGGGGGCAGAGATTCGTTCAGTTCTTTCTGGCCAAGGTCACCGGAGGATCTCTTCACCTGGGGGAGGACCCTGAGTTTGACGAAAACGGCCAGGTGCTGAGAGAGGTGAGGTTTATGAACCGCAAGGAAATCATCGCCATAGAGAACCTCTATCCGGAATATCTGAGAGATGAATTCTGGGGTATGCACGAAAGAGGCTACATTGACTGCAACGTTTTTAAAACACGTTAAAAATTATAATTTAAAAATCGACAGGAGGAAATTAGGATGAAATATGTAATCATCGAGATGGAAAACGGCGATATCATGAAGGGCGAGCTCTACCCTGAAATCGCACCTGAAACAGTTGAAAACTTTGAAAAGCTGGTAAACGACGGATTTTATGACGGACTGATTTTCCACAGAGTAATTCCGGGATTCATGATCCAGGGCGGCTGTCCTAAGGGCAACGGTACAGGCGGCCCGGGTTGGAGCATCAAGGGCGAATTCAGCAGCAACGGCTTTCAGAACGATCTGAAGCACACACGAGGCGTGCTTTCCATGGCAAGATCCATGATGCCTGATTCGGCAGGCTCGCAGTTCTTCATCATGGTTGCCGATGCACCGCATCTGGACGGGCAGTATGCAGCCTTCGGAAAGATCATCGAGGGCATGGAAGCTGCCGATACCATCGTTATGCAGGACAGAGACATGATGGATAAACCTAAGAAGGCGCAGAAAATGAAGAAAGTGATCATAACTGAGGAATAATACGCACTGCGGACGCAGCGGAGACTAATCAAAACGGAAACTAACCACAGCGGAGAATAATTACAGCCGAAACTAATATATCATATGGCTGAGATTAGAAAAAGCAAAATGAAGCCTTGAGCGCAGTGGAGACATGTGTATTGAAGACATATGCAGCGGAGATATATATAATATAGAGTCAAAAAGAAGCATCTGAAAAGCCCCCTGCTGGTAAGACAGTAATATTAAAACTTTTTGGAACAGGCATGATTTCGGTCATGCCTGTTCCGCTTTTAACAGCACATCCACGGGGATAAAGCCGATAAGGTCATACGAGATGTGAATCTTCTGCTTTCTTTTCCCGCTGGACTTGTCCGGTGCTTCCACATAAACCGCCTTCACAAGCTCCCTGAGCGCATATGGGGTCAACTCCGTGAGGGTGCTGTTTTTGTGTACTCGATAGATAAACTGCTCTAAGTTCTCTGCCTGTCGTTCCTGTTCCTGAATTTCCTGTTGCAGACTTTTAGCTTCTGTTTTGAGGTCGGCTTGCTCCTGGGTGTAGTTCGTGCTCATCATGGCAAATTTCTCGTCATCGAGCCGTCCAGCTACATTATCCTCGTGAATACGGATGAAAAGGCGGTCTAACTCGCTGATGCGTTTCTCAGCCTGCGCTAACCGCTTTTTATGTATCCGTATCGTTTCTTCACTCTGGACACGGAGCCTCTGTTCCATCTCTGCACGGAAGTAAGCCTCGTAGCGGGTGACTACCGAGATAACCTCCTGGATGTGTTTCCAGACCTGCTGTTCCAGCACAACGGCGCGGATATAGTGCCCACTGCACTTGTCCTTGTTTGCCCGATGGGTGGAACAAATAAAGAAGTCCTGCCGCTTTTCAAAGTAGCTTGTGGTAGAGTAGTACAGCTTCTGTTTGCAGTCATTGCAGAACACGAGACAAGAGAACATATTGCTCTTGCCCGTTGCCGTTCTGCGATGGCGTTGCTGCCGGATTTCCTGCACCTTATCAAACACTTCCACAGGAATGATCGCCGGATGGGTGTTTTCAAAAACCTTCCTGTTTTCCTCTGGGGTGTCCCGCTGCTTCTTGTCCCAAATAGAGTTGGTGTAGGTCTTGAAGTTGACCGTGCAGCCGGTATATTCCCTGTATTCGAGAATATAGGCGACGGTGCTCTCATGCCAGCGATATTCGTTCTCTGGTGTCTGATGCGGTGTTTTGCGCCCCTGCCGCTGTTTGTAGGCAGTGGGGTTGAGTACCTGCTCTTTTTCAAGCTGTGCGGCAATTTGGCTCGGACCTTTGCCCTCCATGCAGAGCGCAAAAATCCTTTTGACAATCCGTGCCGCTTCCTCGTCCACAATCCACTTCTTCGGGTCATCGGGATTCTTTTTGTATCCATACGGGACATTCGTTGTCAGTCGTTCGCCTCGCTCGCCTTTTGCCTTGTTGACTGCACGGATTTTGCGGCTGGTATCCCGCGCATAAAATTCGTTGAACCAGTTCCGGATTCCGGCAAAATCGTTGTCGATGCTGTTGGGATCGATCGTGTCGTAGTTATCATTGATTGCAATGAAGCGGACGCCATGCTCGGCAAAAGTGAAATTGATAAACATACCCGCCATAGCGGAGTTTCGTGAAAAGCGGCTGAGGTCTTTGACAATGATGGTGGACACCCTGTCTGCCTCCGCTTCCGCCAGCAATTTCTGTATGCCGGGACGGTTGAAATCGGTCCCACTATATCCATCATCCACGAAAAACGCGAGGTTTGTGAAGCGGTGCTCACGGGCGTATGCTTCGAGGATACGCCTTTGATTGGTTATGGAGTTACTCTCCCCATTCAGCGCATCCTCCTGTGAAAGTCTGCAATACAATGCGGTAATTTTTTCTGTTGCCCTCAACATATCATTAGCCTCCTTGTCGGTAGGGGCAACTGTCTGAACAGGATTGGATTCTTGGGTTATATCAAAAGAGGTGCCGTTTGTCATTCGCCATCCTCCGTGATATCATTTTCATCATCGGCAGCGTTCTGCTCCATAATGCGTTTGAGCTTTCGGTTGAGCCTTTCCTCACCGTCATAGCTGCCTGTCACCGTGTATTCAGTACCGCCGATAACCTCTACGATTTTTACATCGGGAAGCCAAAACGCCGACGGATTCTTAACCACGATATTTCCGTTTTCATCAAAGGAAAAATCACGCTTAGGTGCATCCTCGGATCGGGGCGTAACTTTGGCGTAAGGGTCTGAATTGGAAAATTGGAAAGTTGGGATTTCGTCAAATCCGCCTTCACTGTCAAAATCATCGTCCCCTAAAATCTCGGAAAGCTCATCCTCGGTCAGCTCAATGATTTCATCATCGTTACCCTTTTTGCTCATTAGGCTGCGCCTCCTTTTCTTTCATTCGATTCCATTCAAACCCTGCGGATAGCAAAACAGCCGGCCGCCGTCAATGGTCAAGATGAACGGCTCACGCCGCCATTGACAGCGCCCGCCCGTTTCGCTTTTTGGCAGCCAAGGCGGCGGTTGTCGCCAATTTCCACTTGAAAATGGCACTTGCTATTATGGGGAAGCGGAGAATAGCAAGCACAGCAGGTGTATGTACACACTGCGATTTTCATATCTGGCAAGCAGGGTACGGCGGTACCCACTTGCGTGCTTTCTTGTTGGGGAACACCCCAAACCCTTCAACAATTTCAGAGAAATTGGCTGCGCACCACGGGTGCTGAATAATTTAATTTTCAGTTGTTCGTTTTCGTTTCCGTACTGTCGCCCGCTTTCTGATTTTCATAAGTTCCTCCAAGCGCCGTGCTACGAAGATAGGCACTAAGATTGTCCATCCCTAAATCAGTCATCCGGCTTTTTATCAATTCAAGTTCTGTGGCATTTACAAAAAATTTAACCTGTATCGGTCTTTTGCGATTTCTGTTATCTGACATTGGAATTCCTCTTTATTCTAGCAGATTATTTTGAGAAAAACACGCTTCTAAATTCCTGTTCTTGAATCTTTAATCTTGCGATAAACTCTGAATAATCCTTTGCATCTACGGGGATTTTTAATCCATGCTTAGTAACGCTGATATCGTTACGCGGCATAACATTTGCCTCATAGGTCGAGCCACAGTTCATCCACAGCTTCAGATCTTCATAGCCTTCTGCTTCGGGATAGAGGTAATAACCAGATTTCGCATCAAAGCGGAACATATAGGCAAGCACCTGCAAATAGTCCCGATTGCCGATGTTGTCAATCGGCTTATATTTAGCGTCTGCAATGAGCCGCATCTTGCTATCTCGGCTGATGAAATCAGGATAGATAAGTCCAACATTTCCATTAAACAGTCTCTGAGCACCTTTGCCGCTCTTATTCATCGGATGGTAGAAGATATCCCCGATAAGCGAGTTGATATATTCTTCCCACAGCCATGCACCGTCAAACAGTATGCCGTATATCTGTCTTGACCCCAGACCGATTTGATGTTTCTGATGTTGAAGGATCAAAAGACATAATCTCTGCAAAGCGGAATACTCCCGAAAATAAGCATGGCGGACAGCGTTATTTTTATTCTGCTCAATAATTTTTTGCTGGTTATACGGTGCATATCCCGGAGTTGCGTCTATTACAAGTTTTACCTCATCTTTTACTTTGACAAGGAGTTTGCCCCAATAAGGCTTTCTTTTGATAAACTCAATGGTATGCCGCACCAACTCCATCAGACTGTTATCGTAAGAAAACTCACGCTGACTATATGCAACATTTCCTACAAATGGGGTGTTCAACTTTATATGCCTTGCGACATCAATGGCACCTTTCACATTTCCGTCATTATATCCGCGGTGGATATACTTCTTAAACAAGCCTTTTCGCATCGCAGCCTTTAGATAATGCGGAAAAAGGAACAGCAAAAAATTGAACAACCGATTATCTTGATTGGCATCTGATTCCAAATCCACAATGTTTGGGAAGTCCAGAACCTTGTCCAAAAGATACTGGAAAAAGTAATCCTCACCATCTCTGCAAAATCGTGATTCGATAATTAGCCGCTCATCACCGTAGCCAAGAAAGCCCATCACATTGCCAGAACGATAGGTATCGTTAACACTTTGTAGGAGCATCTGCTCTTGCGTTATATCCTCTGCATCTTTTATAATTTCAGGGAATACGAATACCCCTTCACGCTCAAGCTGCCCCAATGTTTTATCGGCAATTTTGCCCGTCAGCTTTCCTATTGGGGAAAAAGCAATTTTTTTCGGTTGTGAGTTATCCTTGATCTTGAGTAGCTTCATCCGAATCACCTCGGGCAGGCTCTTGATAACCGTATGCTCTTGCAAACCGATTCATAAGACTTTTCTCGTCATACATTCCCTGAATATATTCCTGTAAGAGCGGTTGTAGATAATCAGTCCAAATCTGGTCAAAATCAAGCGTTCTTAGTTTCAGGAAGTAAGATGCGCCAATTTGGTAATTTTCGTTCAAGTCCTCAACAGCCGCAATCTCTTTATTGAGTGCAGTCATTCTCCTGATTGCCTCAGCTTCCAATTCTTCGTTTTCCAATGATGCAAGCATCTCAAGTCGCTCATCTGCTCTGAGTTCTACAAAACGGAAGCGACGACGCATGGCAAAATCAAAGCTGTCCACTGAGCGGTCAATATCGTTCATAGTGCCAATGATATAGACATTTTCGGGAATATAGAACTTTTCATCAGGATCAGAATGTAGATTGGAATACTGCGTGGAGATTTCTCCAGCTTTGCCGCGATAACCGGGGTCTATCGCAAAAAACAGTTCACCGAATATTTTTGAGATCTCGCCCCGGTTGATCTCATCAATGATGAATATGTATTTTTTTAATTCTTCCTGTTTCGCCTTTGCTTTTGAAGCCGTGATTTTCTTGGATCTGATAGCCTTGTAGATAGCAAAATCATAAGAATAGCCCTGTGTAGCAAAAGTCTTTCCAAAAAAGGTCGTAATATCCTTTATTTTTTCAAACTTTTGCCCGGATTCAAGCATTTTTCTAACTTCATCCAAATTCAGTGAAAGCCTGTTGACAGTTGCGTTTCCCGGAATGAAAATATTGATATGCCCATCATCCACACCGGTAATGGTAAATTCGTTTCCGTTGATCGTCTTAAATGTGTCAACACCAAACTCGACACCGGAGAAAAATTCTGTCAATGATTCCTGAACCGAGACTTCCTTTTCCACTATTTCTTTGGATTTTTGCGAGTCCTCATAGTTCTTTCTAGCACGGGCAACAAACTTCTTAAAAATGCCATCCTGCAATTCAAAGCCCATCGTCCCATCGTCATTGAGCTTTGGCCTGAGCCCTTCAACAAAATCAGAGTAATCATAGCTCGGATGGAATTGGACAAACTCCACCTGCTTTTTCTGCTCCTCAGTAAGTAGTGTGTAATCATCGAAGTAGCCATTGCTGATAATATCCGTAGCGATTTCCTTAGCAAGGTAGGATTTTCCGGTACCGGGCGCACCTCTGAAAATCAGGTTTTTCGATTCAATCAACATTGCTGAGAAGGGGTTTCGATAGCCGTTGGACTGCTGAACTAGTTCCTCTTTAACAGGATCTTCTGTTTCCGTTGCTACAGTCTCTTTTTCGTCCTTCTCGCGGTATGTCAATATAAATTGATCACTTGGCTCGCCGAATCGTTTCAAGCACTCCTGAACGAAGAGAATTGTAGAAAAAATATTCCAGCAATAGATAACGAACTGACGACCATTACCATAACCGTATGTCAGATACTCTATCGTATTACGGTACTTTTTGAATTCGTCAATACTTGCGAAGATACCTCTGATTACTTCGCTGTCTGGGTTGTACTTGCAGACAGGAAAACTCTCCTTATCCTCAACTGATAAAGCGGCAAGCTGCTTCTCGAATACCTGACAGGCAATACGCGGCATGGTTTGATTGGAATTTCGTCTTTCCCCTTTGCTGTAGGCCCGCTTGATTATATCCCCGTTTGCTCTTTCGAAATAGACATCCAGAGGCTTATAGTTATCCCCAAGACTCAGGTTGTCCATTGTAAAGCGTTCGTCTGTTGATTCTACACGATCGGCAGTAATGGACAGCTCAAATTTTTCCTGCTGTTTCATTTCAATGGTGAATCCTTGGCTTTCCAGATAGTTTTTTGCATCAACACTATTAAAAGGTTCGGTTGAAATATCTGCACCGTTTGCCAAATGGTCAGCCACAGCCACAACATACTTTGGTGGATACTTTTTCCCGCTTTCAGACACTAGAACATACTTGGTGCTCATATTATGCTCGGGTACTCCATTCTCATCAATAAAGTTTAGAGCATCAATGATATCCTGCTTTTTCAGCCTCGGTATAGCCATGCTGCACCTCCTGAATAGTGTGTACACACATTATAGCACATCAAGCGTGCAATTCTCAATAGATTTATCGAAATTCGCCACATTGAAAAGTAACTTTTCCTACAAACAATCTGTGTTCATTATGTCGTAATCCGTCGTTTGAGAGAAATTTAACACTAAGAAATCATCTCTATTTATTCATGTCTTTATCGTTGCCTTACAAGGCAAAAAACACGCGATTTTCAACCTTAAAATGAACAAAAACAGACGGCACCCAACCGAAGTTGAATGCCGTCTGTTTGTTGTCCAATCCTGTTTGACAGATGCCAATTTCACAATTTCTTCAAATTACTGTCTTATCGGCACACGGTTAAGGTGCTTCTTTTTTTGCGGCACATATTTTATGATGTTTCACCCGGAGAGCCGCTACAAGTGCGCTTTGGATGAAAACCACATTAAAGCAAAAATTAATTCTTGAAACAGCAAACAAAATGGAACAAAATGGAAATCAAGAAAGAAAGACAAGCATGTGATACAATCAAGGACGTCAAGAAAACAAATTTTGCAGGAGGGGGAAATAAAAGAGCTCAGGAGGGTATGGTTATGAGATTAGAAGAGGGGGAAAGAAATGATAAGCAACAAGGAAATATTGCTGGAAAAGAAGCTTTATGAGGATTTGAAAAAACAGTACAGGAAGAGGTCAAAACGTCACCCTGAAGGAGAGATATCTTTTAAATTTCAGCATGGAAAGCATCGCCCATACATAAATAAAAATGGGGAAAAGAAGTATTTGGGCATGAGAGATCCGCTGCTTGTTTCGATGCTGCTTGAAAAGAAGCCGGATAACATGATGCTGAAATGCATAGAAGAGACTATTCAGCTTTTGGATAGATTGCAATATGAATACAGAGGAGTGGATCTTTGGGGACAGGACATTGCACGAGCTGGAAACAAACATAGGCAAAGGCTTCAGGCTATGCGATTTTATGCTAAAACCCGGCAGAGCCGAGGATGTGACCGAGAGCGGAGGCTTTCTCAACAATGAAAGGATACATGTTACGCCTGCAGGTGTGGTGGTTCGCTCTAAAGCGGAGCTTGTTATCGGGACATTTCTTGAGATGAAGGGCGTGGATTATGTTTATGATCGATCGATGGATTTGGAATACAGAACGGTAGCGCCGGATTTTACAATAGTGAGACCATCTGACGGGCGAATGATAATATGGGAGCATTTCGGTATGATGGATAACCGGGAGTACTACGGCAACACGATAAACAAGCTTTATGACTATCAAAAAACAAGCTTTATGACTATCAAAGCTCCGGCTGGCTTCCGTATGAAAATTTTATTGCGACCTTCAGCAAAAAGGACTCGGCGATGAATATGACCGTTATTGAGACTATATATAATACGATGCTGAAATGAGCAGCATTCATAACATGCTCTGCAAACGTGCTGAGGTGAGCGAGTCATTAAAAGGTCAATTGAGCTTGGGTGAAAAGAGTTTAAAGGCCTTTTGGCGATGCCTTTTCACATGAGCAATAGCCCGTGAGAGACGCATATGCAAAGGTGCAGGTTTTAATTACATAATAAATTTTATGTAAAAGCGAAGAGCCAAGGGCAGGCTTCCCGTGCAAAGAGCGGGCTAGGCGAAGAAACGGGAGCAGGCTCTTGCGGTGCTGCCCCGGGCGGATCAGGCGGCCCTGCCGGCAAGCATGTAATATCATAAAAACATTGACACTTGTATGCTAAGGTGATAACATTATAACACTATATAGATATTTAAACCGATGACGGGGAAGTAAAACTGAGAGACGGTTTCCAAGAGAGCTCGGGCTGGTGCGATCCGGGCAGATGCAGTTTCAGTAAATGGGCCCCTGAGGGCGAGGCGAAAGGGAAGCGGCGAAGCTGGCTGTTGCAGGCCAGGCGCAGAATGTTTGGCGAAGCTGGCTGTTGCAGGCCAGGCGCAGAGTGTCCGGAGCGAATACGCAGGTGATTCCGGCAGATTCATGCCAGGCGCAGATTAGCTGACCGAGTAGTTGAGACGTGAAGCCGGCGTAACGGGCGAAGAGTGTGATGGCACTCTGCAGAGAGCATGCATCGTGCATGAAACAAGGTGGTACCGCAGGCAAGCGCTTGTCCTTGAGGAGGACAGGCGTTTTTTTGTAGCCCCTGTCTTTGCAGAGACTCTTAATTTTTTGCAAAGAAAGAGAGGATAAATGATGACGAAAGAAAAAACAATCCCTTACAAAATCTATCTTGAAGAGCATGAGATGCCTAAGCAGTGGTACAATGTGAGGGCAGATATGAAAAACAAGCCGGCGCCGCTGCTGGATGCCAACACCATGAAGCCGATGACGGCCGAAGAACTTGAAAAGGTTTTCTGCAGCGAAATGGTAAAGCAGGAGATGGATGATACCACTCCATATATCGACATACCTCAGGAAATACAGGTTTTTTACAGGATGTACAGACCGGCGCCGCTGGTAAGAGCGTACTGTCTGGAGGAAAAGCTGCAGACACCTGCAAAGATATATTACAAGCACGAGGGTAACAACACCAGCGGAAGCCACAAGCTCAATTCAGCGATAGCCCAGGCATTTTATGCAAAGAAGCAGGGGCTTAAAGGCGTGACCACCGAGACAGGTGCCGGACAGTGGGGTACTGCGCTTTCCATGGCATGCTCCTACTTCGGACTTGACTGTAATGTATATATGGTAAAGGTATCCTATGAGCAGAAGCCTCACAGAAGAGAGGTAATGAGAACCTACGGAGCAACTGTTACACCTTCCCCGTCCATGACGACCGAAATAGGAAAGAAGATAAACGCTGAATTTCCGGGAACGACCGGAAGTCTGGGCTGTGCCATTTCAGAGGCGGTAGAGGCGGCTGTTTCCAGAGAGGGATACAGGTATACGCTGGGAAGCGTGCTTTCTCAGGTTCTGCTTCATCAGACCATCGTAGGCCTTGAAACAAAGTCGGCTCTCGACAAATACGATATAGTTCCCGACATCATCATAGGCTGCGCAGGCGGCGGCTCAAATCTGGGAGGCCTCATTTCGCCATTTGCAGGAGAGGTTTTGAGAGGAGAAAAGGACTACCAGATCATCGCAGTGGAGCCTGCATCATGTCCTTCACTCACAAGAGGAAGGTACGCATATGACTACTGCGACACAGGCAAGGTATGTCCGCTTCAGAAAATGTATACGCTGGGAAGCGGATTCATCCCTACGTCGACACATGCGGGCGGGTTGAGATATCATGGAATGAGCGGCATCGTTTCACAGCTCTATCATGACGGCATCATCGAAGCTCGTGCGGTAAAACAGACGGACGTATTCGAAGCAGCCGTTGAGTTCGCCAGAGTCGAGGGTATCCTGCCTGCGCCTGAAAGCAGCCATGCCATAAAGGTTGCCATCGACGAAGCCCTCAAGTGCAAGGAAACAGGCGAAGAGAAGAATATCGTCTTCTGCCTGACGGGAACAGGCTACTTCGATATGTATGCTTACGAGCGATTCAACAACGGAGAGATGGGAGACTACATTCCTAGCGATGAGGAGCTGCAGCAGGGCTTTGACAGCCTTCCGGTAATCGAATAAAGAGCGACCGCATCCGCAGTAAAACTCGAATAAAGAGCGGCCGCATCCGCAGTAAAAGCGGAAGCCGCAGCTTTGAGAAAAATGACCGGTCACAGTACAGTGGCCGGTTTTTCGTCGCATAGAAGCCGTATGGGGAATGTAGCGGCTGAGGGTGGCAGATGAGGCTTCCTTTGAAATCTCAAAAAATCATGGACTTATATGTATTTGGAGACTATTTGCTCTTCTGCCCCATAATACTCTCCAAATCAGCCATCATGCATCAGCTGTTTGGAGATTTTCTTTTAACAACTCTCCGGAAACAGCTGAAAAATCACAAAATCAGCAGGCATCTAGCAGTCCTTTGGAGACTTTCCATGAACGAGAGCCCCTGCATCATAGAAAAATCTCCAAAATAATGGTCCTATGACAGCTGTTTGGAGATTTTCCCGGCAGATGGATTTAGATGACACAGCGTGGAAAGACAGAGTCTCCTTCGGAAAAGGGTTTATCCCGACCGCCGCTGTTCTCTAAGTAACAATATCCTCGCAGGCCGTTATGCAAAGGCAGGGGCGTGCCGCAATAATGCAAAGGCAGGGGTGTGCAGTTTCCGGGTTGAAAAAACGAAATATGTGCGCATAACGAAAGGACATTATCATCGGAGGCAGATGTGATTCATAATGTTGTAATGAGAGCAACGAAGCATGCGGCTCTTTTTTCACGAGGTTTTCATGTTGATTTGACTATCTATTTTCACAGATAAATGATATACTTAAGAGTAATCTTTGTATGAAAGCGGGAGGAGATTATTATGCGACGTAATATGGATATTACACTTATATTGTTCATAGTTATTCTTGCGGCCAATTCCTTTAGAAGCGGGGCATTCACGAACCCTATGGACTGGCTGATGAATACGCTGATGACGCTGCCTGCGATAATCATAGGCCTGTCATTTCACGAATATGCCCATGCCATCGTATCATATAAGCTGGGCGACCCGACACCTAAAATGCAGGGAAGAGTAACGATAAATCCCATGGCGCATGTGGACCCTGTGGGCCTTGCGGCACTGATCTTTGCAGGCTTCGGCTGGGGCGTGCCTGTGGAGATAAATCCGACCAATTATGCCAACAGGAGAAAGGGAGAGCTTCTTGTATCGCTGGCAGGAGTGACGATGAATCTGATAATTGCCATAGTTTTCGCCGTGATAGCCAAGATACTGCTGCTAACATTGGGGGCAGCTGCGCTTTCAATAGGCGCCGGAAGCGTATTGTGGACGATGATAATGTACGTTATACAGATAAATCTCGTGCTGATGATATTCAACCTCATACCTTGTCCGCCGCTGGACGGATTCTCCATAATCTCGGAGATATTCAATCTGAAGACCACAAGCTTTTACTGGACGCTTTACAGATACGGCGACTGGATTCTGCTGGCGTTGATAATATTCGGCGTGACAGGCAGAATAATATCGCCTGCAGTATATACGCTCTTCAGCCTGCTGCAGAACCTCATAATATTCTAAAGCACAAGGCAGAGGGCTGTGATGGAAAGGCGCAGGCGTTTTGCTCCGTCAGCGGGGCTGTGCATTCTGTCAGCAGAACTGTGCATTCCGTCAGCAGGACTGTGCATTTCAGCGGAAGGCTTTGATATCGGAGCCATGCCCGCCGGGGTTTTGCACCCTGGATCGATGCACGAAAAAACGAAAAAATACATACTAAGGAAAGAAAAAATGGATTATCTTGATAAGCTCAACAGAGAACAGAGGGAGGCGGCCACTTACACCGAAGGGCCACTCCTTATTTTAGCCGGGGCGGGAAGCGGCAAGACCAGCACCATGACCCACAGAATAGCATACATGATAAGGGAAAAAGGCATATCGCCGTACAACATACTGGCGGTGACCTTCACCAACAAGGCCGCAGGTGAAATGCGGGAAAGGGTGGAGGAGCTCATCGGAGAGGGCATCAGCATGTGGATACTCACATTCCACTCGGCATGCCTGAGGATACTCCGCGCCAATGCGGAGATCATAGGCTATGGCAGGGACTTCGCAGTATACGACCCGACGGACCAGAAGACAGTCATAAGGAATGTATGCAAGGAATTTAATATCGACAATAAACGATACAATCCGTCATACTTCCTCGGAATCATCAGCAAATGCAAGGAACAGCGCATTTCTCCGGAGGAATACACAAGAGCCAACGGAGACGACATCAGGTCGAAGATGGTGAGCCAGGTATACGAGGCGTATCAGAAAACGCTTAAAAAGAACAATGCGATGGATTTTGACGACCTGCTGCTTAACACGGTGAAGCTCTTTGAAAAGGACGAGGAGACGCTTCTGAAATACCGGCAGAGATTCAGATACATAATGGTGGACGAGTATCAGGATACAAACCAGATACAGTACACCTTCATAAAGATGCTGGCGGAAGCGCATAATAATATATGTGTGGTGGGTGATGACGACCAGTGCATATACCAGTGGAGAGGCGCAGACATCAGAAACATTCTGGAATTCGAAAAGGACTTCAGGGATGCCAAGGTCATCAAGCTGGAGCAGAATTACAGATCCACGTCCAACATACTGGAAGCAGCCCATTCGGTAATATCCCACAACAGAGGCAGAAAAGATAAAAAGCTCTGGACTGATAAGGAAAAGGGCAGCAAGCTGATATATCACAGGGCTGAGGACGAGAAGGAAGAGGCGTATTTCGTGGCCAGCGAGATAAACCGTATGAAGGGTCCCGGCAGGAAATACAATGATTTCGCCATTTTGTACAGAACCAACGCCCAGTCGAGAAACTTCGAGGAAGCGCTTTCCAGAAGAGGCATTCCATACAGAGTTCTCGGAGGACTCAGATACTACGACAGAAAAGAAATCAAGGACATGATGTGCTATCTGAGACTTGTGCAGAACAAGTCAGACGATCTGGCTCTCACCAGGATAATAAACGAGCCGAAGAGAGGTATCGGCGGCAAGACGATAGAGAAGATGACGGCGCTGGCGGCGGTGAGAAACGAGAGCTTGTTCGATACCATGATGGACATGAAGGTGGTGAGCTCATTTTCCACCAAGGTGTCGTTCAATATAGAGGAGTTCACGCAGCTTATCAATTCCTTCAGCGCAGAGAAGGACAACATGAGGATTTCCGATATATACGACGGACTTTTGGTCAGATCGGGATACCTGAAGGCGTTGGAGGAGCAGAATACGCTGGAGGCTGAAAGCCGCATAGAAAACCTCATGGAATTCAAATCGGTAATCTACGATTACGAGGAGGAGGATTCCAATATATCGCTTTCGGAATTCATGGAAAGGATCGCACTGCTGGCAGAGGTGGACAACCACAATGCCGACGAGGACGCAGTGGTGCTGATGACCATGCACAGCGCCAAGGGACTGGAATTTCCGTTTGTGTTCATGCCGGGAATGGAGGACGGGCTCTTTCCGGGCTGGCGTGCCTTCGACAGAGAAGAAGGCCTCGAAGAGGAAAGAAGGCTTTGCTATGTGGGAATCACCAGAGCAAGGGAAAGGCTGTGGCTTACCGGAGCGGAAAGGCGCACTTTGTACGGCAAGACGGACTATACAAGGGAATCGCAGTTCCTCAGAGAGCTGGACAGGAGACTGATAGAGGGAGACGGCATATACGAGAAAAAGGAAAAAGCGGCAGGGGCATTTACGGACGGAATAACCGAGAAGATGCCTTTCAAGCCGTTTGATCAGCTGAAGTACGCCAGACAGCAGACGAAGAAAAACGCAGCGGAGGCATCAGCACAAGACCGGTCCTTTGCAGCAGGAGACAGGATATCACACCCTAAGTTCGGCGAAGGAGTCGTGAAGGCCTGCGACGGAAAAATCGTAGAGGTGGACTTCGGCAGCGGTACAAAAAAGCTGGCGCTGGGCTTTGCCCCTCTGAAAAAGCTTTGAGATAAGGCGCAGCCGGCAGCATAAAAGCATTGAGCGTATGAAAAAGCCTTTGCAGCGCCGAAGGCAATCGACAGGCCGGCAGCCGAAGGGACTGCAGCTATATTAAAAAATGAGAATGTGAGAATTATGGAGCAGAAGAGAAAACGCATGGAGGAGCTGGTGGAGCTTTTGAACAGAGCCGCCAGAGTATATTATCAGGAGAGCAACGAGATCATGTCCAATCAGGAGTATGATCTGCTTTACGATGAGCTGGAAGCTCTTGAGGCGGAGCTGGGAATCACCTTATCCAACAGCCCTACGGTAAATGTGGGCTATCAGGTGGTCAGCAGCCTGCCGAAGGAGAATCACCCAAGACCCATGCTTTCTCTGGATAAGACCAAGAGCATAGATGAACTGAAAAGCTGGCTGGGCGACAAGGAAGGCCTCCTCTCGTGGAAGCTGGACGGACTGACCATAGTTCTGACTTACCGGGAAGGAAAGCTCGCCAAGGCCGTCACAAGAGGAGACGGTATCACCGGCGAGGTCATCACCGGCAACGCCAGAGTGTTTCAGAACATCCCTCTGGTCATACCTGAAAAAAGCACCGTCGTCGTAAGAGGAGAAGCAGTTCTCAGCTACGACGAATTTGAAAAGATAAACAGGGAGCTGGGAGACGCCGATGCAAGGTACAAGAATCCGAGGAACCTCTGCGTCGGGACTGTAAGGCAGCTCAACAACGAAATCACGGCACAGCGTCATGTGGAGTTTTACGCATTTTCCCTCACCGAGGGAGGAAGTACAGCCTCGGACGCATCGGACGGCAGGGGGCCTGCAGAGAAAGAGCCTTCCGCAGATGGAGGCGGGAGCTTTGCATATAGGAGCAAGCAGCTTGAATGGCTCGCCTCACAGGGCTTCGATACGGTGGAATACGTCAAGGTTACGTCTCGTACCATCGGAGCTGCCGTGGCGGATTTTGAAAGCAGGATAGAGAAATTCCCGCTTCCGTCGGACGGACTCGTGCTGATATATGATGATATCGAATACGGAATATCTCTGGGCTCCACAGCCAAGTTTCCGAGAGACTCCATCGCCTTCAAATGGAAGGACGAAATGATGGAGACCACGCTGAAGGAAGTGATCTGGAACGCCTCCAGGACAGGACTTATCAATCCGATAGCCGTATTTGAGCCGGTGGAGCTGGAGGGAACGACGGTCAGCAGGGCATCGGTACACAATCTGAGCATAGTCAGAGGGCTGCAGCTTGGGATCGGAGACAGAATCAAGGTGTACAAGGCCAACATGATAATTCCTCAGATAGCCGAAAACATGACGAAATCAGGAGGAGTGGAGCCGCCCGGGGAATGTCCGGTATGCGGTGCAGCCACCGAGATATGCGATGACAACGGCGTAGAGACGCTTCACTGCACTAATCCCGATTGTCCCGCCAAGAGGATAAAAGCCTTCACCCACTTCGTCAGCAGAAACGCCCTGAATATAGAGGGCCTTTCCGAGGCGACGTTGGAAAAATTCATAGACGAGGGCATGATCCGTGACTTTGCAGATCTGTTCAGAATGGAAAAGTGGCGCAACAGGATAACCTCCATGGAGGGATTCGGAGAAAAGTCCTTCGATAATCTTATATCGTCTGCTGCAAAGGCATCACGCACCTCGCCGTCCAGACTTCTCTACGCTCTCGGCATACCGAATATCGGGGTGGCAAATGCCAGAATGATTTCGGGAGAATGCAGAAACAGCTGGGAGAAGATACAGTCCCTGACGGAGGAAGAGCTGTCTGCCATAGACGGCATAGGAGACGTGATGGCCAAGGCATACGTTGAGTTTTTCCGCAATGATGAAAACATGAGGGTGGTAAATGAGCTGCTTGAGGTGCTTTCCATCGATGAGAGCTTTACGGAAACCGCAGGCGGACCTCTCGAAGGCAAGAGCTTTGTCATCACGGGGAAGGTATATCACTATGAGAACAGAGACGCTGCAAAGGCTGCCATCGAGGCTGCGGGAGGAAGAACGGCGATGTCCGTCAGTGCGAAAACAGACTACCTTGTGAACAACGATATCACCTCCGGATCATCGAAGAACAAGAAGGCTAAGGAGCTGGGGGTGCCGATAATAACGGAGGAGCAGCTGTTGGAAATGATTCGTGGATGATGACGGCAGAGGAAGAAAGAGGATATTAAAATGCTAAAAACTGGGAAATTGGACAGCGATTTGCTGAAGAAGCTTGTATTTGACAAGATAACCTACAGAAGCGATGAAGTAAAGGTGAGACCGGGAATCGGAGAGGATTGCGCCGTCATGGATTTCGGAGAATACGAATGTATCATGTCGACGGACCCTATAACTGCGGCAGTCAGCGATATTGGCAGGCTCGCCATACATATAACATGCAACGACATAGCCTCCAACGGAGTGCAGCCACTGGGGATAATGCTGGCGGTAATGCTGCCTGACGGAACCACCGAGGAGGATGTGGAGTATATCATGGGTCAGGCTGCGGATACTGCAGCAGAGCTGAAGGTGGAGATAATCGGAGGTCATACGGAGATCACGCCGGCCGTCAAGCAGCCCGTGATAGTGTCAACGGCCATAGGAAAAGCCGTAAGCGGCAGTTCACAAAGCGGAAGCAGCATGGACGTGGGAGATTACGTGATGATGACAAAGGCTGCAGGTCTTGAAGGCAGCGGCATCATCGCCTGCGACTACGCCGGACATCTTGGCGAGGTGCTTACAGATGAAGAGCTGAAAAGGGCAGTAGGATTTCTTGATCTTGTAAGCGTTGTCGCCGAAGGCAGGGCGGCAGGAGAAATAGGCACACACGGTATGCACGACATCACCGAGGGCGGCATTTTGGGATCAGTCTGGGAGATGTGCCAGATTGCAGGCAGAGGCATCACCGTATGGGAGAAGGAAATCCCTATGGAGCCTGAAACCAGGAAGCTCTGCAGCTATTTCGATATAGATCCGCTGAGGCTGATATCCAGCGGCTCCATGGTGATCATAGTGCCGTCGGACAGGAAGACTGCCATGCTGTCGGCTATGGAAGCCGAAGGCGTTCCCTGCAGCATAATCGGCAGGATAGAGGAGGCGGAGGCCGGAATAAAGCTGATACGGGCAGACGGCACTTCAGAGGATATTGCACCGCCGTCCTCCGACGAGATATACAAGGTAGTAGGTAAATTGGGTGTTGAAGAAAACAGCTGATTGCTGATATAATTTAAAGGATTATATGATGAAGTATTATGTCGCAGTCGTGATGATTACAGGGCGGCATGCATTACACTGAAAAAGATATTCGGTTTATTACAGAAAAGAGGATGATAAAATGCAGGACTTCAGAAAAGAATACGCTGCAAAGCTCAAAACCGCAGAAGAAGCTGTGAAAGTAGTTAAGACAGGAGACTGGGTGGATTTCGGATGGTCCATAGGTGTGCCTTATGATCTTGACATTGCCATTGCAAAGAGAATAAAGGAAGAGGATCTTTACGATATCAATTTCCGTGGAGGAGTTGTTCTTAGAGAATTGGAAATCTTCAAGATGGAAGACGCCGCAAAGCACATTTCATGGAACAGCTGGCACATGACAGGCGTTGAGAGAAAGGGAATCGCCAAGGGCTTTTCATTCTATGCGCCTATAAGATATTCAGAGCTTCCGAGATACTACAGAGATCTTCCTGATCCTGTGGACGTGGCAATGATGAGAGTTGCGCCTATGGATGCGGAGGGGTATTTCAACTTCGGGCCGGCCGCCTCACACCTTAGAGACATGTGCAGCAGGGCAAAGCACATCGTTCTCGAAGTCAATGAAAACATGCCTGTATGTCTGGGAGGACATCCGGGAGGAGAAAAAATACATATCTCCCAGGTCGACGCCATCGTGGAAAGCGGCAATACGCCGATGGACGTGATGGGAGTGGCGCCGTCCGGCGAAATCGACCGAAAGGTGGCAGAGCTCATCGTGGAGGAAATTCCCAACGGAGCATGTCTGCAGCTGGGTATAGGCGGAATGCCCAATGCCGTGGGCTCGATGATAGCGGAATCTGATTTGAAGGATCTGGGCGTACATACAGAAATGTTCGTAGACGGATTCGTAGACATCGCCAACGCCGGAAAGATCACCGGCGCACAGAAGAACATCGATAAGGGAAGGCAGGCATATGCCTTCGGTGCAGGCTCTCAGAAAATGTATGATTTTCTCAACAACAATCCTGAATGTCTCAGCGCACCGGTGGACTACACCAACGATATCAGAGTCATAAGCTCACTGGACAACTTCATTTCCATCAACAACGCTGTGGATATCGACCTCTTCGGGCAGGTGAATGCGGAAAGCGCAGGAATCAAGCACATCAGCGGCGCAGGCGGACAGCTGGACTTCGTGCTGGGCGCATACCTTTCCAAGGGTGGAAAGAGCTTTATATGCTGTTCTTCCACATTCAAGGACAAGGAAGGAAACCTGAAATCGAGAATCAGACCGACACTGACAGAAGGCTCGGTGGTTACAGATACGAGAACCAACACCCACTTCGTCGTTACGGAATACGGCAAGGTGATTCTCAAGGGCCTCACCGTATGGGAGAGAGCAGAAGCGCTCATATCCATAGCGCATCCTGATTTCAGAGACGAGCTTATCAGAGACGCTGAGAAGATGGGAATCTGGAGGACCAGCAACAAGAGATAGCTGCATCAGGAGACAGCCGTTGGACTCAGGCGACAAATGCGGAGCTTGATAGAGCCTTGCGGGCATCAGGAGACAAATGCGGAGCCCAAGCTGACCGCATACATAGAAACAATCGATCCCGGAGCGATGCAGCTTCGGGATTTTTAATTTACTTTGAGCCTCTCCGCTGTGGGCGCTGATAAGATTTTACCCGTAGCAGGGGAATATTAATGGAGCAGTTTTTTAAACTTTCCGTCAATTCAGCATAAAAGTATGGTAAAATAATAACACGGCGGGTGCGCATCAGTATCCGCACTAATGACACGAAAGGAACGACAGCTATGAAAGACATATACATTTCAGATATAAAGATAAGTCAGGAGCTTGTAACCTACCTCATAGTAAAATCCGTGGCGGTAAAGGTGGGCTCCAACAAAAAAGCATATCTTGATCTGCTGCTGGCAGACAGAACGGGGGAAATCTCAGCCAAGAAATGGGATATAGCCGATGAGGAGCTTCCGGGACTCAACAAGATAAAGGAAGGCAGCGTCATCAAGGTAAAGGCTCTGGTCACAGAGTGGAACGGCATGAAGCAGCTGAGAGTCACCAGGATAAGGCAGACATCTGCAGAGGATAACATTGAGATGAAGGATTACATCAAGGCGGCTCCTGAGGATGCGTCGGATATGTATTCCTACATATTGGGAAAGGCCGAAGCCTTCAGCGACAGAGATCTCAGAGCCATATGCGTAAGGCAGCTTGAGGCCAACAGAGACAAGCTGATGTACTATCCGGCAGCGCAGAAAAACCATCACGCCGAGCTGGCAGGCCTCCTTTACCACATAAAGAGGATGCTCATGACAGCTGAAAAGGTTTGCCAGGTATATACAAACCTCAACAGCGAGCTGGTGATGGCCGGAGTGATACTCCATGATATGGAAAAGCTCAATGAGATAGTTGCCAATGAACTGGGTATGGCTTCGGGATATTCTTTTGAAGGAAAGATGCTGGGCCACCTCGTTCAGGGAGTGAGAACCATCGACAGGTTAGCCGAGGAGCTGAACGTACCGAGAGAAAAGGCAGTGATGCTGGAGCACATGATGCTGTCGCATCACTACGAGCCGGAATTCGGCAGCCCGAAGAGGCCGCTCTTTCCTGAAGCGGAAATGCTGCATTATCTTGATATGATAGATGCCAAGATGTTCGATATGCAGGAAGCCATAGAGAAGACGGAACCGGGACAGTTCAGTGACAAGGTATGGACATTGGATAACAGGACAATATACAGGGTTTCCGAGTGATATAGGTGTAGCGGGGCGCAGCATTTGTGCATAAACGGGAGCCTGAATATATAGCTGCAAGCATCACGCAAGGAAATGGCGCACATAGAAAAAGCGCATTTTAAAAGTGTATCCAAAAATTATTTAAGTAAGAGAGGTTCGGTAGATGATAAAAAGACCAAAAGAGATAAATAAGATAATAAATCAGCTGTCTTCGGCAGGATATGAGGTATATTGCGCCGGACAATGCGTCATGGCGTCATACGTCGGTCGGGAGCCTCTTGACTGGGATCTTTACACCGACTGCCCGCAGGATAAGCTGAAGGAGCTGTTCCCTGAGGGAGAAGCCATAGGCAAGAGGACCATGAGGCTGGACTACTCAAGGGAGGTCATTTCAGATGACATAAATGTGGCTGACTATTTTGAAGGTGTCATCGCCGACATAGTGACACTTCAGGGCTCCATGGAGGATCAGCTGAAGCTATACGATTTGACGGCGGAAGCCATCGCAGAGCACCCTCAGAAAACACCTGTGGACCCTTACGGCGGCAGGGAAGACATCAAGACCATGCTGCTTAAGCCGACCCCTGCAGCGGAAGGCATATACAGGAAAAATCCCGCAAGGATGCTCAAGGCAATCAGATACGTTTCCTTATACGGCTTTGACCTTCACAAGAGCCTGGCTGACATCATCGGGAAAAATGCCGGACTGCTGAAAGATGCGGATAAGGAGGATGTGCTTTTCGAATACATGCAGATAATCGGTGGGAAAAACACGGGAAAGGCCCTCAAGATGATAGCCGATTTAGGACTGCTGACAGGAATCGTGGGAGAAAAGGCCATGGCCGCAGCCGGCAAGAGAAGCGCCAAGGAGCTGGAAATACTCCTCAACAACATAGATAAGACGAAGCAGATACCGCTGAGAAGAATGGCGCTTGTGGCCATGTGCTTCGGCAAGAGCTACAACGATGTGATCAGAAACCTGCCTTACGACGAAGAGGATCTGGAGCTTCTCATAGACGCCGACAGATACACGCAGGACCTTCATTTCGCCGGAAATGACGTCATGATAAAGCAGTATATATACAAGCACGGCTGGGATAAATACAAGTTCTACGACAAGCTGAGCAAAGCGCAGGTCATAGTATTCGACTACAACGACTCCAAGATCGAAGGACGTGAGTACATACTGAAGATGATACTGACTGAAAAACAGCCGATCTTTGAGGAGGATCTGGCTATAGATGTGAACGACATTATGGAGGCGGGGATAACCGACGATCCGGAAAGAGCAGCATATCTGCTGAGCCTTCTTCCTGCTGCCGTGCATCAGAAACCGTCCAAGAACAAGAGAAAGGAACTGCTGAGCCTTGCAAAGCAGTACAACAAGAGCAAGCTCAAGGCCTCCCTCAGAGGTGTGAGCTGGCTCAGATGATTTTCGGGTAAGGCTGCATAACGTATAAAATGATTGAAGAAAAACAGGGATTGATAGCGGAAATAATATTTCACAACAACGAAAACGGCTACACTGTAGCCGTTTTTGAGACTGATATCGAGGCGTTTACCATCGTGGGGAATATCCCTGCAGCTTCTGCAGGAAAGAGCTACATCATCACAGGTTCCTTTGTGGAGCATCCTTCCTATGGAGAGCAGTTTTCAGTAAAAGGATTTCAGGAGGTCATGCCGTCCACGGAGGCGGGAATCAGGGAATTTCTGTCGTCAGGGGTGATGAAGGGCATAGGAAGAAAGACTGCGGCAGCCATAGTGGCCAGATTTGGAAAGGATGCGCTGCACATCATAGAAGAGGAGCCCCACAGATTGACGGAAGTGTCCGGCATAGGAGAAAAGACGGCCGACAAGATAGCTGAGGCCTTTGCAAAACACAGAGAATTCGCCAATGTGACGCTTTACCTGCAGCAGTTCGGAATAAGCGTAAACTATGCGGTGAAGCTGTATCAGGTGTATGGAAGCGATACGGTCAGCGCCATAGAGGAAAACCCTTACAGAATGGTACGGGATGTGTTCGGCATAGGCTTCAAAAAAGCCGACAAAATAGCGGAAAAGATGGGCGTTGCCGCTGACGACGAATACAGGATAAGAAGCGGCATAAGATTCACCCTTTCATATTATGCGGGAGAGGGAAATACCTTCCTGCCGCAGAAGCTGCTGTGCGAGAGGACGGGGCAGCTGCTGGATTTGAACATCGAGCTCATCGAAGATCAGCTGACGGCCATGGCCTTTGAAGGAGACATTCACATAGAAAATCTGGACGGCAGGAACGTGGTGTTCCTGATGCCTTACTACATAGCGGAACAGAATGTGTGCAGAGCTTTGGAGGAGATAAACTCGGCGAGACTGAAGCCGGTATCGGCCACAGTGGACAGCCTCATATCGAGGACTGAAGCAGCCACGGGCATATATCTTTCCGACAACCAGAAGCGTGCCGTCACCAATTCGCTGAACACGGGAGTTTCCGTCATCACAGGCGGCCCCGGAACAGGTAAGACGACGATAATCAACACGATAATCAACATACTGGAGGACAGCGGCCTCAAGACGGCCATCGCTGCCCCCACCGGCAGAGCCGCCAAGAGGATAACGGAGACGTCCGGACATTACGCTTCCACTATACATCGGCTTTTGGAATACTACTATTCCGAGGCCGAGGATTCGATGAAGTTCGGCAGGACCAGGGAAAACCCTCTGGATTGCGATGCAGTGATCGTGGACGAGGCATCCATGATAGATCTGATGCTGATGAACGGTCTTGTCAGCGCCGTGAAGCCGGGGACGAGGCTCATCATCGTGGGCGACGCAGATCAGCTGCCGTCCGTGGGGGCCGGAAACGTACTGAGGGATATCATAGCCAGCGAGTACATTCAATGCACCGGGCTCACGGAGATCTTCAGGCAGGCGGGCGAGTCCATGATCGTAGTCAATGCCCACAAGATAAACAAGGGGGAATATCCTGATTGTAATGCAAAGGGCAAGGACTTCTTCATGCTCAGGAGGAGCACGGAAAAGGAGATGCTGGCCACAGTTAAGGAGCTTTGCATCACCAGACTGCCGGACTATTACAAGGAGCTGTCGCCGGTGTCGGATATACAGATTCTTACGCCTGTAAGAAAGGGGCTTCTGGGAAGCATCAATCTCAACAAGGAGCTGCAGGAGGTCCTCAATCCGCCATGCAGCGGTCTGGAGGAAAAAACCTTCGGTGAAAAGCTCTTTCGTGAGGGAGACAAGGTGATGCAGATAAAGAACAACTATCAGCTGACCTGGAAAAACCTGGAGGACTTTACGGAGGGAGAAGGTGTATTCAACGGCGACGTGGGCTTTATACAAAAGATAGACAGAGAATTCAATGAGCTGACGGTGGTTTACGATGAGACGAAATACGTCACCTACAGCTTCAGTCAGCTGGACGAGCTGGAGCTGGCGTATGCCGTTACCGTCCATAAGAGTCAGGGCAGTGAATTTCCGGTGATAATAATGCCCATCAGCTGGTTTCCGCCTATGCTGGCCACGAGAAATCTGCTGTACACTGCGGTGACCAGAGGCAAGAAGGTCGTCGTTCTGGTAGGCTCGGAAAACAGGCTCAAGGACATGGTGGACAATGACAGAATAAGCGAGAGATTCTCAGGACTAGGGGTAAGACTGAGAAGATATCTTCAGCTGAGCATGGACAGCGGAGGCTGATACCACTAAGCAGCTGCAGGAAGCATAGGGGAAAGGGGAAAGAGAATGATGAAAGGATGGAAAGGGCTGAAAAGCGCCATTGACGAGGCGATTTTTCCGTCCAACATATATTGCATATGCTGCGGAAGCCTCATAGACAGGAGCAGACCGTATGCGCTTTGCGATGTATGCGTAAAAAAATTTCACTGGATAAACGGCAGAACATGTGAAAAATGCGGGAAGGCGCTGCCCGACACATACAGAGGCAGACTGTGCTACGACTGTATGGCGCACAGCCACTATTTCGAAAAAGGCTTCAGCTGCCTGACCTACGGTCTTTACGAGAGAAAGGTGCTGTTGGAGCACAAATACAGCGGCAAAGGCTACCTGGCCAATAAATTCGGAGATATACTTTACGATCGTATATCTTGTGAAGACATACGGCCTGATGTTATAATACCTGTACCCATAAGCCGCAGGCGAATGAAAAAGCGCGGATACAACCAGTCTTCGCTGATGAGCAGAAGACTTTCCAAGCTATGGGGAATTCCTGTAAGGGAGGATATCCTGATAAGGAGGAAGGAAACACAGCTGCTGAGGAGCCTCGGTCCGGCAGACAGACGCCTTGCCCTGGAAGGGGCCTTTTGCATAGCAGGTGAAGCAGGGGAAAGCAGTAGGGAGAGATACTGCAGACTCATAAGGAATAAAACCGTATTGCTGGTGGACGATATATACACTACGGGAGCTACTGTGGACAACTGCAGCAAGGTTCTGATGGATGCGGGGGCTGCCGTCGTATATGTGCTGACTCTGGCCAGCGGAGGAAACAGGCGGCCGGAAGAGGACGACGAATGAGAACTGCCATATGAAGCGCCGGAAAACGGGCAAGCCTGCGACATTCGGCAAGCGTACAAAAACATCGGCTGCCAAAGGTCGGGCAGTTTCCTGAAGACATCTCCATACTCCTCACATAGTACAAAAACAGCATATGCCAAGGGCCGGGATATGGCGGATTTTCGGATATCGATGGAACAGCCGTATTTTGTCCTTTTGGAAATTGCTTAAAAACTTCATATAAAGCGAGCTGTACATATGGCTCATGTCTGTGATTGAAAGGCCAGGCCAGCTACGGGCAAAAGGTCCCACGTAAGCTGATTCGCAAGGCGACAGTGATCATGGCGTAGTTTAGAAGTAAGTCCTCCGGAAAATCCGGGTCAAGGCAGGTGTGGGGGCAAAGATCAGGTCAGGTGAGCCATATGTACAGCTCGCTTTTTTGTACGCCAAATCAAGCCTCGTCCACCTGTACCGCAGGCCGCTGTAACAGAAAAGGCAGGTCATATCAAAATATTCCACAAATCGCTTTCATGAAGATATCGTCTGTGGAATCCGAGCCATGTGATGAGGCTAGATGGTATTGGATTCCACATCTGCATAAACATCATCCTCGCTAAAAGGTATTGGATTCCACATTTTCATAAACAACATCAACGAATCGTGGAAAAAAGGGCAGCTCATATCAAAATATTCCACATATCGCTTTCATAGAAATATCGTCTGTGGAATCCG
>CAUDEQ010000003.1 GCA_958448635.1 uncultured Bacillota bacterium | reverse complement strand
TTATAACGCATGTAATAAAAAAGCATGACATTTTATACTTGCCGCTTAGATATGTTGAATCCAAGGAGAGTTTCAACCGGAAATTTTAACAAAGCCTGCAAATTATAAAGCTTTGTTATATAATAAATCGTTGCGAAGGCTTTATCAGCAGTTTTTTTATGTGTTCGTGGAGACAATGCGTGTGAAACGTCGTGTTTAAAGCCTGCAAAGGTTTCTTAATGGATTCTTAAATATTTACCGTATTTATTGTTAAAAGAAATAATGGCATAATATGCTCGGAGGTTGACGAGAGATGTATAACATATTGATATGTGACGATGAAAAGGATATTGTATCTGCTTTGAAAATTTATCTTTCCGGCGAGGGCTACGGCTTATACGAGGCCTACAATGGCGCTGAAGCCCTTGAGGTAATTGAAAACAATGATATCCATCTCGTGCTTATGGACATCATGATGCCGGAGATGGATGGAATGCAGGCATTGATAAAGCTGAGGGAGAAGAAAAATATACCGGTGATTTTTCTTACGGCGAAGAGCGAGGATGCAGATATGATATTGGGGCTTAACATGGGGGCAGACGATTATATCACCAAGCCATTCAAACCTATAGAGGTGATCGCCAGGGTCAAATCACACCTGAGGCGATATATGGAGCTTGGTACTGCCAAGGTAAAAAGAGATGTTATCGAGATAGGGGATATTACCATAGATGACAAGGCGAAAGAGGTAATGCTTATGGATGAGAAGGTTAATCTGACTCCCAAGGAGTATGGAATATTGAAGCTTCTTATGGAAAACCCGGGCAAGGTGTTTTCGCCGGCAGAAATATACAGAAACGTATGGAAGGAGGATGCATTCGGCTCGGAGGGAACTGTCGCCGTACATATTCGTCATCTCCGTGAAAAGGTCGAGATAGATCCTGAAAGGCCGAGACATCTTAAGGTAGTTTGGGGACAAGGGTATAAAATAGAGTGAGGTATTTTATCATGGAAAAAATAAGAAACAGCATCATCGCAAAAACGATTGCCTTCATCATAGCAGTAGCATGTGTGGCTGTTGCTGCATTGTCAGCGGTAATAATCGTTTTCAACATAGGCTCACATTGGTATTCATCTTCAGATGCGGCCATTGAAAAGGACATTTACAACAAGACTTCCACATTTGCCGCCTCCCGGATAGCACAGTATGTCCACATGACAGGCTCAGGTGAAATCAGCGAAGAAGATGAGCTGATATATGGAGAAAAAGAGATCATTGATTCCGAAAACAATTTCGGATATGTAGTCACAATAACCGATGAAAATCTCCCGATAACATTTGTGGAGGACGGTCAGGCGGTCAATAGCCGAACTCTGAACAACAAGCTGGTGAACTCTCCGGGTGCATATCACAGTGAGGTGTCTTATGAAGGAATGGATATTGATGTGTATTTTGCCACCATCAGCGAAGGAAACGTTCCGGAGGATATATTTCGAATTTATCAGCAGCTGTCGACGATGCATGATTACGGTGACCCTGCCATCGCAGCAGCAGCAGCCTGCATAATAATATTTATATTGATGATGGTATTTCTCATTTCCTCGGTTGGAAGGGAAAAGGGAAAAGAAAGCATGGCATCGCATCTTCCCATTGAAATTGCCATCGTGCTGGCAGTTGCGGCAGCAGCCATCCTCGTCGCTGTAAATGAGCAGGTTTTATGGGACATCACTCCTGAAATTCTTTGTGCATTGGCAGTGATGGATGCTGTAATCGGTGCAACGGTTATCCTGGGGTTCATACTCATATTATCCATCAAGATAAAAACAGGGACTGTGCTGAAGAACTCGCTGTGCTGCATGATGTTAAGGCTTGTAATTACCTTAATAAGAAAGACCATGGGACTCTTGATTTTCTTTGTGAAAAAGACATCAAGCAGGTGTGGCGCATTAGTGAAAGGTATCCCCATAGTATGGAAAAGCGCAGCCATCGGCATTGCATGTATATTTGCAAACTTCCTGCTGCTGCTTTCCACATATGCCATGGGAGGCTTTGGATGGCTCCTATGGACAGTTGGTGCGATACTCACGGAAGGCTTTATCATCTACATTGCTTTGGGAATGAAAAAACTGAAGGAGGCCGGAAGAAGTCTTGCCAATGGTGAGTTCGACAGGAAAATAGATACAAAGGAGCTGTTTTTGGATTTGAAGGAGCATGGGGAGGACCTCAACAGCATCAGCGAGGGAATGACAAAGGCCGTTGAGGAAAGGATGAAAAGCGAAAGGTTCAAGACCGAGCTTATAACTAACGTATCCCATGATATCAAAACACCTTTGACCTCCATCATCAATTACGTGGATCTTCTTGCTTCCGAAGGGATAACGGATGAGAAGACTGCAGAGTATATAGATGTGCTGGACCGGCAGTCGAAGCGCCTCAAGAAGCTGACCGATGATCTTGTGGAGGCATCCAAGGCGGCGACAGGTACGGTAAAGCTGGACATGGTCCCATGTAAAGTGGCTGTCCTGATGAGCCAGGCCTGTGGAGAGTATGACAGCAAGATGGAGGATAAGCAGCTGAAGCTCATCAGCGACATATCAGATGAGAATGCAGAGATAATGGCAGATGGAAGAAGCATGTGGAGGATATTCGATAATATATTGAACAATATATGCAAATATTCTCAGCCCGGAACAAGGGTATATCAGTCGATGGTAAAGAAGGGCGATAATGTGCTGATAACATATAAGAACACATCTGCATATCAGCTGAATATTTCAGAGGAGCAGCTGATGGAGCGTTTTGTAAGAGGCGACAGCTCAAGACATACGGAAGGAAGCGGGCTGGGCCTTTCCATAGCAAAGAATCTTACGGAACTTCAGGGTGGAAGCTTTAAGATAAGCATAGATGGAGATCTGTTCAAGGTGATGGTGGAATTCCCGCAAAGGCGTTGATGAATAGCGTAGTCACAGAAAAGCTCAAACCGAGAGGATTTGCGATAGAAAGCCAAGAGGAAAAGAGAAACAGCAACGTAAGACACCCGGAAAAGAATATTTAACTGTAAAATAGGGAAACCCATGGGTTTCTCTATTTTACAGTTGAGCAGGTTTTGTGGTATAATGAAGCATTCATTAAAATATGCGCTATAAAGCTGTATATTGAACCGGGGAATTTTGAAGTACAGATGCAGCTGTCTGCCAAAGGCGGCGTTTAGCAGCAAGGATAATTATCTGTTGGGGAAAGAATCGCAGAGGCTTGATATGGGATTGTTTGAATTTGTTTTTTCATTGCTAGTAATAGTTCCGGTGGCTGTCGTGATGTTCATCATTTTCAGAAAGCTTACTGAAGAATATAATGTTGCCATAAGAAAGGAACGGGATATGAACAGCGGCAAGCATAAAAGAGAACAGGAATTTGCCCGCTACTCACAGATGCCGGATTACAGGAGAGATAATCCGCCATATGATGCATACAGGAGAAGAATGGAAGAGAAGAATAAAAAGGAACGAGAGTGGTAACTATGAAGCAAGGGTATTTCATCACGTTTGAGGGCGGAGACGGTTCAGGAAAATCGACGCAGATAATAAGACTCAAGGAATATCTTGAATCAAAGGGATATGACGTCGTTCTCACAAGAGAGCCGGGAGGAACTGAAATAGGAGAAAAGATCCGAAACATAATACTTGACCCCGAAAACGAGAAGCTGTCTGCGGTGGCAGAAGCCATGCTGTATGCGGCATCGAGGGCACAGCACGTTCACCAGGTGATCGGTCCGGCAATCGATGCGGGAAAGGTAGTGATCTGCGACAGGTTCATCGATTCCAGCATCGCATATCAGGGATATGGCAGAGGACTTGGTGACAGCGTAGGTATAATAAACAGCTATGCAGTTGAAAAATACATGCCGCACATGACGTTTCTTTTAAAGCTCAGACCTCAGGCAGGCAGCCTCAGAATAGAGGGAAGGGAAAAGGACAGGATAGAGATGGAGAATGCTTCGTTCCATCAGGCGGTATTTGACGGATATGAAGCGTTGGAAAGAGAATATCCAAATCGGATAGTAGGAATAGACGCATCGCAAAGCATAGAAGAGATAGAGCAGGAAATACGAAGCCATACGGAAAAGCTTCTATGCAGGTGAGCGCAGAGAGTATGAGGTATGGATTTTAAAGAATACGAAGGCAATGGCAGATTGATAAGCAGACTCAACAGAACAGTTGAAGAGGGCAGGATATCCCACGCATATATTTTCGAGGGGCCTGCCTGTATCGATAAGACGGAATTTGCCAGAAGCTTTGTGAAGGGAATACTGTGCGGTAAGGCTCTAGGTGAAAACTGCGGTCAGTGCAGCATATGCAGCAAGATAGATCACGGAAATCATGAGGACGTCTTTTACATATCTGCCGAAGGCGGGTCAATAAAGGATGCCGACATCATCGATATGCAGGACAAGCTAAAGACCAAGCCTTTTGGAGACAGAAATATAGTCATAATATCCGACAGCGACACCATGACCGTCCGGGCTCAGAACAGACTGCTGAAGACGCTGGAGGAGCCGCCGGGAAAGTCGGTTATAATACTTCTTTCAGAAAACATGGAAAACCTGGCACAAACCGTAAAATCAAGGTGCGTGAAATACAGGATAAACTATTTCGGAAGCGGAGGATATGACTCCATGATGGAAAGGGCATCAAAGGTTGCTGAAATGGCGTTAAAAGGGCAGCCGTTTTACAAGCTCAAGAATGAAACGGAGGATATTGTGAAAAGCAGCGAGGCCACAGCTGCGTTTCTTGACGGGCTCCAGGTTTATTTCAGGAATGTACTTGTGAAAAAGGAAAAGGGCATATCCATATATAAGAACGATAAGCTGATGAACAGTATCGTTGAAATCGAAAATGCAAGAAAACAGATAAAAGCAGGCGTTGCCGCTTCGTATGCGGTAAAGCGTATGCTTTTGAAAATCGGAGGATAGATGATGGTAAAGATAGTCGGAATTAAATTCAAGGATGCCGGAAAGCTGTATTACTTCAGTCCGGGAGGACATAAGGTTGATGTGGGCGATAACGTAATAGTTGAAACAGCCAGAGGTCTTGAGTTCGGCAAGGTGACTCTCGGCGAAACGGAAGTAAAGGAATCTGAGATAGTTGCGCCTCTTAAAAGTATAATAAGGATAGCCAACGAGAAGGACAAAAAAAAGCATAAGGAAAATCTCGCAAAGAAAGAGGAGGCAATGAGGATCTGTCAGGAAAAAGTGGATGCCCATGGTCTCGATATGAAGCTGATAGACGTTGAGTATACCTTTGACAACAGCAAGGTGGTCTTTTACTTTACAGCAGACGGCAGGGTGGACTTCAGAGAACTGGTTAAGGATCTGGCTGCCGTGTTCAGGATGAGAATAGAGCTGAGACAGATCGGAGTCAGAGACGAAGCCAAGATGCTGGGAGGCATAGGAAACTGCGGCAGAGGGCTATGCTGCAACACATGGCTTACAGACTTCGAACCTGTATCCATAAAGATGGCCAAGGTACAGAACCTGTCGCTGAACCCATCGAAGATATCGGGAATCTGCGGCAGGCTCATGTGTTGCCTTAAATTTGAAAACGAGGTATATACTCACCTGAAAAAAGGCATGCCTTCAGTGGGAGAAAAGATCAGGACGCCTGACGGCATGGCAGTGGTGACGGATGTTAATATACTTGAGAACGTCATAAAGACAAGGCTGATACTTGAAGAAGGCTCTAAGGACAAAAGCACAGAGGAAAAGCTGAGCACGGAGCTTTACACCTACGGTAAAGAGGAGATAAAGAGAGTCAACAAAAAGCACGGAAACAAGAAGAAGGAAGATGATCTGGCTGATCTTGACGGAGAGCTGCTGAAGGAAATCAAAGAGCTGATGAAGGACTGATATGGAAAGGACAGAGAATATCGGATTCGGCGGACTTAAGCTCATACAGGACAGCAGGCAGTTCCGCTATGGCGTGGACGCCGTGATATTGAGCGATTTTGCCTCAAAGCTTTATCCCGGGTTCAAAAATGTCGTTGATCTGGGTACCGGCAATGGAATAATACCCATGATACTGAGCCATAAAAACAGCAGTGCAGTCATATGCGGCATAGATGTACAGGAGGATGCGATAAGTCTGGCTGAAAGGAGCAGCCTGATGAACGGGCTGGAGGACAGAGTGTCATTCATACACGGCGATATAACAGATATGGCTTCGGAAGACTTCAGAAAGAAACACGGCCTTTGTGAGGGCGCATACGATATGGTTACATCAAATCCTCCTTATTTTCCCAAGGGAGGTGCGATTCCTTCGGGAAGTACGGCAAAATTTGTCGCTCGCCACGAAACGACGGCCTCCCTGGAGGATTTCATAAAGGCGGCGTCATTTTTGTTAAAAACCGGCGGACATTATTTCATGGTGCATAGACCTTCAAGGCTGGTGGATATCTTCTATCACTGCAGAAAGTACGATATGGAGCCCAAGGACATGAGAATGGTGGTGCCGAGGCACGGCGAAGCTCCCAATATCGTGCTGATACACTGCGTAAAGGGCGGCGGCAGAGAGCTGAAAGTGATGAAGGAACTGGCTGTATACGGTGAAGGCGGCGTCTACAGCGAGGAGATTGAGACTATATACGAGCGACGATGAAAATGATGTCATATGAGCATGCATATATAAACAGATGCGAAAACTCCGGCTGCATAGCCGATGAGACCTGCTGCAAACGCATGCCTCATTTTTTTTACGGCTGTTACACCGAAGTACAGCGCAAGGACATAGAACACTGTTTCGCAGCTTCCGGCCATTACGGAGGCAGCTCTGCCGGTGAAGGAATCCGGGCCTGCATCCTTCATGATGCTTTCCACGACCACCAGGGAGCCGCTGCCGGAAACCGGGCGAAGCATTATGAGGGAGATAAGCTCCTCGGGAATATGAAAAATGTCAAAGACCGGCGATGCGAGTCTTTCTATGAAGTCCATGGCTCCTGAAGAGGTGAGGGCCTCTATGGCGATGAAAATACCTATTATGAAGGGAAGGATCTCCACGCATGTGGAAAGACCTTCTTTGGCGCCTACGATGAAGACATCGTATATGGGCGTCTTCTTTTTTATGCCGTAAAGAATTATGATGGTTATGAGGACCGGCAGAAAAAAGACAGACATGATGCTGAGAATATCAGACATATGACCTTTTCCTTTCGTAGAATCTGCAGACCCAGACGGAAATTATCATTGATACAAGCCCCGCAGCTATGGAAGGCAGTATTATATCTTCAGGCGAGGCTGAGCCCAGATCGCTGCGTATTTTAATGACGGTTATGGGAACAAGCTGTATCATGGACATGGTGAGAGCCACGAACATGCACATGGAATTGCTGGCTGAAGGGGAGTGACCGTTTTCCTCATCCAGAAGCTCCATGGCCTTGAGGGAAAAAATTGTGGCGCTGTTTCCTGCTCCGAATATATTTGCTATAAAGCTCATTATCATCATGGCTGTCGTCTGGGAGTTTTTTACTTCGGGGAAAAGAAAGCTCATCAGGGGCTTTGCAGCGGAGGATATCTTTCCTATGAGGCCTGATTCCTCTGCTATTTTCATAAGACCGCTCCAGACAGCCATTATTCCCGCAATGGCTATTATAAATTCGATGGCTTCGGTACAGCTGTCCATAAGTCCGTCGGTAAATTCCGATGTGGTTCCGTTGATGAAGGAAAAGAAAATGCCCAGAAGCAGCATGAAGCCCCATATGTAATTCATCATAACAAACACCTCCAGGGTAAAAATATTCCCTTACTCTAAAATTATGTTGAAAATATTTCCAGTATGTGTGATAATAGAACTAATATGGGAGGAGATACTTATGAATGTGACGATCGATATCAAAGTACTGGCGATCATAGTGGTCGTGATAGCAGTTGTGGTGCTGGTGGCATACCTAATAAAACTGCTCAAAAAACTGATGATCACCCTGGATCACACAAATAAGATCCTGGAAGATGTGGAGACCGTATCTGAGATAGCGGCCAACAGAAGCAGGGATGTTGACGAAATAATAACAGATGTTTCCGAGTCTGTGAAAGAAATTTCCGGTGCGATAAAGGACAAGCAGACAGTAGTTTCCGTCGTATCATCAGTGTTCAAGGCAGCAGCGGCCATTAAAAATGCCGTAGATAAGAAAGAAGTAAAATAAAATTTAAATACAGCTGATTCTTGTGAAAGGAGTAGATATGAAAGCTACGGGAATTGTAAGAAAGGTTGACGAGCTGGGCAGAATCGTGCTGCCTATCGAATTGAGAAGAACTCTCAACATAGACATCAAGGATCCCCTTGAGATATATGTGGACGGTGAATCTATAATGCTGAAAAAATATCAGCCGGCATGCGTATTTTGCGGAAGCTCGGACGATATCAGGCAGATAAAGGGCAAAAACGTATGTGCTGCATGCATAAAGGAGCTGCAGGATCTGTAAATATCAAGATTAAAAAAGGTGCAAATCATTTGCCCTTTTTTTGCTTGAAACAATAGATGTTTGTCAAAAATATCAGAAGGGAAGAGGTGGATAATACGTTTTGCTCCCCTTATGTGTAAAACATGTGAAACCTCTTCCTTACCGTATGTATACCTTGAAAAAATAGCAAGAATAAAGTATAATTAATCATTGTTTAACTTAAGGCTTCGGAGGAAAAAAGTGGCAAAATTCTTAGTACAGAAAAGCGCTCCCCTTAGAGGAGAGGTTAAGATAAGCGGCTCCAAGAATGCAGTGCTTCCTATAATGGCGGCTGCACTTTTGACAGAAGAGCAATGCGTTATAAAGGATGTTCCCGCACTTAGAGATGTGGATGTTATGTGCAGTCTTCTGGAAAGCCTGGGAGCTTCGGTAGATAAAGATTTGCAAAACAATCGTGTGACCATCGAACCTTCCGGCGAGATCGTTTACGAGGCTCCTTTTGATCTGGTAAAGATGATGCGTGCATCGATACTCGTTCTGGGCGCTTTGCTCATAAGAACGGGGCGTGCTGTGATACATCTGCCGGGAGGCTGCGCCATAGGTAAGCGTCCTGTGGAGCTTCACCTCAAGGGTCTCAGGGCTCTGGGCGCAGAAATCGACGAGGAGCAGCTCAAGCGAGGAATCGTAGACGCCAAGGTTGATAAGCTGACGGGAAGCACAATATACCTTGATTTTCCCAGCGTAGGAGCCACTGAGGTCATAGTTATGGCTGCTGCCCTGGCGGAGGGAACGACGGTTCTTGAAAACGCTGCTCAGGAGCCGGAAATAGTAGATCTCGCAAACTTCCTCAACAAAATGGGAGGAAGGATCAAGGGCGCAGGAACAGATACCATAAAGATCGAAGGCGTCAAATCTCTGAGAGGCGTTTCACATCACGTGATACCTGACAGGATAGAAGCCGGAACCTTCATGGTCGGTGCGGCTATGACAGGAGGAAATGTTCTCATCAAGAATATAGTGCCGGATCATCTCAAGGCAGTTATCGCCAAGCTGAGAGAGTGCGGTGCGCATATAGAGATGAGGGATGAGGGAATGGTTGTCAGAGGAGATATGAAACCATTGAACTCTACCGATATCAAGACGCTGCCGTATCCGGGATTTCCTACGGATATGCAGTCGCCATTCATGGCGCTTTTGACGGTGGCAAAAGGACCGAGCGTAGTCATTGAAACCGTGTTCGAAAACAGGTTCATGCATGTGGGCGAATTCAACAGGATGGGCGCCAACATTAAAACGGACGGGAATTATGCCATCATACCGGGCGACAAGGCACTTACAGGCGCACAGGTTGTTGCCACGGATCTGAGGGCGGGCGCAGCAGTCGTTTTAACAGGCCTTGTGGCCGAGGGCACCACAGAGGTGTCTCAGATATATCATATTGACAGAGGCTATGAGAACTTCGTTGAAAAGCTCAAGGCGCTGGGAGCCAGCATAATGAGAGTTGACGACTGATAGCATATGACTGATCGTATATAGCTGCATGGAAAAGCAGATATTGCTCCGGAAGGAAGTGACCTTCCGGAGTTTTTTTTGAAAATGTTGACAGAAGAAAGAGGAAAGAACAAGGAGAAGTAAAGTTCCCTTGAATAATCTCATCTAAGCTGACAATAATAACCTATAGAGCAAGGCAGGCCTTGTCGATTTTCATAAGTTGGCCGGCTTTGTTGATATACATCTTGGATCTGTTGTATCCAGGAGATAAGGGGAAATGCCACGCATACCGTATTTCCCATGTAAGAAAAAATTATCGGGGGTAAAGAGATGATTGATTTGAAGGGAAGCAAAACATATGACAACCTTCTCATAGCTTATGCAGGAGAGTCACAGGCGAGAAATAAGTATACCTTTTTCGCATCGAAGGCCAGAGAGGAAGGTTATCGCCAGATAGCGGAAATATTTGAAGATACGGCAGCCAATGAAAAGGAGCATGCAGAGCTGTGGTACAAGCATTTTGCAGGAATAGGGACAACTCTGGAAAACCTGCAGACGGCAGCCGACGGTGAGCATTACGAATGGAGCCAGATGTACGCCGATATGGCGAGAGTTGCCAGGGAAGAGGGCTTCAGTCATATAGCACAGCAGATGGACGGTGTGGCGGCGATAGAAAAGGAGCATGAGGAGAGATATCTCAAGCTCAGAGAAAACGTGGAGAAGAAAAAGGTTTTCAATAAAGACGAAGAGGTTCTGTGGATATGCGGCAACTGCGGTCATGAGCATCGCGGGACGGATGCGCCTGAAATATGTCCCGTGTGTTACCATGAGAGAGGATACTTCAGGATCAAAGCCGAAAATTACTGATGGCAGATGAAACCAAAGAATAAAGTAAAAAAAAGTAAAACAATGTATTGACATAACGGTTAGTTCGTGCTAACATAGCTACAGTTAGTGAGAGCTAATCGTTTTTTTCAAGAAAGGAAGCGAAATGATGATACTTAGAGAAGCACAACCGGGAGAAGAGTACATAATCAAGGAAGTGAAGACCGACGATGAGGAAATGAACTCGTTTCTTTTTTCACTGGGGTGCTACAGTGGTGAACCTATCACCGTCATAAAGCATCGCAAGGGAGGATGTGTAGTTTCCATCAAGGATGGAAGATACAATATAGATAACCTTCTGGCAGAGGCTATAGTAGTGTGAAAAAATAATGTGGCGTATATCGCCACATATATTTTGAAAATGGGTTAGTTTAGACTACCCAACAATATATCAACAATTGTTTTTTATCAACAGGAGGTACTTATGAGAATTGCTTTTGCCGGCAATCCCAACAGCGGCAAGACTACGATGTACAATGCGCTGACGGGGCAGAACGAACGTGTTGGTAACTGGGCCGGAGTTACCATAGGTAAGAAAGAAAATCCAATCAAAAAAGAATTTTGCGATCATGCTGAAGAGCTTATCGCCGTTGACCTTCCGGGGGCGTATTCGATGTCGCCTTTTACGCCGGAAGAGAGCATTACCAGCGGATATATAAGAAACGAGAAGCCTGACGTGATCGTCAACATAGTGGATGCCACCAATCTCAGCAGAAGCCTGTTCTTTACGACGCAGCTTCTGGAACTGGGGATACCTGTGGTAGTGGCTCTGAACAAAAGCGATTTAAACGATAAAATGAAAACAAAGATAGACGCTGAGGCTCTTTCAAAGAAGCTGAACTGCCCTGTCGTCAAAACTGTATCCACATCGTCTGTTAAAACAGGTATTAAGGATGTAGTGGCTGCAGCAGCAGCTTTGGCAGGCAAGACACAGAAGGCTCCGTATGTTCAGGCTGAGATCGATCTTCACGACAAGCAGGCTGTAGAGGCAGAGGACAGAAAGAGATTCAGATTTGTAAACGATGTGGTGAAGACTGTTGAAACACGACAGGTGCTTACAAAGGAAAAAAACTCACAGGATAAGCTGGATGCTGTCCTTACCAACAAGGTTGCGGGAATATTGATATTTGCCGGAGTGATGTGGGCTGTTTTCTGGGTATCCCAGGCATGGCTCGGACCTCTCATCGCAGACTGGCTTGTTGGATGGATAGAGACCTTCCAGGGCTATGTTTCCGGGCTGTTGGATGGCGCTTCGCCGTTCCTTCAGGCGATCCTCGCCGACGGTATCGTAGGCGGCGTAGGTGCAGTTGTGGGCTTCCTGCCGCTGGTTATGGTAATGTACTTCCTGGTGGCTCTTCTGGAAGACTGCGGGTATATGGCTCGTGTCAGCGTTGTAATGGATCCTATATTTAAACGAGTAGGTCTTTCGGGAAAGGCCATCATACCCGTGGTAATCGGAACAGGCTGCGGAATACCTGCGATAATGGCATGTCGTACCATCAGAGATGAAAGAGAAAGAAGAGCAAGCACGATGCTGACAACATTCATACCGTGTGGCGCCAAGATTCCTGTAATTGCTCTTTTTGCAGGAGCATTCTTCTCAGGCTCATGGTGGGTGAGCTTCGCAATGTATGTGACGGGGATATTGCTTATATTCTTCGGAGCGCTTATAATAAAGTGGATCACAGGATATAAATACAGAAAATCATTCTTTATCATGGAGCTGCCTACATACAAGGTTCCAAGCCTCAAGAGAGCATGCTTCTCGATGCTGGAGAGAGCAAAGGCATATATAATCAAGGCAGCCACGATAATCCTGGTATGCAACTGCGTTGTACAGCTCATGCAGTCCTTCACATGGAGCCTGCAGCCTGTTGCAGAGGGTGCGGCAGATACTTCCATACTGGCATCCATCGCTTCACCGTTCGCAGTGATTCTGATACCTCTTGGCTTCGGAGCATGGCAGCTGGCAGCAGCAGCAATCACAGGCTTTATCGCCAAGGAAAATGTAGTCGGTACGCTGGCAGTGGTTTATTCCATCACCAACTTCATCGACGTAGAGGCATTCGAGCTGACAGGCGGAGCCAATCAGGTGGCTCTCACCATGGGGCTTACCTCGGTATCTGCTCTCGCATACCTGATGTTCAATCTGTTCACACCGCCTTGCTTCGCTGCTCTGGGAGCAATGAACTCCGAAATGAAGAGCGCCAAGTGGCTGTGGGGAGCCATAGGCTTCCAGTTTGGAACAGGATACACCGTAGCATTCCTGGTATATCAGATCGGTACGCTTATCACTGAAGGTACCCTGGGAACAGGCTTCCTGCCGGGTCTGATAGCAGTAGCTGTTATGGTTGCAATAGTCGTATTCATCGGCCGCAGATCAAATAGAAACTTTGAGAGAGAATATTCTCTTCACGGAAAGGGAGGAGTGTCCGCATGATTGCCAATATCATTGTCGGAGCGATAATACTCATATCGGTAGGCGCCGCATTGTCATACATCGTAAGGCAAAAGAAAAAAGGCGTTAAATGTATCGGATGTCCTGATTCCGGCGGCTGCGCTCACTGCAGCTGCAGCGGATGCTCATCTGAGAAGAAATAAAAGACACTACAGTTACTCATGTAAATTCCTAATAAAGTTCTGTCCCGCTGTAATAGTGGGACAGGATTTTTTTGTAGTCATAACCGTTTTTTGCCATGCCGTCTGCGCCGTATTGGCTCATACCGACTCCGTGTCCTGAGCCGTTGGAGGTGAAGGTTATGGTATCGCCGGATACATCGATCGTAAAATTTGCCGAGGAAAGACCAAGGGCCTCTCTAACCTGTCGCCCTGTAAGGCTGCCGGAGCCGATTCGCATGTTTCTGACTCTGTTTCCGTCGCTTCTTTCAGTTATCCTTATGGAGTCTGCAGTTATCTGACCGAAGGCTTCAGACGGATAGCTTGTTCTGATGGCAGAGGTGAACTGAGATATGGAAAAGGCTTTCTTTTCGTTCTGATGAGTGGCTTCTTCCTCGTAAGGACTTTCGACGCTGACAAGATAGGGAACTGCAGAGGCAAAGACGTCTTCAGAGTTTTCCGTCATACCGCCGCTGGAGGAATGAAACAGAGCCTGGCGAACAAGCTCGCCTTTATAGTAAAGCAGCTGGCCTGCAGTATCGTCTACAGCTGATGAGATCTTTCTCCAGTCCTTTTTCATCCATTTTTCTCCCTTGATATTCTTCAAATCATTTTCATTTTTATATACCTGACAGTGAGTGGTATCGCAAAGAGGCGCAGCAGGGTGGGCGTCGGGGTTTTTGCCTTCAGATGCGCTTATGATCCTTGCGGCCGAATAAGTCCTGGCTGCCACAGCCTGAGCCTTCAACGCCTCTTTATGAAAGGAGGAAGGCATTTCACATGAAACCACACCTTTGACGTATTTTTCAAAATCAACGGTTTCTATCATACCTGTTTCTGTACGGTAAACAGTCGCCGTATCGGGAGGCTCCACAGTATCAAATGAGGGAGACGGAGATATATCCTTCGTGGGCTTTTCAATATGAGAATGAAGCCTTCCCATGATAAAAGGAACAGCCGTAAGCAGAAGGCAAATTGATAATATGAGCGCCATCACAGGCTTTAAATAATATGATCGCAGAAAACCATGAAACAAATCTGCAGCACGGCGTGCAGATCTTCGCAGCTTTTTATGAAACGCTTGAGATATTTTCATCTGAATGATTCCCCCGAAAGTTATTTGTACAAGTCTATGAGAGGAAGAAGTGAAATATGACGGAAAAAACGCACACATATCATACAGCATACATGTGATGGAGAGCGTTTTTGTCGTAGCATATTGAAAAAAACAAGATATAACTGTATACTGGTCATGGTGTTACAATAATACGAACTATAATGATTGATTTGACGAGGTGACATATATGAAGACTTTATTTGTAAACGCTTGTGTACGCCCTGATTCGCGTACTTTGAGACTGGCACGATACGCTCTGGAAAAAACAGGCGGTGAACTGACAGAGGTGAATCTTGAGAAGGAAAACATACAGCCCCTGAATTTAAAAACCATGGAATACAGAGACGACGCTGTGAAGGCAGGAAGGCTGTCCGATGATATATTGAAATACGCCAATCAGTTTGCGGCTGCCGATACTGTGGTGATAGCGGCGCCTTACTGGGATCTGTCATTTCCTGCCATGGTGAAGAATTACTTCGAAGCAGTGACTGTTCAGGGAGTGACCTTCTATTACAACGAGCAAGGGATTCCGCAGGGCATGTGCAATATAAAGAAGGTTATCTATGTGATGACTGCAGGGGGCCCTACGGAAAACATGAATTTCGGCTTTGATTACGTCAAGGGACTGTGCAATATGCTGTACGGCATAGAGGACGTGGTGTGCTTCAAGGCTGAAATGCTGGACGTGATAGGCATGGATGTGGAAAACATTCTTTCCAAGGCGGAGGAAGAGATGGATAGAGAGCTGGGCAAATAAGCTTTGCCTGCAGCAGGAGAGAAAAATGCGCGAGATAGATGTAAAAACCATAGAGGAAAAAACAGCTGAGCTTTGCATAAGAGCCAACTACCATCTTGGAGATGATGTCAGAGCGTGTATCGCCGGGATGGAAAAAGAGGAAAGCTGGGATGTGGCAAGGGAGGTACTCCGCAGCATCGGCGAGAACATCGCCATCGCCGAAGAGGGAGTTTTCCCGCTGTGTCAGGATACAGGCATGGCCTGCGTCTTCCTTGAAATCGGACAGGACGTCCATCTGACAGGAGGGCTGCTGGAGGATGCTGTCAACGCAGGAGTAAGAAAGGGCTACGGCGAAGGATATCTGAGAAAATCCATAGTATGCGACCCTTTGAGAAGGGTAAATACAGGAGACAATACCCCGGCATATATCCATACGGAAATAGTTGCAGGCGATAAAATCAGGATAACTGTGGCGCCCAAGGGCTTTGGCTCTGAAAACATGAGCAGGATAAAAATGCTGCCGCCGTCTGCGGGGGAAAAGGGTGTGAAGGATTTTATAGTGGAAGCCGTCGAGGCTGCCGGTGCCAATCCATGTCCTCCTGTAATAGTGGGCGTCGGAATAGGAGGAACCTTTGACAAGGCTGCTCTGATGGCAAAGAAGGCGCTGCTGCTTCCTGCCGACAGCAGAAACGAGGATGAGTACTATGCCGATATGGAGGAAGAGCTTCTTGAAAGGATAAACAGCCTGGGAATAGGACCTCAGGGCTTCGGAGGAAGAACGACGGCGCTGGCTGTCAACATCATTGCTGCGCCTACCCACATAGCGGGGCTTCCCGTGGCTGTGAATATAAACTGTCATGTCAGCAGGCATGAAGAAGCTGTAATATAACGCTGAAAAGAGGAAATATCGTTATGGAACACAGACTTACAGAGCCTTTCAATAAGGATAAATTAAAAGAATTGAGAGCCGGCGACAAGGTGCTGATAACGGGAACGGTGTATACGGCAAGAGATGCGGCTCACAAGAGGATAACGGAAATGATCGCTTCAGGTCAGGAGCCGCCTTTTCCGATAGCGGGCTCCATCATATATTATGTGGGACCTACGCCTGCCAAGGAGGGGATGCCCATTGGTTCGGCAGGTCCGACCACCAGCTACAGGATGGATGCCTATGCGCCCGAGCTTCTGGACATGGGACAGCTTGCAATGATAGGCAAGGGGCAGAGAAACGATGATGTGAAAGCTGCCGTGGTGAGAAACGGAGCTGTGTACATGGCAGCCATCGGAGGAGCTGCTGCGCTTATGGCAAAGTGCATAAGATCGGCGCAGGTGATCGCCTTTGAGGATCTTGGGGCGGAAGCTGTAAGAAAGCTGTACGTGGAAGACTTCCCTGTAACAGTGGTTCTCGATGCTTACGGTGGAGACCTGTATGCACGGGGCAGAGAAAATTATTTGAAATCACTTGTAAAATAGTGTATAATTTTACACCGATAAATTATCTTATGCGACAGACGGATGACAAGCCGATCGGCTTTAAGTATATTAATGAAACTACATTGTAATAGAAAGGAAGCGTACATATGGGAATAGGAACTAAATGCGTTCAGGACGGATACAGACCGGGCAACGGTGAGCCGAGACAGGTGCCTATAGTACAGAGCACCACATTTAAATACAGTTCAAGTCAGGAAATGGGAATGCTTTTTGATCTGGAGAAATCGGGGTATTTTTATACGAGACTTCAGAATCCAACCAACGATCATGTTGCAGCCAAGATAGCGTCTCTTGAGGGAGGTACTGCAGCGATGCTGACATCATCGGGGCAGGCAGCTAACTTCTATGCTGTGTTCAATATTGCTTCTGCGGGAGATCACATAGTGGCGTCGTCTGCGATATACGGCGGAACATATAATCTATTTGCAGTTACTATGAAGAGAATGGGAATAGAATTCACCTTCGTTCCCCCTCATGCTACGGCAGAGGAGCTGGATGCCGCATTCAGACCTGAGACTAAGGCTGTCTTCGGTGAGACCATAGCCAACCCTGCCCTTACGGTGCTGGACATCGAGGCCTTTGCAGCGGCAGCCCATAAGCATGGCGTTCCGCTTATAATAGACAATACCTTCGCAACTCCGATACACTGCAGACCTTTTGAATTCGGAGCAGATATAGTAACTCACTCGACGACAAAATACATGGACGGCCATGGCGCCGGAGTGGGAGGCTGCATCGTCGATTCCGGTAAATTCGACTGGACCAGGTATCCCGAAAGATTTCCGGGACTTTGCCAGCCGGACGAGAGCTACCACGGCGTGACATATACCGAGAGATTCGGACTTGAGGGAGCCTTCATCACCAAGGCGACAGCGCAGTTGATGAGAGACTTCGGCTCGATCCAGTCGCCGCAGAATGCCTTCATACTGAACCTGGGACTGGAAAGCCTCCACGTGAGGATGAAGAGGCATGCGGAGAACGGTCTTGCCGTGGCCAGGTATCTTAAAAATCATGACAAGATCGCATGGGTAAAATACTGCGGCCTTGAGGGCGATGACGATTATGAGCTGGCGCAGAAATATCTTCCTGAGGGATCCTGCGGTGTAGTATCCTTCGGTGTGAAGGGCGGAAGAGAGGCGGCCGAGAAATTCATGGGCAAGCTCAAAGTGGCTGCCATAGAGACGCACGTTGCAGATGCCAGAACATGCTGTTTGCATCCTGCCAGCGCCACCCACAGACAGATGAACGATGAAGAGCTTTCCGCAGCCGGAGTAAGCCCTGATCTTGTGAGATTTTCCTGCGGCCTTGAGGATGCCGAGGATCTCATTGCAGACATTGAACAAGCTTTAGAATAGTGTACGGGAGCATATGCGACCGACCAGTGATAAGGAGAAACTGACCGATGCCATTGATAATACCCAACGAGCTTCCTGCAGCGGAGGCTCTTCAGAGTGAAAATATATTTACCATGAATGAAACGAGAGCGACGCAGCAGGATATACGTCCTCTCAAGATAGGGATCGTCAATCTGATGCCCACCAAGATAGCTACGGAGACTCAGCTGGCAAGAGTGCTGGCCAACAGCCCTCTCCAGGTGGAGATGACGCTGGTGACGATGGACTCCCATGAATCGAGAAACATATCGCAGGAGCATATGGACTCCTTTTACAAGACCATCGATGAAATCAAGGATGAATACTTCGATGGTATGATCCTGACAGGTGCGCCTGTGGAGCAGATGCCATTTGAGCAGGTGGACTACTGGAAGGAGCTTTGCGATATATTCGAGTTTGCCAAAAGCCATGTCTACAGCAGCATGTTCATATGCTGGGGAGCACAGGCAGGGCTGTATTATCACTACGGCATAGATAAGCATCTGATGGACAGCAAGGTGTTCGGAGTCTTCGAGCATAAGGTGCTGAGACCGCACAATCCTCTGATGAGGGGCTTTGATGAGATGTTTTATGCTCCTCATTCACGTCATACCGAGGTGCTGAGAGAGGATATAGAGAAATGTCCGGCCCTCAGGATACTGGCAGATTCCATAGAGGTGGGACCTCACATCATATCCACCGAGAACGGAAGACAGATATTCGTTCTGGGACATCAGGAATACGATAAGGAAACGCTGGCCGGCGAATATTTCCGTGATGTGAATAAGGGTCTGAAGATAGATGTGCCAAAGAACTATTTTGTAAACGACGATCCTGAAAGCGGAATAATGTTCAGATGGAGAAGCCATGCCAGTCTGCTGTTTTCCAACTGGCTCAACTATTACGTTTATCAGGCGACTCCTTATGATCTCAATGAGCTTGAAAAGAACAACGGATTTCCGACAGTTTAAGTATTAAAAGACACTTTAAAACTCTCCCCTAAGGGGAGAGTTTTTGCTTTGAGCTGCTTTGAGTCTGTAGAAAAAATAACAATCCAGGGTTGACTGTCCGCTGACATATCATTTAATATTAGGCTAGGTAATTTCGTGAACTAAATAAACTATATATTTTAAAGGAAAGGTGGAGCATATGGACTTTTCATTAACAAGAGAGCAGGAACTGCTGAAGAAAGTAGCGGCGCAGTTTGCTGAAAACGAACTGGAGCCGATAGCTGCTGAGCTGGATGAAACTCATGTTTTTCCGGTTGAAAACTTCAAGAAAATGGCTGAAGTTGGATTTACGGGAATAGGTGTACCAAGGGAATTTGGAGGTACAGGCGGTGGAGCTACTGAGAAGGTTATAGCTGTAACGGAATTTGCAAGAAAGTGCATGTCGTCTGCTGCAATCTTATCTATCCATCTGATAGCACCTCAGGCAATAGCAAAATTCGGAAATCAGGCTCAGAAGGAAAAATATCTTCCTAGACTGACCAAGGGCGGTGAGCTGGGCGCCTTTGCACTGACAGAGCCCAATGCAGGATCCGACGCAGGCTCAGTACAGACTACAGCCATATTTGATCCTGAAACAAATGAATATGTGCTCAACGGCGGAAAATGCTTCATTTCAGGAGGAAGCAGAGCCAGCGTTCTGGTTATTTTCGCATTGACGGACCCATCCAAGGGACTCAGAGGAATGTCGGCTCTCATCGTTGAGAATACTATGCCGGGATTCTCTGTGGGCAAGATCGAAAACAAAATGGGTATAGCGGGCTCCGAAACTGCAGAGCTTATATTTGAAGACGTAAGAGTTCCTGCTGAAAACCTTCTGGGTAAGGAAGGCCAGGGCTTCAAGATAGCCATGCAGGCTCTGGACGGAGCAAGAATCGGAGTTGGCGCTCAGGCTCTGGGCGTTGCAAAGGAAGCCATCGACATGGCGGTTAAGTATTCACACGAAAGAGTACAGTTCGGAAAGCCTATATCGGCTCTTCAGGGAATACAGTGGTATATCGCTGATATGGCTACGAAGACAGAGGCTGCTGAAACTCTCGTATACAAAGCTGCTTATCTTGAGGATGCAGGCAAGCCTTTCAGCAAAGAGGCTGCAATGTGCAAGCTGAATGCATCTGAGAATGCCAGATTCGTAACAAATCTGGCGCTGCAGATTCACGGCGGTTACGGTTACATGAAGGATTATCCTCTTGAAAGAATGTATCGTGATGCTAAGATCACCGAGATATATGAAGGAACATCGGAAATCCATAAGGTCGTTATTTCAAGAGCAGTAATGGGCAAATAAGGAAGGTGTAGAACAATGAGAATATATGTATGTGTAAAACAGGTTCCGGACACTTCAGGTGTTGTTGCGGTAAATCCCGACGGAACACTTAACAGAGCTTCCATGCTGACCATCATAAACCATGACGATTTAAGCGCTATGGAGCAGGCTCTCAAGATCAAGGATGCTACAGGATGTCAGGTTACAGCTGTAACCATGGGACCTCCTCCTGCAGAAGGAATGCTTCGTGAGCTGCTGGCCATGGGCGCAGACGATGCCGTGCTGATTTCAGCCAGAGAATTCGGCGGATCCGATACCTTTGCCACTTCGCAGATCATCGCAGCTGCCATAACTCATCTGGGACTCAACGAGGAAGACATAATCTTCTGCGGTCGTCAGGCCATCGACGGAGATACGGCGCAGGTAGGACCTCAGCTGGCTGAAAAGCTCAATATTCCTCAGGTGACTTATTGTGCAGAGCTGGAAAAGACAGGAAACGAGATAATCGTTAAGCGTATGCTGGAAGACGGTTATATGAAGATAAAGGTTCAGACTCCATGTCTGATCACATGCATCAAGGACAACGAAACTGCTCCTAGATACATGACACTGAACGGTATCAATGACTGTTACTCACGCCCTCTGACAGTGCTTGATTTCGAAGCATTGAAGGACGAGCCGCTGATCGAACTGGATACCATCGGTCTGAAGGGTTCCCCTACAAACATCTTCAAATCCTTCACTCCTCCACAGAAGGGAGCAGGAACCATTCTTGAAGGTGCAGATAAATCAACGGCTGCCGATCTGGCAGACAGACTGCTGCAGAAGCATGTAATTTAGTAGAGGAAGGAGAACATAAAATGACATTTAACAGTTCAGATTTAAGCGCTTTCAAAGACATATGGGTATTCTGCGAACAGCGTGAAGGTAAATTGATGAATACAGACTTCGAACTGATTTCAGAGGGCAGAAAGCTGGCTGACGAAAGAGGTTCAAAACTGGTGGGCGTTCTGCTGGGAGACAATGTGGAAGGAATAGCCAGGGAACTGGGCGGATACGGTGCGGATAAGGTCATCGTATGCGATCATCCTGAATTGAAGGTATACACCACAGATGCATATGCCAAGGTGCTCTGCGACGTTGCCATGGATCTCAAGCCTGAGGTCATCCTCATAGGAGCAACCAACATAGGAAGAGATCTGGGGCCGAGATGTGCCGCAAGAATGAGAACAGGTCTTACTGCAGACTGCACTCATCTTGACATAGACATGGAAAACTATGTTGACTTCCTCAAGACATCATCGACTCTTGATCTTTCAAACACTAAGTTCAAGATGGAGGATATGAACCTGAAGATGACAAGACCTGCATTCGGCGGACACCTGATGGCAACCATCATCTGCCCTAGATTCAGGCCATGCATGTCAACTGTAAGACCGGGCGTAATGAAGAAAGCTCCGTTCGATCAGGCGAAGGCAGATGCATGCGAAATAGAAATGTATCCTGTAAAGATCGAAAAATCAGACCTCAAGACGCAGGTTCTCGAAGTCGTAAAGGAAGCAAAGCAGCTTGTTGATCTCATCGGTGCAGACATAATCGTATCAGTGGGTCGTGGTATCAGCAAGGACGTAGAGGGCGGCATTGAGCTGGCACATCAGCTTGCTGACGCATTCGGCGGCGGAGTTGTAGGCGGATCAAGAGCAGTTATCGACTCAGGCTGGCTTTCGGCGGATCATCAGGTTGGTCAGACAGGAAAGACAGTTCATCCTAAAGTGTACGTTGCTCTCGGTATTTCCGGAGCCATTCAGCACAAAGCAGGAATGCAGGATTCGGAGCTTATCATCGCAGTAAATAAGAACGAAAACGCTCCTATTTTTGACATCGCAGATTACGGCATCGTAGGCGATCTCTACAAGGTTGTTCCTATGCTGGTTGAAGCCATAACAGAAGCAAAGGCTTCAAAATAGCCGGTGGGAGAGGCGCCGATTTCACCTGTAAATCGTATGCAAGGGATGAATCCTTGTGTTCATTCCTTGCTTTTTTAGACGTATTTACCCTACCGTTAGGGGAGGGTTTGGATTGGTTTAAAAAATGATAAAATAATAACAAAATATGCAAATTGATGTGTATTTATATGATTGTTTGTGATAAAATTAACTTAATTTATACTATATCATAATAAGTTTTTTTAAGTATTAAAAGGAGAATAATCAAAAATGAAAAAAGCACTCGAGGGAATTAAGGTAGTGGATCTGACTTCTGCGCTCAACGGCCCGTTTTGCACAATGATGATGGCTGATTATGGTGCAGAAGTACTGAAAATTGAACCTGTTAACGGAGAACAGTGCCGAAGCTGGGGTCCTATCGACGAAGAAAGCGGAGAATCCGGATTTTTCTGTTATGTCAACAGAAATAAAAAAGGCGCTACTTTGAATCTGAAATCCGAAAAGGGCAGAGAAATGTTCTTCGAGCTGGTTAAGGATGCCGATGTCCTGGTAGAAAACTACAAGGGCGGAGTTACCGAAAGGCTCGGGATCGACTACGAGACAGTAAGAAAGATTAATCCGAACATAATATATGCTTCAGGTTCGGGCTTCGGTCAGACATCGCCTCTGAAGCACAGACCTTGCTATGACGTAGTTGCACAGGCTATGGGAGGCATAGCAAACCTGACAGGATTCCCTGAATCGATTCCTACGAAGGTTGGCCCATCCATCGCTGACCACGTTGCAGGTATATACCTGTATGTTGGAATAGCCACAGCGCTGGTACATAGAGAAAGAACGGGAGAAGGACAGTTTGTTGACGTATCCATGATCGATACTATCTTCAGCCTTCTGGAAAACTCTCTCGTTAAATATACAATGGCAGGATACATTCCTGAAAGAAACGGTAACATCGACCCTTCCATCGCACCATTCGATCTCTATGAATGTAAGGACGGCTTTGTTGCCATCGGAGTAGGTAACGACAGACTGTTCGATATCTTCTGCCATACCATCGGACATACTGAGCTGCTGGAGGATCCTAGATATGCAACCAACGACCTCAGATGTAAAAACTATCAGCCTGATCTTCAGAATGTAATTCGTGAGTGGGCAAAACAGTATACGAAGAGTGAAATCGAGACTATCATGGACGAAGCAGGAATTCCTTGCGGACCTGTACTGAACGTAAAGGAAGCCATAGAGCATCCTCACATCCAGGCGCGTAACATGATGGTTCACTGCGAGCATCCTACTGCAGGAGATCTTTATTTCCAGGGCGTTGTTGCCAAGCTTTCCGAAACACCGGGAGAAGTTGAATTCCCTTCACCTCTTCTGGGACAGCACAATCAGGAAATCTTCGGAATCACTGCAGAGGAAGAAGAAAAGCTCAAGGCTGAGGGCGTTCTGTAAGAAGAAAATATTGTATTGTGATACATAAAAAGGAGGACCTTGAAATGAGAAAGGTTTCATATTTAAGCTATAACATGACGACTGCAGATGCCAATACACCTGATGGTGTAGTTCCTGTAGGCAGGCAGTTCGACTTCATAGGAGACGTTGAAACAGAGGAGATGATCCTCTGTGACGGTGACGAATCTCTCTGTCTCGGTTACCACGACGTCAAGATTTATGAAGACGTATATGTAGGAGACATGATGGAATACAAGGCAACTCTCACTCATGTGGGCAACACATCGAGAGACTGCCGCATCGAAGTTTTCAAGCTGGCTACACCTGCCGACAGAGCAGGAAAGACAGACTACAAGCCTGGAGACATGGTTTGGTTTGATGAACCTGTTCTCTGCACAGAAGGAAACGTCCGTCTCGTAGTAAAGAAGCACCTGCAGAGAGGAGAACAGCCTGACGGCACTGTAATAGATCCTTGGAGAGCGCTGGAAGACTTCCCTCTGGAAGATGGGATGAGCGAAGACGGTGAGCCTATCACATACAGATACAGAATGTCCGACCGTGACGTATTTTACGGCGGAGGCGTAGTAAACGGAGCAAGAAGCATAACTCTCATGGAGGATGCTGCCAAGAGACTGATGGCAAAGACATACGGAAATATCGGAAGATGCGTTGAAACTAAGAAGGTAAGACTGTACGTGCCTTGCTTCGCAGGAGATTACATGGAGTATATTGCCAAGATCAAAAAGGTTGAGGATAATAAGGCTCTCATCGAGGTTCGTGCATATAAGATCATCGACGTTCCTGAAAACCCTCCATTCCCAAGCTCCATCGACGTTCTTCAGGATCCGCCGCTTTCAACAGTAGTACAGTTTGTTTATGAGATCAGATAAGAATCGTAAAATGTAAGGTTTCTCCTTGCCAGCGGATTCGGAAGACAACCTTCCGGATCCGCCAGGCAGGGAATTTTTTAGGTGTGATTGTTTATGGTTTTTTCAGGCTTTTTTTATTTTCTCAGAGAGTCAGGTCTCAAGGTGTCGCTGGATGAATGGATGACCTTGATGGAAGCCCTGGATAAGGGGCTTGCGGGATCAAGTCTCAACAGATTCTTTTATTTGAGCCGTGCCGTTCTGATAAAATCGGAGGGTGACTACGATACATACGGCAGGCTTTTCAGCGCCTATTTCCAAGGTGTTTCCGAAGCAGGGGGGATACCCGATCAGCTGTGGGACTTCCTCAGCTCGCCCATAGAGCAGATGCCGTACGACAAGGGTGAAGTTGATGCCAGAACAGACCTTGATTATCAGGAGCTTCAGGAGCTTCTGGAAATAAGGCTGCAGGAACAGAAGAATGCCCATAACGGCGGAAACCGCTGGATAGGAACGGGTGGTACATCTCCGCTGGGCAATTCCGGATATGCGATGAACGGCTTCAGAATAGGGGAGTATTCAAGGCATAACAGTGCACTGGCCGTTATCGCCAAGCAGAACTACAGGGATTTCAGGGAGGATGAAACCATTGATATAAGGCATTTTCAGACTGCGCTCAGAAGGCTGAGACAGTTTTCATCCAGATACGGACAGTCAAGAGATGAGCTGGATATAGATGCGACGGTGCGAAAGACATGCGAGAATGCCGGGATGCTCAGGTTGGTATACGATTATCCTCGAAAAAATACCGTCAAGCTATTGACTCTCTTCGATTCAGGCGGTTCAATGGAGAAGTATGCCAGATTGTGCAGTCAGCTGTTTCAGGCTGTAAGCAGAGAAAATCATTTTAAGGATCTAAAGATTTACTATTTTCACAATTGCCCTTATAATAAATTATATAAGACACCTGCATGCAGTCTGTCGGAAAGCGTTGATACGGAGTGGCTTTTGAAAAACGTCGATGACGACTACAGGATACTCTTTGTCGGTGATGCCTCCATGGCATCATGGGAGCTTAGATATTATAACGGCAGCAGGCGCAGCAGGGTGTCAGATAATGTTTCACCTGTGGCGTGGCTCAGTAGGCTGGCCGATAATTATCAGCAGGCCGTATGGCTGAATCCGATCCCACAGTCTCAATGGGACAGCGCCAGAGGAAAGACGACGATAGAGATGATAAGATCAGTGGTATCCATGTATCCTCTTTCAGTTGAAGGTTTGGAGAAGGGTATCAGGAAGCTGCTTGGAGCAAGGTAGAGGTGTCGACATGCTGGTAAAAAAGTATTCCATAGGGGAAGTTGCCGAGATGTGCAGCGTTTCCATCAAGACGCTGCGATATTACGATCAGATAGGACTTGTGATTCCAGAATTCAGAAACGAGGAGAGCAAATATAGGTATTACAGCAAGAAGCAGATGATAAAGCTGTTCATCATAAGGCAGCTGCGTAAGCTGGGCTTCAGCGTCAAGGAGATCAAGTGTCTGCTTGAGAATCTCAATGTGGAGGAGATGGAGGACGCGATCAACAACAGGCTGGAAGCCATCGACAAGGAGATAAAAGAGCTGGAAATGAAAAAGGCCACAGGAGAGAACCTAAGAGAGCGACTCAAGATAGGCGGCGATATACTTTCCAGAGCTGATGGGATTTTTTCAGATACTTATATGGAAACAATGGAAAATATAACACTCGAAAAGATTCCTGAAGGCGTTCTCTTCTATGTTCGTGAAATTATGAAAAACTATTGTAATTCCGACGTCTCTCTTTCACAGTGGATAAGGATAACGGATAAGTCCACTGAGCTCAACCTAATAAGAAAGAGTCCCATAATAGTAACGTATTATGCACAGCCTCTTGAGCAGTTTCTTATGAAGGATACCGATTTGGAGTTCGGAATACTGGTGGACAAGGTCAGCGCCGACGGAGATGATTTCAGAGTGTTCGGTGGTTTTGATGCGGTTACCAAGATACATGTGGGGAAATATTCCGATGTGGTAAACAGCCACATAAGCATGATACAATGGATAAACCAGAACGGATACGAGCTGGCAGGACCCATATCGGAAGAGTTCATAGTCTCGCCTGTCGACATAGACAACGAGGATGAGTATATAACTAAAATAATAATGCCTGTAAGGAAAAAATAAGCGATAAATAAAACGGTCCAACAAGAATCTCGGTATTGCAGGAACCTTGAAAGACCGTTTTTTAGTACGGATTTTTATAATACGGAAAATACCAAAGGCAAGAAGTTTTCCGTGTTTTAAACTGATGTCATACAGCCGCTAATCTCTGATGAAATTTGTTCTCAGGTAAGGCTCGATACGAGGCCTTTTCTGACCACCGTATGCTATGGCCTTAAGCATCCAAGCCATGTTGTATCCGAGAGTTCGCATGGTCTGAAGTCCTTCCTCATCCTTTTTCACATCCTCCGGAGTCAAGCCGTGTACGCCGTTCCAGTATTGTGAGGCCACTACAGGCATTCGTTTTATGGTGAAGTATTTGTTCAGACGATCGAAGGTGGCTGTAGCACCGCCTCGCCTTGCGCTTACAACAGCAGCTGCAGGCTTGAATTCAAAACCGCTGCCGGCATAGAATGCACGGTCAAGCAAAGCGCAGAGAGCGCCGTTTGGACCTGCATAGTATACAGGCGAGCCAACAACGATACCGTCAGCCTCCTGCATAAGCTGCATCATCTCATTGGCGGGATCATCATCAAATACGCATTTTCCCAGCTTATCACAAGCTCCGCAGGCTATGCAGCCGTGAACAGGGCCTGTTCCGATATGGAATATCTGCGTGTCGATTCCTTCCTTCTCAAGAATATCCGCAACCTCACGCAGTGCAGTATATGTGCATCCCTTTTCGTGAGGGCTGCCGTTTATCAGTAAAACCTTCATAATATAAACCTCCTCCTTTAGATAAAATCTATTTCAACGAGCTGAGGAGCTTATCGATATTCTCCTTCAGATGGTCGAATGTCTCCTGACTTATATGATGCTCCACCTTGCATGCATCGCTTCTGGCAACATCCTCAGTGACGCCCAGCGCCATGAAGAAATCAGAGAGGAGCCTGTGCCTTTCGAAGACAGAGGTGGCTATTTCCGCCCCATCATCAGTCAAGGTGATATATCCGTCCTCATCCCTTAAGATATACCCGTTGGATTCCAGCTGCTTCATGGCGATGCTGACGCTGGGCTTGGAGAAACCCAGGTAATTGACGATATCTATGGCACGGACCTGTCCTTTTTCCGATGATAAAATATGGATGGTCTCAAGATAATTTTCGGCCGATTCCAGTATTTTCATAATTTATCCTCCTACCTTATGGCTGTTTCAAGGGCCAGCTTCATCATATCGGTAAAGGCATTCTGTCTCTCCTCTGCGGTGCATTTTTCACCGGTGACAAAGTCATCGCTGATGGTCATGATGGCGAGGGCGTTCCTCTTATTGTAGGCAGCGTTCATATAGAGAGCCGCAGCTTCCATTTCCACTGCCATCACACCCATCGATGCCCATTTTTTCCACCAGCCGTCCTTGAGCTCGTAAAAGACATCGCAGGAAACTATATTCCCCGCCTTGAATGGGATCGCATTTTCCATGGATGATGCTTGAAGCTTTGAAAGCAGAGTATAGCTGGCGCATGGAGCATAATTTCCGGGAACGTCGAAGGCGTGGATGTAGTTGGAATCGGTGGAAGCCGCCATACCTACGACGATGTCCTTGATTCTTATGTCATCGCTGAAGGAGCCTGCCGTACCGATGCGTATTATATTTTCCACATCGTATTCCGTGAAAAGCTCCCAGGAATATATACCCATTGACGGCATTCCCATACCTGAGCCTTGAACAGAGACAGGGACGCCTTTATACGTGCCGGTATATCCCAGCATGCCTCTGATCTCATTATAGCATTTAGCTCCTTCAAGGAAATTTTCCGCGATAAATTTGGCTCTGAGAGGATCTCCCGGCATCAGAACCGTACCGGCTATATCGCTTTTGTTGGCGGCATTGATATGTGTACTCATTGAAAAATCCTTTCTGGTATTTCAGCTTACCTATACTCTCACAATTAGTATTTTGAATAATCAACTATTTGAATAGTCAACTTATCGTATGAAAACAGTATAGCACAAAAGAAATGTTTCTAATACAGGAAATATAGAATGCATGACAATTTCCTGCATGATACATGTATCGTGTGATGCTGAGGAGTAATTCAGCAAAGCTTACAGTTTCAACATCATCTGCAGAGCCTGTGCTTACTTTAAAACACATATATCCACATTATCCGGGCAGGCATCTAGGGAAACCTCAGCTCCCATAGGCAATGTGCTTTGAGGGTATATATGACCGGCCCTGAGGTTGAGGATAGTCGGCTTGTTCCACGGCAGCACCACCTCCTGAAAGATCTCCTCCAGGGAAAGGGTAGGGTGATGATTTTCCTCGCATCTTTCGAAGGTTCCGAGGATGATGCCGGCACAGTCCCTGAATTTGCCTGCAAGGGAAAGGGCGGTGAGCATTTTATCTATTCGGAAAGGCTTTTCGTCAACGTCTTCTATGAAAAGTATTTTGCCGCGCGTATCGATTTCATACTGTGAGCCAAGAGTTCCCGCCATCAGGGAAAGATTACCTCCCGTCAGCATTCCGCAGGCGCTGCCGCTTCGCAGCACGCGCATTTTCTCTCCGGGAGGATTGGCTATCTGTGTATGACGATATGAGTCGAACAGAGCGTTCCTCAGTGAGTCGTTGGTGAAACCTTCGTGGAGGCGGTAGTCTGTGGTAGGCATAGGTCCGTGAAAGGTTATCAGGGAGCATTTTCTGTTGATGTTGAAATGAAGCGATGATATATCGCTGTATCCTATGAAAACCTTTGGATTGTCTTTGATGACCTGAAAATCCAGCATGGGAAGTATCCTGGTGGTTCCGTAGCCTCCGCGCAGACAGAAAATACCTTTGATATCATCATCTGCAAAAGCGCTGTTTATGTCAGCGGCTCTCTGGCTGTCGGGGCCGGCAAGGTAGCCGTGGTGCAGATGACAGCTTGGCATGACCACAGGCTCAAGCCCCAGGAATTTTACGGATTCTATGGAAGCATGGAGCTTTTCGCTGCCTACAGGTGAAGATGTGGCGGTGATGGCGACTTTATCGCCTTTTTTCAGCGGCCGTGGCCAGATCATTTTATTCATATAAACCTCCGTTGATTACCTGCAAAAAACAAAAAAGATGGGAGACACATCCATCTTTTTCTTTGGTTTGCTCATTTTGTGCATTTAACTTATGCACCGGTGGGGACGGGTGAGACTTAGGCGTTAGCCTTGTTGAATCTCTTCGCTAATCTTGATACCTTTCTGGAAGCTGCATTCTTGTGGATAGTGTTCTTAGCAGCAGCCTGCATGAGCTTCTTCTCTGCCAGAGCAAGCTTTTCCTTGGCAAGATCCATGTCGCCGGCTTCGAGAGCAGCGTCATATGCTTTCAGAATTGCCTTGAGATGACCTTTTACTCTTCTGTTTCTGGCCGTCTTCTTGTCGATTACGCGGATTCTTTTCTTTGCGGATTTAATATTAGCCATTAAATTTACCCCACTTTCTTATTTCATAGCCTGCTGCGACTTGTTTCGCAGCATAAAAACGCAACAATAATTATATAGGAATAAAAAGCCTTTTGCAAGGGGAAAATCATAAAAAAGATAGTATTTGGAGGGAATATGGATTACAGGACAGATCTTGCCATAGAGAGGAAGGAAATACTGGACGAGGAGTCGGGAGCAGGCGAAATAGAGGGCGTAACGATGGAAAAGCTGGATTACGGCAATGGAGTTGTGGCTACAAGGATAAAGATTCTCAATGAGATGGGGGAGCGCCGGATGCAGAAGCCTGCAGGAAGCTATATAACCATAGAGGCAAAAGGCATACTGGAGGGCAGGGATGAAGTTAAGGGAAATGTCATAACGGCCGTGACCGAGGAGCTCAGCTCCATGCTCAAGTTTCACTACAGACTTAAGGTGCTTGTGGCAGGTCTGGGAAACAGCGCCGTGACGCCTGATTCTCTCGGCCCTGAGGTCGTATCCAGGATACGTGTCACAAGACATCTCTTTCTAATATTCGAAGCAGACGGCGATGATGAAATGTCCTGCGTCAGCTGTGTGACTCCCGGCGTGACTGCCACCACAGGCATGGAAACTGCCGATATAGTAAAAAAGGCTGCAGAGCTGTCGGAGCCTGAGACCATCATCGTGATAGATTCCCTTGCGGCAAGAAACATCGACCGTGTCAGCACGACGATACAGATTACTGATACAGGCATATCTCCCGGTGCAGGCATGGGAAACACAAGATTAGGAATAAATCAAGAGACGATAGGAGTCAGGGTCATAGCCATAGGAGTCCCCACCGTCATAGATGCATCCACCATAATAAGGGATGCTCTCTCCGAAAACAGTCACACAGCCGAGGAAATAGAAGAATATATAAGGCGGTATGACAGACAGATGATAGTGACATCTACGGATATAGATATGCTGATAAAAGAATTCTCGGAAATCATAGCGGCAGGCATTAATAAAACTCTTCACCCCGGCATATATTCATAGGAGAAACCTTTGGAGGACAACTATGGATATCAGAAGAAAAGGATTTATCATTGCCGCCACAGCGCTGTTTATCTGCTCGACTGTTTTCTTTACAGGCGCAAAGCCCAGCCTTGCGCTGTCTGAAATGATGCTTGATGAAAAGACGTTGGGGGAAATATGCATAGGACATATGGCTCCGGCGGCAAGGATAAATGGGCAGGAAGATAAAGAGGAAAAAGTGCAGACTGCGGAGAAGGAAAGGACGGCGGAAAATGCGGAAGCTGATGATAAAAAGGAGGCTTCGGATGAGGAAATAACAGTTTCAGGGGAGCCTCTTGTGATAATATATCATACTCACAGCAGCGAATCATATATGCCGTATAAAGAAAGTAATTACCATAGAGAAGAGGAGGAGGGCACCGTTCGAGATGTGGGGGCTGTTCTTGAGGCCCAGCTTAAGAAAAAGGGAATAAACGTCATACATGATAAAACGGTTCACGACAGACCTTCATACAATGAATCCTACAGCAGATCGCTGGCAACGATCCAGAGCCTTGTCAAACAGTACCCGTCAGCCGTATACATAATCGATCTTCACAGGGATGCTGCGCCGGCTTCTGCAACTGAGGGAAAATATACGGAAATAGACGGAAAGCGTGTGGCGACATTCAGCCTGGTGGTGGGAAAGGCCAATGAGAATTACGTGGAGCTTTACGATTTTGCCAAAAAGGTAACCTCTGCTGCCGGAAGCATGTACGAGGGCTTCGGCGGAGCAATAATTGAAAAGAATTACAATTACAATGAATTTGTCAGCAACAAGGCGCTGCTTCTCGAGGTGGGAAACAATAAAAACACCATAGAGGAAGCGAGAGAATGCGGAATGTATTTCGCAGATGTGCTGGCTTCGATAATTAAGGAGGAGCAGTGAGGAGATTCGCAATAAAAGTTATCGTCATATTTACCGTGTTCTTTGCAGGAACATGCGGAGTGGTGGCTGTAGATACCATCTGCCATGCATACACGGGATATGGCGGAAAATTGGTTTTGCCGGTTGAAAAAACATGTGTTTTCAATTAAAATGATATAATAATATAAAATAACATTGATCGAGAGGCACAAATGAAGGATTACAGGCAATTTATCAGGAATTTCAGTATTATTGCGCATATAGACCACGGGAAATCGACTCTGGCAGACAGGATAATAGAAAAGACCGGTCTCGTTTCCGAAAGGGAAATGAGAGAGCAGTTTCTTGACAATATGGATCTGGAGCGTGAAAGAGGAATAACCATAAAGCTTCAGACGACGAGACTTATATTCAATTCCAAAGACGGGAACGAATACATTTTCAATCTCATCGACACTCCGGGACATGTGGACTTCACATACGAGGTATCCAGGAGTCTGGCGGCATGTGAAGGAGCCGTTCTGGTGGTGGATGCGACACAGGGTGTGGAGGCACAGACACTGGCCAATGTATACCTGGCGATGAACGAGGATCTTGAGATAACGCCTGTTTTAAACAAGATAGACCTTCCTTCGGCAAGACCTGACGAGGTGAAGAAGGAAATAGAAGACGTAATAGGCATAGATGCACAGCAGGCCCCTCTCGTTTCGGCCAAGGAGGGAATCGGCATTGAGGACCTGCTGGAGAAGATCGTCACGGAGATACCTGCTCCGGAGGGTGATGAGAACGGCAAGCTTAAAGCGCTGATATTCGACTCATACTATGACAACTATAAGGGTGTGGTGATATACACGAGGATCTTCGACGGCACTGTAAAAGAAGGCGATATCATACGCCTGATGAATACAGGGAAAAAATACGAAGTTACAGAGGTAGGTGTTTATTCTCCCGGACCTGTGGAATGCAAGTCGCTGAGAGCAGGCGAGGTAGGCTATATCTGCGCCAGCATAAAGCAGGTGGCAGATGCCCGTGTAGGCGATACCATCACATTGGACGATGAACCTGCAGACAGCCCTCTGCCGGGATACAAGAAGGTCCAGCCCATGGTGTACTGCGGCATATATCCTGCTGAGGGAGAAAAATACGAGAATGTAAAGGATGCTCTGGAAAAGCTTCAGGTGAACGATGCTGCATTTCATTTTGAGCCTGAGACATCCACGGCGTTGGGCTTTGGCTTTAGATGCGGCTTTCTCGGACTTCTCCATATGGAGATCATCGTAGAGAGACTTGAAAGAGAATTCGACCTTGGCGTTGTCACCACCTCGCCAAGCGTAATATACAAGGTGGTGATGACTGACGGCACTGAAAAAATGGTCCAGAATCCGTCTAATCTTCCCGATGCAGCTATGATAGACCACATTGAGGAGCCCATGGTCAAGGCTGATATAATGGTTCCAAAGGAATACGTAGGTAATATCATGGAAATCTGCCAGGACAGAAGGGGAAGGATGATCCATATGGAGTACATCACAGAGAACAGAGTGAACCTCCATTACGATATGCCGCTCAATGAAGTAATATATGATTTTTTTGATGCCCTCAAGTCCAAGACCAGAGGGTATGGCTCGCTAGATTACGAATTCACAAGATACGAGCCTTCCAAGGTGGTGAAGCTTGATATCCTTCTCAACAAGGAGGTAGTCGATGCATTCTCAATGATCGTACATGAATCCAAGGCTTATTCGAGAGGCAGATTTGTCTGCTCCAAGCTTAAAGAGATAATACCTATGCATCAGTTTGAGGTGCCTATCCAGGCATCCATAGGGCAGAAGGTAATAGCCAGAGAGACAGTAAGAGCATACAGAAAAGACGTTATAGCAAAATGTTACGGAGGGGATATTTCCAGAAAGAAAAAGCTTTTGGAAAAACAAAAGGAAGGAAAAAAGAGAATGAGGCAGTTCGGTACCGTTGAGGTGCCGCAGGAGGCCTTTACTGCAGTATTGAAGTATGATGATAACAAATAATCTCGGTCTGTACCTTCATATACCGTTTTGTGTGAGAAAATGCAGCTATTGCGATTTTCTCTCTTTTGGGTGCAACGATAACAAGGTGCTGTCTGAATACGTCAATGCCTTGATGGAGGAAATTAACATCAAATCCATCGACTGGCGTTACAGAAAGGTGGACAGCATTTTCATCGGCGGAGGAACGCCGTCTCTGGTATCTGAATGGGATATGGGAAGGCTGCTGGATCATATCAAGGATAATTTTGATGTGGCGGAGGACGCTGAAATAACTATAGAGGTGAATCCTGCAACGGTGTCGGATGAAAAGCTGGAGAGATATCTGAGAAAGGGAATAAACCGACTGAGCATAGGTGTTCAGTCCTTTGATAATCATGTGCTTCAGGTGCTGGGCAGGATACATAACAAGAACGACGCATTCTATTGCGTTCAGCGTGCTCAGAAGGTGGGGTTCAAAAATATCAACATAGATCTGATGTTCGGCATACCGGAGCAGTCGATGAAAATGTGGAAGGATACAGTGAGACAGGCGATATTTCAGAGGCCTACACATATTTCTCTCTATAGCCTTCAGGTAGAAGAAGGCACGGAAATGTACGAGCACATATATCAAACGGGAAAGTACGAGCCTACAGCCGAGGAAACTGACAGGGAAATGTATCATATCGCTCTGAAAATGCTGAAGGCGGCAGGATATAAGCATTACGAAATATCCAATGCGGCTTTACCGGGCTATGAGAGCCGACATAATATGAAATACTGGTCATATGCTGAGTATCTGGGACTTGGACTTGGATCCAGCTCTTTTGCCAACGGAAGCAGGTTCAAAAACTGCGAAAGGATGCAGGACTACATAAAGGCCATAAAGGAGAAGAGAACTCCCGTTGACGTGGGAAGTGTCGAAAAGTACAGCAACCGTGAAGAGATGGGAATATATATATTCACAGGGCTGAGGAAGACTGAGGGAATAGATCTGAGACATTTCAGAAGGATATTTGGAAAAGAGCTGTTCGAGGTGTATGACAGTAAGCTTCCGGACAGATATAGGGGGCTGCTGATGGTTGAAGGAGACAGGATGTTTCTGTCGGAAAAGGGAATGGACGTTTCCAATAGGATAATGGCGGAGTTTATATGATGAAGAAAAGATACATAATGGCCCTGGATCAGGGAACAACAAGTGCCAGATGCATACTATACGATAAGCAGGGAAGGCAGATAAGCGTTGCCCAGAAGGAGTTTACGCAGCTCTATCCTCACGAAGGCTGGGTAGAGCATGACCCTATGGAAATATGGTCCACGCAGATAGGTGTGGCTCAGGAGGCAATGCTGAAGATAGATGCCACTTATGAGAATATAGATTCCATCGGAATAACGAATCAGAGAGAGACCACCGTGGTGTGGGACAGGCGTACAGGCGAGCCTATATACAATGCCATCGTCTGGCAGTGCAGAAGAACTGCGGATTACTGTGACAAGCTGAAGGAGAGAGGCCTGACGGATATGTTCAGACAAAAGACAGGCCTTCTGATAGATCCGTATTTTTCAGCGACAAAGCTGAGATGGATACTTGAGAATGTCGAAGGAGCTTATCAGCGTGCGAGAAACGGGGAGCTTCTTTTCGGAACCATAGAAACGTGGCTCATCTGGAAGCTGACAGAGGGAAAGGTTCATGTGACCGATTATTCAAATGCTTCCAGAACCATGATGTTCAATATTCATACGCTTAGATGGGATGAGGATATACTGGCTGAGCTGGATATTCCGGAAATTATGCTTCCGAAGCCTGTTCCGTCCAGCATGATATACGGTGAAAGCCATCCTAGAATACTGGGCGGCCCCATAAGGATATCCGGGGCAGCGGGAGATCAGCAGTCGGCATTGTTCGGTCAGACATGCTTTGCCGAAGGCGAAGCCAAAAACACATACGGAACAGGCGGGTTCATGCTGGTAAATACCGGGGAAAAGCCTGTTGAGTCAAAGAACGGTCTTATTACAACCATTGCATGGGGCATAGACGATAAGGTGTATTATGCCCTGGAAGGTTCTGTTTTTGTGTCCGGGGCTACCATCCAGTGGCTCAGGGATGAAGTGAAGGTTCTGGAAAATGCGGCGCAGTCTGAGAGAATGGCCAGATCAGTACCTGATACGGCAGGGGCATATATCGTGCCGGCATTTACAGGCTTGGGCGCACCGTACTGGGACCCTTATGCCAGGGGTGCAGTGCTGGGGCTCACCAGAGGTGTCAATAGGAATCACCTGGTTAGAGCAGCGCTGGAATCCATGGCGTATCAGACTTATGATCTAATGAATTCCATGGCGGAGGATATGGGCTGTGAGCTGAGAAAATTCAAGGTGGACGGTGGGGCATGTGCCAACGATTTCCTGTTGGAATTTCAGGCTGATATAATGGACATGCCACTTTACAGACCTATGTGCATAGAGACGACTTCACTGGGGGCGGCATATCTGGCAGGCCTTGCCACAGGCTATTGGGACAGCACAGCTGATGTTATATCCAACTGGCAGGTTGATCGTATATTTCAGCCTGAAATGGAGGAACAACGAAGAAAAGAGCTGCTTGCAGGATGGCACAAGGCAGTAAAATGCACCTTTGACTGGGCAAAGGAATGATGGGTAAAAAATAAATTGAATATATAAAAATAATATTGCATTTTTTGTCGACATGAATTATTATTAATCTGTTGCGCAACAAAACAATATATTTAAAAAGCTAGGGGAGCTTATGCTGAGATTCACCGTCTGCTGCGGTGTAACCCTCATGACCTGAACCGGATAATACCGGCGTAGGAAAGCAAATACAGTGAAATTATTAATATTAAATTAGCAAGATTTCCTGAAACAACAGTTCCCCTCCTATTGACAAAGGAGGTTTTTTTATGGATTTACAAGCTTTTTTTGATTCGATCATCGGTCAGATATCGGTGGTGGCCGTTATAATCGTTCTCTTCGGAGTGATACTGTACTCCGGGAAGGGCAAACCTGTAGATACGAAGGCTGTGGCTATTTCGGCAGTTCTGGTGGCACTTTCAATAATTCTCAATCAGCTGGTGCTTTTCAGAATGCCTCAGGGCGGCAGCATAACTGCATTTTCCATGGTGCCTATAGTTCTCTGCGCTTATTTCTTCGGCGTGAGAAGAGGACTTATGGCGGGAATGTGCGTAGGTCTGATAGACCTGATCTTCAGCCCGTACGTTATCCATCCGATCCAGCTGATACTGGATTATCCGCTGGCATTCGGCGCACTGGCATTCGGAGGAATATTTGCGGCTCAGAAAAACGGTCTGATAAAGGGATACATATTCGGAGTTTTCTGCAGATACATATGTGCAGTACTTTCCGGATTCATATTCTTCGGATCGTATGCCCCTGAAGGCTTCAGCGCCATCACATGGGCATTATGGTACAATATGACGTACCTGGCGGTGGAAGGTGCCATAACGGTTGCACTCTTATGTATACCGAAGGTAAGAGGGCTGTTTGAAAGATTGAAAATACAGATTACTTCTTAGATACTACGACAAGAAGGGTGCCGTCCGATATGGAAAGGACGGCATCTTTTTCTTTGAATTCATTGCTTACCCCCAGAGGGAAATTTCTTGTCAAGGTGTGATCCCTCAGCGGATATTTGACGTTTTCTATGGTGACGCCGCAACATTCCTCGGAAAGTGAAAAGAGCGATAAATAGCTGTCGTCTTCAACAGGTATTGTGATGGACCTGCTTCTGCGGTCGCTGAGAATAAAGCATTTGTTTCTGCCGTCCTTCATTACCAGAGAATCGAAGCTGCTGCTGTAGCATGAGAGGAGCTGGATATTTGCAACGGTATGGTCTAGGCGGCCGCCGATGCCGCCGAGGATCAGCACGCTTTCCATCCCAAGCTCTACGGATTTTTTCAGTGCCAGCTCAAGATCGGTGAAATCCTTTTCGGGATTGAAATGTATCGTTTCGATATCGTCCGGAAGCTTTGTGCTGACAGAGTCGAAGTCTCCCATCAGAAGATCGACGCCGATATGGTTCTTCTGCGCAATGTCATATCCTCCGTCGATGGCTATTACATAATCATCTTCAGTGATCTCATCGCAGAAGGAAATCTCGAAGTCGATATATGATGTTAAAATAATTGTTTTTTTCAGACGATTCGTAAAATTTTTCATTTAAATATATTTCCTTTTTCTTTCCTTTTTGGTAATTATAAACCCTTGAAAAAGAGTGAAGCAAGATATATAATAAACTTGTTCAAAAAAATTTAAGGAGAGGCTTATGGAGGAGAAAATCACAGCAGTTTTAAAGGAGAAAGTTGATCCTGTACTGGCTGCCCATTACGGCGGAGCCGTTTTAGCAGGCGTTGAGGACGGAACCGTTTACGTCAAGTTTACAGGTCAGTGTGCATCCTGTCCTTCCGCAGGGGATACGCTGGAGAGTGTCGTAAAGGAGATTCTCATGAGCGAGATACCTGAGATCAAGGATGTGGTGCTGGACAGATCGGTAAGCGAAGAACTTTTGGATATGGCCAGAAAGCTTTTGAACAAAGAAATGTAGTTTGGGTTACATCTCTTTTTCGGATTTTAACTTTTCGAAAAGAGACAATTTTATCAAAGGAGTGAGTTGATTATGTTAATGACAAAAGAACAGTACATTGAAAGCCTGAGAAAGATGAAGACAAGGGTTTACATGTTTGGTGAACAGGTTGAGAATTGGGTTGATCATCCTATCATCAGACCATCGATCGAATGTGTCGGCATGACTTATGAGCTGGCAAACGATCCTGAGTATGCAGATCTTATGACTGCTAAGTCAAGCCTTACAGGTGAGACTATCAACAGATTCACACACCTTCATCAGAGCTCGGGAGATCTTATCAAAAAGGTTAAGATGCTGAGACTTCTGGGACAGAAGACAGCTTCATGCTTCCAGAGATGCGTAGGTATGGACGCTTTCAATGCTGTATTCTCAACTACATATGAAATGGACAAAAAGTATGGTACACAGTATCATGAAAACTTTAAAAACTTCCTGAAGATGGTACAGGAAAACGACTTCGTAGTAGACGGAGCTATGACTGACCCTAAGGGTGACAGAGGTCTGGCACCAAGCGCACAGAAGGATCCTGATCTCTTCATGCACATCGTTGAAAGAAGAGAAGACGGTATCGTAGTAAGAGGCGCAAAGGCTCACCAGACCGGATGCGTTAATTCACACTGGCACATCATCATGCCTACACAGGCAATGAGAGAAGGAGATAAGGATTACGCAGTATCCTTCGCAACTCCTACAGATGCTGAAGGTATCTACATGATCTACGGAAGACAGTCATGCGATACAAGAAAGATGGAAGACGGAGCAGACGTTGATCTGGGTAACGCTAAGTTCGGCGGACAGGAAGCTCTCGTAGTATTCGATAACGTATTCATCCCTAACGAATATATCTTCATGGCAGGAGAATATGACTTCGCAAACATGATGGTTGAAAGATTCGCAGGATATCACAGACAGTCATACGGCGGCTGCAAGGTTGGTGTAGGCGACGTTCTGATCGGTGCTGCTGCTCTGGCTGCAGAATACAATGGCGCTCAGAAGGCATCACACATCAAGGATAAGCTCATCGAAATGATCCACCTCAATGAAACTCTGTACTGCTGCGGTATCGCATGCTCTGCAGAAGGTCAGGCTACAGAGGCAGGAAACTATCAGATTGATCTGCTGCTGGCAAACGTATGTAAGCAGAACGTTACAAGATTCCCTTACGATATCACAAGACTTGCTGAAGATATCGCAGGAGGTCTCATGGTAACTATGCCTGCAGAATCAGACTTCAACTCAGATCTGGTTGTAGGTAAGGACGGAGAAACTGTTGGAGAAATCTGCAACAAGTACTTCGCAGCTGCTCCTTCATGCACAACAGAAGAGAGAATGAGAATACTGAGATTCATCGAGAACATCTGTCTCGGATCATCTGCAGTAGGATACAGAACAGAATCTCTCCACGGCGCAGGATCCCCACAGGCACAGAGAATCATGATCGCAAGACAAGGCAACCTGGAAGGAAAGAAAGCTCTTGCCAAGGAAATCGCAGGAATCAAATAAGGCATAGCCGTTTGATAAAAGAGAATAAGAACTTTGAGGCCGCTTTGAAAGCCGAAGCGGTCTCATTTTGAATATACAGTATTGACAGAGGTTGTTTATGAGATGTGGTGTCAAGTTCTGCGGAGGCTGCAATCCCAGATTTGAGAGGGGCGAGGTCTACCGCAATATAAAAGATACGATAAAGAATATTGATTTTTCCCATGCTTCCGAGGATGAGGAGTATGATATCCTTCTTGTAATAGGGGGCTGCAGCAGCTGCTGCGCATCTTATGAGCAATATCAGGTCAAGGGCGATGTATATAAGCTCTGGGATCTATCCCAGGTCGAAGGTATAAAAGAAAAGTTAGCCCAACTTTAATTATTTAACGGAGGAAATTCTAAATGGATTGGAAAACAAAGTATGCAGATAAAGTAATGTCTGCAGATGATGCAGTAAAGCTGATCAAATCCGGTGATACTGTGGTATTTGCTCATGCTGTTGCAGAACCTGTCGCTTTAGTGGACGCTATGGTTGCCAACAAGCATCTTTACAAGGATATTACGGTATCTCACATGGTAACTCTCGGTAAGGGTGAATACGCAAAGAAGGAAAACAGCGATGTATTCAGATATGAAGGATGGTTCACATCACCTTCAGTTAGAAGCTCCATATCAGAAGGACACGGCGATTTCATTCCTGTATTCTTCCATGAAATACCGAGCCTTATCAGAAGAGATATTCTGCATGTTGACGTAATGATGGTTACAGTAACTCCGCCTGATGAACACGGATACTGCAATGTGGGAGTATCTTCCGACTATACTATGCAGGGAATCAAGTCGGCAAGGGTTGTTCTTGCCGAGGTGAACGATCAGGTGCCTACAGTATTCGGAAACGCATATGTTCACGTGGATGAAATAGATGCCATGGTGGAATTCAACCGCCCACTGCCTGAATCAAAGCCTGCAGTTATAGGTCCTGTAGAAGAGGCAATAGGAAAGAACTGTGCGTCTCTCATTAAGGATGGAGACACTCTTCAGTTGGGAATAGGAGCAATCCCTGATGCTGTTCTCGCACAGCTGGGTGATAAGAAGCATCTTGGAATCCATTCCGAAATGATTGCCGACGGAGTTGTGGATCTCTTTGAAAAGGGAGCCATCGACTGTTCACAGAAGGGAATTGACGAAGGAAAGATGGTCGTTACATTCCTCATGGGAACAAAGAAGCTCTACGACTGGTGCGATAAGAACCCTATGGTTGAGCTGAGAGAGGTTGATTATGTAAATCATCCTATGACAGTATGCAATCTGAAGAATCTGGTATGCATAAACGCATGCGTTCAGATTGACTTCATGGGTCAGATCGTATCTGAGTGCATAGGAACAAAGCAGATTTCCGGCGTAGGCGGACAGGTTGACTTCATTCGTGGAGCATCCATGGCTAAGGATGGAAATGCCAGAGCCATAATTGCCATGCCTTCAGTAACGGTAAAGAAAGACGGAACAATGGTTTCAAAGGTTGTTCCTTTTATCGACCACGGTGCTGCAGTTACAACATCGAGATGTGATGCAGACTATGTTGTAACAGAGTACGGTATCGCCAGACTTAAGGGTGCAAACCTTAAGGAAAGAGCTAGACAGCTCATCAATATCGCTCATCCTGATTTCAGAGAAGAGCTTAAAGAACAGTTTAAAGCCAGATTTAACGCAGAGTTTTAATTGGGAGGTAAATAAAATGCAAGCATTAAGAGTAGTTCCTGCAATACATTACTTTGACACATTCAAGGAATTCAACGATGAATTCAAGCTGGGCAAGGGAGATATCCTCGTTACGAACCAGTGGATCTATGATCCTTATGTAAAGCCTCTGGGCATCGATATTCCTGTAGTTTACCAGGAGAAATACGGCGCAGGTGAGCCTACAGATGAAATGATGGATGCCATGAAGGCTGAAATGGATAAATATGAATTCAACAGAATCATAGCCTTCGGCGGCGGTACTATCGTAGACTGCTGCAAGGTACTGGCATGTGAGATTCCTGATAAGGTTGCTGACCTTTACACAGGAAAGGTAGCGCCTAAGAGAATAAAGGAGCTGGTTGTTGTTCCTACGACATGCGGAACAGGTTCCGAGGTTACAAACGTTGCAGTAGCTTCGATTCCTTCACTGAATCTGAAGAAGGGTATTGCAGATGAAGAGACTTATGCAGATGTTGCTGTTCTCATTCCTGAATCACTGCAGGGTCTGCCTGACAAGGTATTTGCAACTTCATCCGTTGATGCGCTCATCCATGCGGTTGAATCATATCTGTCGCCTAAGGCTTCTCCGTTCACTGAAATGTATTCGGAAAAGGCCATCGACATGATAATGAAGGGATACAAGGAAATAATCGCTGCCGGCGGAAACACTGCTGAAAACAGAAAGCCTTATCTGAAGGACTTCTGCCTCGCTGCCAACTATGCGGGAATCGCATTCGGAAATGCAGGCTGTGCCGCTGTTCACGCTCTTTCATACGCTCACGGCGGAGCTTTCCATATTCCTCACGGCGAAGCAAACTTCATCTGCTTCACGGAAGTATTCAAGATGTACATGAGAAAGCAGCCAAAGGGCAAGATCGAAGTTCTTAACAAGATGCTGGCAGACGTATTGGGATGCGATGCTGCAGATGTATATCCTAAGCTTGATGAGTTCCTGGGCAAGATCCTCGAAAAGAAGCCACTGAAGGAATTCGGAATGACAGAAGATCAGGCAGCTGAATTTGCAAAATCGACTATAGATAATCAGCAGAGACTTCTCGGAAACAACTATGTTGATCTTACTGAAGAAGAAATCGCTGAGATTTTCAGAAATCTTTACTAATATCTGCATAAAGCAATAAACTATAAATTAAGAGAGGGTATGTTATATGCAACAGAACATGATGGGACACAATATAATAATAACAGAGCCCAGTAAAAGCCTGAGAGCGTTGGGAAGAAATGCGCTCAAAGGCAAATGGATGCCTGTTATTCTGGCAGTGGCAGTGTGGCAGCTTTGTTTACAGGTGCCTCCTGTAATACTGAATGCATTGTTCGGTACAAGGCTCGAGCTGTTTGATTCTTACGCTACATACAGCTATGATATGGCGATCTACAGCGATATCTACAACAGCCTGCCTGCATTTTCAACACTTGCCAGCCTCTATGTGCTTCTCGTTACAGGTGCCTTTTTTCTTGGAATATCACTGTATTTTCTGGCGCTGTTCAGAAGACAGCAGGTAGGAATAACAGATGTTTTCCTGGGGTTTGAGAATTTCGGAAAAGCTCTTGGTCTTATGCTGTTTCAGGGGCTGTTCATCTTCCTGTGGGCGTTGTTGTTCATCGTTCCGGGAATCATCGCAGCCATCAGATACAGTCAGGCCTTCTTCATCCTGGCCGATGCTCCGGATAAGGGGATAAGGCAATGCATGGATGAAAGCAAGATGATGATGAAAGGCAACAAATCCAAGTATTTCTGCCTTGGCATTTCCTTTCTCGGATGGATATTGCTTTCAGCGTTGCCGGCAGGTATAATCGAAAGCATTGCGACGATAATCTACATGCCTGCTTTTGTCAGAGCGCTGATAATCGTCATAGGCTCGCTTTTCATGGTGCCTGTAACGGCGTATATGTATTCCACAATGGCAGGCTTTTACGAGATATTGGCAGGACATCTGATAAAGGAAACGGAGCCTGCACCTGTAGTACAGAACATTGCTGCAGAGGATGCCGTGCCTGTTGCTGGAGAGCCTGTTGAATCAGGAACGTCTTCAAATTCGGAAAGCGTCGATGTCGCCAGAGTCCTTGGCGGATCGGATGAAAAGAAAAACGAAGCGGAAGACAATGATGATAATTTTCCTAAGGAAGTGTAGAAATGTGCAATTACAAGTTTTTCAGCAACAAGAAATGTGAGTATTTCCCATGTCATGAGGTGCAGAAGGAAGAGGACTTCAATTGTCTCTTCTGTTATTGCCCGCTGTATACGCTGGGAGATAAATGCGGAGGAAGGTTCGTATATCTCGATAATGGTGTCAAGGATTGCAGTAACTGCATGATACCTCACAGCAGAGGTGCGCACGATTACATTACGGGAAAGTCGAAACAGCTAATTGAACTTGCAAAGAAATAATCTGTTTTACAGGCGAAAAATCAATTCATGAAAAAAACTGCAGAGGCTTGAGCCTCTGCAGTTTTTGTGTCCTTTTAGATATTAATCGTTATTATTTGTTTTAACTGCGGATCTGTTCGTGTTATCGCCTTTGTTTACTATGTTGTTGATTCTGTCTGCCGACAGCTTTACACGTTCAACCACCGGAGGTTCTGGCGCAGTCTCCGATGCCGTTGCAGCCTTTGTTTCAGGCTCTTCCTTCGGCTCTGCTTCAGTCTCCGGTGTCGGCGCAGCGTTTGGATCAGGTTCTTCCTTCGGCTCAGGAATTGCTTGCGCTTCTGATGCAGCTTCCTTTACCGGTGCTGTTATAGGCTCTGATGCAGTCTCTTTTGCCGGTTCATCCTTCGATTCATGTGCAGGCTCCGGATCAGAAATTGTTTGCAGTTCTGATTCAGTATCTTGTACAGCAGCTTCGTTATTCACCGCCTCTATGGCATCAGTCTGTTCAGTTATCTTTAAAGTGGAAAATGCTTTCATTATTTTAGCTGCAGCGAAGATAACGATGCTGAATCCCAGATAAAGTGCGCATGAGGAAACGACGTGCTGAATGATGCTGGAGGTGGAAACGGCCTCATATGTATGGTAGCTTATTATATCTGTTATGGAATAATAGATCATGTATATTCCATATAGGAAGAATACTAAAGCTATGATATAAAATAATACGACGAGTGGTGAGATTTTTTTTGTGGTGTTCATATGTGTTCCCTTTCAGTTATCAAGTGAGTATTTTGCTTTTTAACAAACCGAATATATCATTGCATATGATAATCAGGAGGTGTTTAAATGAAAAGCGCAATAAGAGATATCTTTCCGGGAGGAAATACTCCCTTCGGCTTCCATTCATATTATAACCATATTTTGTCTCAAAGAAAAGCTCAAAAGTTGTTTTGCATTAAAGGCGGTCCGGGAGTAGGCAAGTCAACATTAATGAAGGAGCTGGCAGAGCTTTATATTTCAAAAGGCGAGAATGTGGATCGCTTCTGGTGTTCATCGGACCCGTCTTCCCTTGATGGAGTGCTTCTTAAAGACAGAAACGTTGCCATAGTTGACGGTACGGCGCCTCATATCATAGATCCCGTAAATCCCGGCGCCGTGGATGAGATAGTTAACCTGGGTGATTTCCTGAATACTGAGGGGCTACGGAAGGAAAGAGATAAAATAATAAGCTGCAACGAGATGATATCGGAGAGATTTAAAGCAGCCTACGTATATCTTAAGAGAGCTTCTTCGCTGTATGAGCATATGGAGAGTATACTGGAAGAAGTAGTATGTGATGTCAGCTTAGATATCCACAAGGCTATGATATCGGACTCAAAGGTAAATGGAAGAGGAGAAGTAAGACGTTTCTTTGCGGGAGCCATCACGCCTGAAGGAGTAAAAAGCAGTGTTGAAACATTATGCAGGAACATAGACAGGGTGTTCATCGTAAAGGCGCCTGTAGGTGCAGGCACATATCATACGTTGAAGCGACTGTCAAATGAGCTTTCCTGCAGGGGATTCGATGTTGAGGAATATTATTGCCCTATGAAGCCTGATATCAGGCTGGAGCATATCGTTTCCGAGGAAGCGGGAATAGCTGTATTTACGGTAAACGAATACCATGGCAGGGAATTGATAACGGAAGATTATAGTCTGCTGTTGGATGCTTGTGAGGCGGAAAAACGGCTCACGGGATTTGCTCGTGATACGTATGAAAGGATGAAGCTTCAGAGCGGAGAGGATATACAGGCAGCAGTATCTATGCTAAAATCAGCCAAGGAGCTGCACGATATGCTGGAAAGCTATTATATCAGGAATATAGATTTTAAAAGAATTAAGAAAGTAAAAAGAGAAATCATTGCCAAGATAGGATAACTCGTATTATACTGGAAAGGTAAATTGATGGATCGGAGCAGTTAATATGAACAAAACGGCAAAAATAATACTTTTCGGTTTTTTATCGCTGATACTGGGAGCATTTTCGGGAGCCATCGTATGGGTGGTTCTGAGGGTCATGTCCATAGGTATAGACCTTGTATGGGAGCTCATACCCGAATATACAGGTATGAACGATTCAATACTGTATAATATATGTGTTTGCCTTATAGGAGGTCTTCTAATAGGCCTGTGGCAGCGAAAATACGGAATACTTCCTGATGATATGGAGCAGGTAATGGGAAAGGTCAAGGCTACAGGAGGATATCCGTACAACAATCTGCCTGTTATAGCTGTTGCCGCCTTGCTTCCGCTGATATTCGGCGGAGCCTTAGGACCTGAAGCAGGATTATCAGGTCTTATAGCAGGTTTATGCTGCTTCGTGGGAGATAGATTGAAGGATAAGGGCGATGAAGTTGCTGCCTTGACAGAAACAGGTATTGCAGCAACTCTTGGAGTGATATTCAATGCACCGTTATTTGGTATAGCGGGCAACCTGGAGCCCGATAACAGAAAAGAGAAATACAGGACAAAGCTTGTAAGCAAGAAATCGAGAATTATTCTGTATGTAATGGGCGTTCTTGGCGGCATGCTGGCAATGCAGCTGCTGGGTATGATATTCGGCAAGGGCGCAGGTCTGCCGAGGTTCGATGCCGAGTACAGCTACGGAATAGAGCAGTGGAAATGGTTCCTGGCACTGGTGATAGCAGGGGTGATCTTCGCTCTGTTTTATCTTACGGTGAATAAAATAACGACTATGATCGGAGAAAAGATAAAAAATCACAGGATAATCAGCTGCATGTTGGCAGGTCTGATCGTAGCTATAGTCGGATACTTTCTTCCGCTTTCCATGTTCTCAGGTGAGCATGAAATGGGAGAGCTGGCAGTTCACTGGGCTGAATTTTCAGCTGCAACGCTGATTCTTACAGCCGTAGCAAAGCTTTTCCTCATAAACGTATGCATAAACCTTGGCTGGAAGGGCGGCAGCATTTTCCCTATTATCTTTTCCGGACTTACGGTGGGCTACAGCATAGCCTTCATAACAGGTATTGACGGCTCCTTTGCCGTTGCAGTATGTATAGCTGCCCTTTATGCTTATATCATGAAAAAGCCTGTCACAGTGGCTGCTGTGCTGCTGCTGTGCTTCCCTGTGACATATATAATACCTATATTTATTTCTGCATTTATAGCATCGAAGATACCTGTTCCGCCTGCAGTTGTAGTGGAGCATGGAGAGGAATAATACCGGTATCATTAATATGAATTGAGCCTGTTAAAACAGCCGTCATGGATATGCGTCCATGGCGGCTATTTTTTTCTTTTGAGTATAAACAGGTAATTATTGATAATAATAGCTATGAGGTGAATATTAATGTTTGGAAATACAAGAAAGAAGAAAGTCAGAAACAGGGTTATTGCAACGGTGCTGGGCGTCTTTGTGCTGGCCTTCGGAATATGGCTCAATTTCAATGACAGGGCTGAAAAAGCACCGGCGGAAAATACTGTCCAAAAAGTCAAAATAGATGAAACGGACGGATCTGACAGAGAGGAAAAAAGAGAGAGCAAGGAAAAAAATACAGAAGAGACAGACACACGACAGGCTGAGAAAACATATTTAATAGAAGAAGTTGACGGTGTGGTCAAGGTATTCATATGCGACGAAAAGGAAAAGAAAGAGCTGTACCTCATAACATCGATACCGTTCGAGCTTCTGTCGGAAAACGATCAGAAGCTGTTCAGAGATGGAGTGTATCTTGATACTGAGGAAGACCTGGGAAAATTCCTTGAAAACTTTGACAGCTAGGAGGTATTGAATGAGTAAACGCACCTATTCACGTAAGGGTGTTCTGATATTATGCGGAATAATGTTTATGATGGCGGCGGCAGTCGCTCTCATTTCGGAAAGGGATGACACAGCATCTGTACCTGTTGTATCGGAAAAGGTTCTCGTTCCGGGAGGCCAGTCGGTAGGTGTAAAGATGGACGTCAAGGGCGTACTCGTGGTGGGTCTTGAGGAAATAGAGGACGAAGAAGGCAATCGTATCAATCCCGGTCTTCTCAGCGGCCTTCAGATAGGCGATATGATTCTTCAGGTCAATGGAAAATCCGTATTCAGAGCTGAGGAGGTACAGGAAATCGTTAACAGTGCCGTGGGAACTATATCGCTGAAGATAAAGCGAAACGACAGGATATTCAATGTTGATATAGAGCCGGTAAAGTCATCTGAGGATGATCTTATGAAGCTTGGCATATGGGTAAAGGATAAAACAGCCGGGATAGGAACTCTGACATATTATGACCCGGCAAATACATCCTTTGGAGCTTTGGGTCACGGAATAGTAGATCCTGAAACAAATTCAATACTTTCTGTGGAGACAGGATGTCTTTTCATGTCACAGGTCCAGGAGGTTAGGGAAGGTAAGGACGGTGAGCCGGGAGAAATAAGGGGGATATTTTATCATCAGAACGAACCTCTGGGAAGTCTTGTCAGAAACTGTAGATTCGGAGTCTTCGGTACATCATATCACCCGTTGGAGAATCCTATCTACACCAAGCCGCTGGCAGTGGGAACGAGAGATCAGGTTGAGCTGGGTAAGGCGTATATTTTATCCACTCTTGAGGACAATGAAATAAGAAGATTTGAAATCGAAATAGAAAAAATCAATTCTCAAAACAAGCCGGATGACAAAAGTATGGTAATACGAGTCACCGACAGGCAGCTGATAGAAGAGTGCGGCGGCATAGTTCAGGGAATGAGCGGTAGCCCCATTATACAAAACGACAGGATAATCGGCGCTGTGACACATGTTTTTCTCAATGATCCCAGGCGAGGATACGGGATTTTTGTAGAATGGATGCTTGAAGAGTCGGATGATGTCGAAAAATAGAGCAAATTGTATTCAATTTTGTATTGATTGCAGTATTTGGTTATTTGAAAATATTTATGTGGAATGTAATAGAAAACTGTAGGAGGAAAAAATGAAAAAAATTAAAATTGGTATCGCTGATGATAACAGGGAATTCTGCGACATCCTTGTCGATTATTTCCGGGAAAAAGAAGATATTGATTTGGTTTTTATTTCTCACGACGGTATTAAAACAATCGATTACATTAATATGAAGCAGCCTGACATTTTAGTTCTAGACATGATAATGCCTCACCTTGACGGGTTAGGCGTCCTGGAAACAATCAACAACATGGAATTGGAAAAGTATCCGAGAACGATCGTTTTATCAGCGGTGGGACAGGAACCGATCACCCAGAAGGCAATTAGCCTTGGAGCGGAGTACTACATAGTAAAACCATTCAATCTCGATGTCCTCATGAAGAGGATAAACCAACTGGCAGGTGTATATGACGAAGATAGCAAGATGCAGTACGCCAGAGCGATTTTGACAGGCGACAGCGAGGACGAGGCAAAGAAGCTAGAGATAGAGATAACAAACATAATTCACGAAATAGGCGTGCCTGCCCATATAAAGGGGTATCATTATCTCCGGGATGCCATAATCATGGTTGTGGAGGATATTGACCTGCTGGGTGCAGTTACCAAGGAGCTGTATCCGGCCATTGCCAAGGCCAACAAGACGACGCCAAGCAGGGTGGAGCGTGCCATAAGACATGCCATCGAGGTGGCGTGGAACAGGGGGAAGCTTGAGACCATAAACTCACTGTTCGGATATACTGTGCAGAACGACAAGGGAAAGCCTACAAACAGCGAGTTCATCGCCATAATAGCTGACAAGCTCAGGATAGAAAGGCATGTCAGCTGATGAAACCTGTATATGTTGAATTTTCTTGATTTAAGAGTTTATGAGAAAAAGTAAAAGCCTTTCGGCAGAGACGCTTTATAGGTTTATAAATAAAGAAACCTATATTTAAAGCGATAAACTTTTTGAATTCAAGCCTATAAACTTCTTTTATTCATTGGTTGAAGCCGGTGGATGAAAGGAGTTTTTTTTGTATGAAAAACATCAAAAAAGAAAGCAGCTTTTGCTGATAAATATATTAAGCTGAATGAAGCTTTATGGTAGAATATAGAAGACGTACTGGATAATACTTTCAAGGAGGAGGCCATGAGCGAGAAGAAAAACAAGGTAAATGTCCAGGCTGCGGTTATAAGTGCCATCGTCATTTTAGTTCTGGCAGGCGGAGGGCTTTTTGGATATATGTATTACAATAATGTGTATCTGCCTGCGGAATATGAAAAGAAATATGCAATAGAAGATGTGGATTATCCTGTTGAAACGAGAGTTATTTATGAAGGTGGTTGGGAATCCACATATAAAGAAAATGTCGAAGCCGTTGCCGATGCGATGGAAAACAGCGATGCTATGTTCTTTTTACAAGAAGGTGGTGCGGGAGTATCAGACGAAGTTTTAATCAATAGAGTTTGGCAAACGGATAAATCAAACTATGAAGCAACATCCGGAATGGAAGCTAAAAATGCAAAAGAAATATTTATTGAAGATGCAGCGGCATTTTTAAATACAAATTATAGAAAAATACCAGATAAAACAACATATTACATTGGAAATATGTTTAGACACCAGACGAATAATATTTTTAGACAGGACAGACGATTCCCGTGTGTTGATTGGGAGGAGGACGAATATTTTGAAGAAAAATATGATGATTTTTATGAAATGGACATGATGGATTTAGACCTTACTGACCCCGAATATTTCTGTGGAGCGGATGAATTTTTTGGAAGTAAAATTTATGAATATTTTATGGAGCATAAACTCAAGCTATCATGTGAAAATATAGAATTAACAAAAATTTGTGCAGGTGACACACCCTCTCGTTATGAAATGACTAAAGGAGGTATGAGAAGTGAGAAAACTCAAACTAAAGCATACTGTTTTGTTGGATATGCAGATGTAACAACAGAACATGCTGTTGGTGATTTATCCGATATGGGAATCTTCGGAAATGAGGGCGAAACCGTGAGAATAAAAGTAATTGCAACAGGTTCAGACTTTGGAATATCGGAAGTGAATCTTGAGAGAGTTGAATAATGATTATAAAAGAACTCCGCACTATATGTACGGAGTTCTTTTTGTGCATCGCTCCACAGAGCATATGCATCTGCCGGCTCTATCAGCAGGTTGACGGCGGATACTCGCTGCATGCGCAGACCGGCTCATCACAGCTTCTTGTGCTGCAAGGATCGCAGAATGAGTTCTGACCGCCAGGCTGTGGCGTAGCCTGATTAATACAGGAATCGCTCGCACCATCGTTTCTCTCAGGAAAGAGGCCAGGACACGTCATTACACCCGACACGTTTTCCTGAAGAGGAACATCGGTAAAGCCTGTCGACAATACGCAAAGCTGTACGGGCACGGTGATTTTTTTCTCTGCCGTAATACAGATGGCGATTATCAGATTGGCTGTGATTTCTCCGTTGTTGTTCATGCTGATATCACGCGAAGCGTTGTTTGTGGCAAGTCTTGCGGTGAAGCCTGCATTTGCAAGCTCGGTAAGCCTTGGAAGAAATGCCGAATTGCTGGTGCTAGGCATGCACAGCTCGAAGAAATTGGTAAGTACCAGCGGACAGTTCTGTCTGGCGATATTGAGCTCTGCACAAAGTGTCATGCAGTTTTCTCTGCCGCAGCTGTCGCATATGGCAATGTCCATATACACGTTGACATTGCCCCAGAGCTTTGCATTCTGAGTGCCGAATATAGGCGTTCCGCAGCCTGTGGAATCGCACTCGCTGGTGTCGGCAAACAGCAGCTTTTCAGACGGCACACCGTCAGGGCCGATGGTTTCGACTACACCGCAGCTGTTGTTGACGAAGCTGGCTCCGGAAATACCTGTTTCCATCTCAAGGGTCAGGTTGTTGCAGTCTGAAGCGTTGCCGGGATCGAACACTTTTTTGATCCTGATGTCGATGACGCGGCTTATGGAGCATCCGCACGGGATCGACGGCGTGAATTTCAGATTCTGTACTGTACGCATTCCCTGAAGATTGAATCTCACAGCATCGTATACACTCTGTACATATATTGGCGTTGCAGTCACATCATCGAGATTTCCGCTGAAGCTGCACAATTCATTGGCACGGCAGCATGAATCGCTGGCAGAATTGGTTTGTGTTGTACAAAAACAGTTCATTTTTACCTCCTTAGGGCAGTATTGGATTATGAATTTCTCCTAAATTGTTTATTGTCAGTATATGAAATGTTTTCGTTCTGTGTTACAATACAATATTATTAAAGAAAGAGGCAAAACAATATGGTAAAAATTGTAAAGTTAAGCTGCAAGACTACGCTGGTTATGGAAAAAACAGACTATGTGCAGTCGGCAGCTTTAGGTATATGGGTAAAGGCAGGCGCTGCAGATGAAAGCAATGATGTATCGGGAGTATCTCATTTTATAGAGCATATGATGTTCAAGGGAACCGATAAGCGTACGGCAAAGGAAATCGCTTCAGACGTGGACAAAATAGGCGGCATGTTCAATGCCTTTACAGGAAAAGAAGCCACATGCTATTACATAAAGACATTGTCGTCCAATATTTATCAGGGTGCAGAGATCCTCATTGACATGATCACAGGCTCCAGATTTGATTCTGAAGAAATGGATAAGGAGCGACAAGTAATCTTTGAGGAAATAAAGATGGTGAAGGATAGTCCTGATGATGACGTCTATGATACCATCTCAGAGCTGGTATCCAGTGGAAATCCTCTGGGAAGAAGTATTCTGGGAACTCCTGAGAGCCTTTCGGGAATAGACAGAGGCAAGCTTACGGGATACCTCGATAAAAAATATGCCCGTGACAGCATAGTGATAGCGGTGTCGGGTAATTTTGACGAGGAAAGGATAAAGGAACTGTTTGAAGAGAAGCTGAACAGCCTCAGGGAAAACAAGATCACCGAGTCCTTTGAGATGAAGCCGTATAAGCAGAGCTTCGATGTCAAGGTAAGGGATATCGAGCAGACTCATATCTGCATGGCGATACCGGGAGTATCCCTTGCCGATGAAAGATATTATGCCTTCGTTCTTATGAACAGTATATTGGGTGGAAGCATGAGCTCCAGACTGTTCCAGAACATCAGGGAGGAAAAGGGTCTGGCATATTCCGTATGCTCAATGAATGTGTTCTCAAGCTACTGGGGATTTTTCAGCATCTATGCGGGAGTTGCCCACGAAAAGGCAAAAGATACCATTGAAGCTATTAAATACGAGCTTCAGCAGATCAAGGAAAAGGGCGTAACGGAGGAAGAACTGGCCATGGCAAAGGAACAGGTCAAGAGCTCATACATATTCGGTCTTGAAAATATAAACAGCAGGATGTTTTCCATAGGCAAAAATCAGCTGCTTCTTAACAAGGTGTTTACGGCTGAGGAGGTGTTGGGAGGCTTTGATGCGGTCACAGGGGATGATATACTTAAGGCTGCTGAAATAATAGGTGACTGCAGCGCATATTGCGGAGCGTCGGTAACAGGTAAGGATTTTGATCTTGAAGGGATGATGAGACGATGAAAATCAAGGTGAAGACGATGTCCGGCGTACTACCCGTCTACGAGACGGAAGGAGCCGCCGGAATGGATATACGGGCGTATCTTGATGAGCCTGTGGACATAATGCCGGGTAAGAGAGCTCTCGTTCCAACAGGTCTTTTCCTTGAAATACCGACGGGATACGAAGTCCAGATCAGGGCGAGAAGCGGTCTTGCGGTCAAATACGGCATAGGACTTACCAACGGAATAGGAACGATAGACAGCGACTACAGAGGCGAGATCAAGGTGTCGCTCATCAATTGGGGTGAAGAAAAATTCACCGTAAATAATGGAGACAGGATAGCTCAGATGGTGGTATGCCGCTATGAAAAGGCAGAGCTCCAAGAAGCAACGCAGCTTTCGCAAACCGAAAGAGGGGCAGGAGGCTTCGGACATACAGGGATATAAAGGACAGCGAGGTGTAAACAAATTAAAGATCTGTCGCATATACTACTGTGAGGTGGTGGAGATGACAGATTTTTTGCTGCTGGAGCAGCTGCACAGGATGATAAAGGAAATACCAAGGCCCAGACTGATGTTTAATAAAGGAATATCGGTAAAGGGCTTTTTTCGTCCATATATGTCCTTTTCCGACTATACGATGTCGTCAATATTCGGAAATATAGACGACATCACGCCTGTAACGGTGAGGTTTTCCTCAATGATGGGTGACAGAGGCACAGCAGATACCTTGAGAAACATAAAAAACATGTCTGTAAAATTCAGGGGAAAAGACGGAAATCACGACATGATATGCAGCAGCCTGCCTGTAAGCTTTATCAACGATAAAGATAAGCTGCTGGATATGTTCGATATTTTTCGTATCAGAAGATTTTTTGACGGAATAAATAGGAAAGCATTCTGGAGCTTTGTAGTAGAAAATCCAGAAGCATTGAACTGTGCAGTTCATCTTTTTTCATATGAAGGTATATCAGACAGCTTTATTTACATAAAATGGTATTCTGTATATAATGCTGTGTGGTGCAATAAAAACGGTGACAGATGGTTGGTACGATACAAATGGATGCCGGTCAATGAGGAGGGGACAAATGGTGGTCTGCGAAGGAAGGTAAGCAACAGAAATTATGCTGAGTTTGCTGCAGGCTTTGATCCTGATATAGCCGTAAACGAGCTGGAAACAAGAATAGGCAAAAAGAAATATCCTGCATTGGAGCTTTATGTGCAGACATTACATATCAAAGGGTCCATGGAGCCATCAGCTGTAGACGGCACATTGATATGGGATGAGAGAAAAGCGCCTTACATGTCCGCAGGCATAATGATCCTTGATGAATTGGTATCTGAAAAAGCTGCGGAAAGCACATTGTCATTTGCACCGGGAAACGATACAAGGGGAATTTCACTTTACAGGACGGAGATGGCGGATATAACGGACTATATGTGCCGTATAGAAGAGGTGGAAAGGGGCGCCGGAATATGATGCATACCATTCAGATCAGAGAGTTTTATGATTCATTGTCGGAGGAGGAACAAAAGGATCTTTGTGAGGCAATTGCCGAGGACATATATTTCCTTGAAGAGAAAATGCAGAAGGCTGTTCTTGAATCATTGGAGAAGGCTCATCCTGATATGAGCGATAAAATCAGAAGAATTAACGGCTTTACAATATAGCGATCAATGTATTATTATTGTATAAGCGGAGGGAAAAATGAATATCAGACAGGATGTTGAAAAAAGAGAATACGAATACTTATCTGAATATGCAGCTAAATCCGCTGAAAGCAGGGGTAGACGGACAGATGAGGAAAAATGCAGCATAAGAACTGATTTTCAGCGGGATAGAGACAGGATAATACATTCAAAGGCTTTCAGAAGGCTCATGCATAAGACCCAGGTGTTTCTGGCGCCTGAAGGTGATCATTATAGAACAAGACTTACCCATACCATAGAGGTTTCACAGATAGCCAGAACCATTGCCAGAGGAGCAGGACTCAACGAGGATCTGACTGAAGCCATAGCTATGGGCCACGATCTGGGGCATACGCCTTTCGGGCACAGCGGAGAGGCAGTGCTGGCTCAAATATATCCGGGCGGATTCAAACACAATGTTCAGAGTCTCAGAGTAGTTGACGTGCTGGAGTCGGGCAGCGCAAGGCGAGGAATGAACCTGACGCAGGAGGTAAGGGACGGCATACTTAACCATACGGGAAGTACGGTGCCTATGACCCTTGAGGGACAGGTGGTCAAGACCAGCGACAGGATTGCATATATAAATCACGACATAGATGATGCCATAAGAAGTGGTATAATAACCGTCGATGATCTGCCGAAGGAATGTATATCGGTCCTCGGTGATACACATAAGAAGAGGATAGATACCCTCGTACGAGATATGATAGTCAACAGCGTAGGAAAGCCGAAGGCACAGCTCAGCAGTGAAAAGGCAGAGGCGATGAATGAGCTGCGGACATATATGTTTAAAAATGTGTATCATAACAGAAGGGTAAAAAAGGTAGAGGATATCAATAAGGTGGAGGAAATAGTTAAGTCTCTCTATGGATATTATATTGAAAACTGGCTTGAGCTTCCCGATGAGCTGCTTTTGATGAGAGATGAGTATTCCATAGAGGAGCTTGTAAAGGATCATGTTGCGGGAATGACTGACCGCTATGCCATAAATACCTTTGAGGATATAGTGAAAAACTATAAAAGATTTTTTTGATTTATAAAAAGGAAAGTGCCGACTTTTGTCGTATATATTATTATACGGATAATAAAGAGGGGTAAAAGTGAGCACTGGAAATCATATAAATATAGCAGATGAAATAAAAAGCAGGTGTAATATCGTGGATGTTATAGGTCGTGTTGTTCCGCTGAAAAAGTCGGGGAGCAACTACAAAGGAGTATGTCCGTTCCACAACGAGAAGACACCTTCTTTTATTGTCTCTGAAACAAAACAGATATTTACCTGTTTTGGATGCGGTGCCACGGGAGATGTGCTGGCATTTGTAAAGCGCTACTACAATCTGGATTTTCGAGGCGCTGTGGAAATGCTTGCAAGAGAATACGGTATAAGTCTGGAAGGTGCCTTCAGAGGCAATAAGGATAAGGAAGAACTTTACGAGATCAACAGGCAGGCAGCCAGATTTTTTTACAGGGCTCTTAGGGAAAGATCAAATCCGGGATATACATATATGAAGAGTCGCGGCATATCTGAAGAAATACTCAATAAATTCGGCATCGGATATGCTGACGACAGCTGGGACAGCCTGTATGATCATCTGGTCTCAAAGGGATTTAAAGAATCAAAGCTGATGGAGCTGGGGCTCATCTCAAAGTCCAAGGAAAGATATTTCGATAAGTTCAGGGGAAGGGTTATTTTCCCCATAATGAATACCTCCGGCAAGGTCATCGGCTTCGGTGGAAGGATAATAGGAGACGGCGAGCCTAAATATCTCAATTCGCAGGAGTCGTCTGTGTTCCAAAAAAAGTACAACCTGTACGGTTTGAATCTCAGTGGCAAGGATGTAAGAAATGAAGATTCCATAATACTTGTGGAGGGATATATGGATGTAGTGTCGCTGTATCAGCATGGGGTACGCAACGTATCGGCGTCTCTAGGTACAGCTCTTACGGAAAACCAGGCAAGACTTATTAAGAGATATACAAAAAATGTCATACTATCATACGATGCAGATCAGGCAGGACAGAACGCTGCTCTGAGAGGACTTGATATTTTATACGCAGAGGGCTGTAGAGCCAGAGTTCTCAAGGTGAACGACGGCAAGGATCCTGATGAATTTATAAAGAAAAACGGTAAGCCTGCATTTATGGAGCTTGTCAAGAGTGCATTGCCATACGGCGATTTCAAGCTTTCAATGGCCAAGTCAAAATACGACATTTCGGATGAGCAGCAGAGGATAGAATTTCTGAAGGATGCCGTTGATATTTTAAAGGGCATGAATCCCATCGAAGCCGACATATATATAAAAAAACTGGCTGAAAAGACGGGAATTTCAGAGGGTGCTATAAGATTTGAATATTCAGGCAATAATAGTCAGGAAAAGAACGCCAGAAAGCATGAAGCACCGGGAATGAATGAAGAGCAGGAGGAGACGGAGATACCTCTCCTGGAACAGGATCTGCTGAAATTGATGTTGCTGGAAACCAGGTTTGCGAAGCTGCCTGATGATATGGATGAAAGTATATTCACTTCATCGGCAGGAAAAACGATATATAGAAGGCTGTTGGAGCACGACGATAATACCGACTATGTGGATATCGGCAGGATCGAGGATGGTTTGGATGAAAAAACCATGGAACAGTTTGAAATAATAAAGGAAAAGATAATACCACGCGGACGTGAAGATATCATCTTCAGCGAATGCATCGGCAGGATACGCAAGAGAGAGCTTAAAAAAAGAGAAGCTAAGATAATAATGCAGCTTTCCATGGCCGATGAAGAAGAGAACCGCAACGATATAATTAAGCTTACAGAACAGCTCATGGAAATCCAGAAAAAAATCAGGGAGTGAGGAAACAAAGTGGAAAAGGAAAAAGAAATCCAGGTAAAAGAAGAGCTTGAATCAAATGAAATCATCAACGAAGAAACGAAAAAACAGATAATCAAGGATCTGACGGAAAAGGCTTCACGTGGAGGAAAGATGGCGCTTTCCTATACGGATATCTCCAACCGGCTTGGCGATGTGGAGCTGGATAAGGAGCAGATGGAAGAGATATACGATACCTTGATGGGAAAAGGGATAGAGGTGGTAATGGAAAATGAGCCGGACGATCTGGAGCTCCTTGCCCTCGACAGTGAAGACGTGGACGATCCTGAGGTGGATGCGGTCATTGCCGAGAATCCCAATGCAAAGGAAATAGACCTTGAAGCCACCATATCGAAAAATATAGCGGTGGATGATCCCGTAAGGATGTATCTCAAGGAGATAGGTAAGGTTCCTCTCCTCACTGCAGAAGAAGAAAAAGAACTGGCCAAGAGGATGGAAGAGGGAGACGAATATGCCAAGCAGAAATTATGCGAGGCAAACCTGAGGCTTGTAGTAAGCATTGCCAAGAAATACGTAGGTAGGGGAATGCTTTTCCTGGATCTTATACAGGAAGGTAATCTCGGTCTGATAAAGGCTGTAGATAAATTTGACTGGACCAAGGGCTATAAATTCAGTACTTATGCCACATGGTGGATAAGACAGGCCATAACCAGATCCATAGCCGATCAGGCAAGAACCATAAGAATACCTGTTCATATGGTAGAGACCATAAACAAGCTGATCCGTGTTTCAAGGCAGCTTCTTCAGGAGGAGGGAAGAGAGCCTACCCCTGATGAAATCGCAGCTGAAATGGGCATATCGGTGGAAAAGGTAAGGGAGATTCTCAAGATCGCCCAGGAGCCTGTATCTCTGGAAACTCCCATCGGAGAGGAGGAGGACAGCCATCTCGGTGATTTCATACCTGATGAGGATGCTCCGGCGCCTGCTGAGGCCGCTGCCTTTTCCATGCTTAAGGAGCAGTTGGTGGACGTGCTGGGAACTTTGACTGAGAGAGAGCAGAAGGTACTGAAGCTCAGATTCGGACTTGAGGATGGCAGAGCAAGAACTCTCGAGGAAGTAGGAAAGAAGTTTGATGTTACAAGGGAAAGAATAAGACAGATCGAAGCCAAGGCTCTCAGAAAGCTGAGACATCCTACCAGAAGCAAGAAGCTTAAGGACTATCTGGAGTAATTTATGAACAGATTGAGTGACAGACTGCAGGTTATCGCAGAGAGAATAAATGAAGGAGAAACCATGGCCGATATTGGAACCGACCATGGTTTTTTGCCGATATATCTTGTGGAGAAGGGTATATCACCTAAGGCAGTGATGTCTGATGTCAGCGAGAAATCACTGGAAAAGGGCAGAAAAAACGCATATATGATGCTGAGTGATATTACCATGGTCGAAAGTCTGGATTTTCGCTGCGGAGACGGGCTCAAGGTTCTCAAAAGCGGCGAGGTGGACACAGTCGTCATTGCCGGAATGGGCGGCAAGCTGATGGTGGAAATGCTGGATAATGATATTGAGCATACATGTTCATTTAAAAAATTCATACTTCAGCCCAGAATAGGCCAGGGCCATCTGAGGAAATGGCTGACTGACAGCGGCTTTATGATAATAAACGAAGCCGTGGTCATCGAAGGAGGGCATATACCAGAGATAATTACAGCCTTAAGCCCTCATTGTTCAGGAGAAGCTATGAACTTAAGGTATGCAGACGAGCTTGATGAATACAGAGGAGATAATGTCATGTGGAAGATACCGCCGTGGATGGCATCGGCAGAAGGCCCCGTGGAGAAATTTCTGACAGAAAACATAACCATGTCGGAGCTTAAGCTGGAAAACGTAAAAAAGGCAAGATCGAGAGATATAGCTCTTGAAGAAAAAATAGCAGATGAGATCAGATATCTCAGAGGTTTGTTAAAGGAGATAGAGAATGTTAAAGGTAAGAGAAATTGTTAACCTGTTGGAAAGAGAGGTTCCGCCTGAGCTTCAGGAGGATTGGGACAATACAGGACTGCTGATAGGCTTTAAGGAAAGAGAAGTAAGTAAGATCCTAACATGCCTTGAGATCGATAAGAGAGTTGTACAGGAAGCAGAAGAGATAGATGCAGACATGATAATATCGCATCATCCTCTGATCTTTCAAGGTGTAAAGGCTCTGAGGGATGATGACTACAAGTCGGAAATGATAATGGATATCATATACAGGGGAATTTCCGTATACTCCTGCCATACCTCCTTTGATAAGGTTAAGGGTGGAAACAATGATATTATCATGGAAAAAATGGGTCTCTCATCGATTAAAAATCTGAAGGGAGAGGATGTCACCTCACCGTCAAAAATGGCTGAGAGGCGAGATGAGGCCGATATAGGCAGGATTGGTGAGTTCAGACATGCCATGACATACAAAAATGTTATCGAGATGGCCGCAGAAAAGCTGAACATGAGCATAAGACAGCTGCGAGCCGTAGGGAGCCTTGAAACGGAAATAAAGAAAGTGGGCGTATGTACAGGAGCAGGTGCAGACCTGGCGGCTATGGCGGCATCATCAGGCTGCCAGCTGTTCATTACAGGAGATGTTAAATATCACGAAGCGCTTGATGCGTTGCAGGATGGTATGTGCCTACTTGATGCCGGTCATTACGGAACTGAAAAGTTCTTTGCGGAAGAAATGAAAAAGCTGTTGGATAAGAAGCTGGGTGACAAGGTGCAGATAACAGCATCCGGGATATCGATGGAGCCGTTTGAGATACTGTAGAAGTGTTGTCGACGCATAAACTTACTTAGCTCTAAAAAATAAGGCTTATAAAATATAAAGCATCTAAAAAAGCTTTAAAAAACAAGCCGGGGTGGCTCGCAGACAGCGGGTCATCTTTTTTTGAGAAGAAATGCAAATGTGCTTTGAAAGACGTTGTTGTACAATGCACCTATGTATTTTCAGCAGAGCCGATATTTTTAACAGAGCCAGATGATATCGTTGAGTCATATTATTAAATAAAAAACTGCAACCAATGTGTTGCAGTTTTAATTTGGTGCGGATAAGAGGATTCGAACCTCCACGTCGTTAACCAACACACGGACCTGAACCGTGCGCGTCTGCCAATTCCGCCATATCCGCATATGGTTTATGTCGTAATCAAGCGACTTTTTCATTATACTACATTTCAGAATTAATGCAAGAGAAATCGGTGTTTTTTTATCAATTTTTTTTATAATTTGGGTAAGACGTAAGCCGGGTTCTGTATCTGGCAATCATCTATCTCGACTTACCGTTACCGGCAAGCTCTAGCCACCTACCTGCCGGGCAGCGACGGGCAGCCGCTTTTTGCGCCCTATTTGGTGTTGCTCCGGATGGGGTTTACACGAGAGATATGTTACCATACCTCCCTGTGAGCTCTTACCTCACAATTTCAACCTTACCACGGCATTACCCGTTTCGGCGGAATGTTTCTGTTGCACTTTCCCTATAGTTACCTACGCCGGACGTTATCCGGCATCCTCGCCCTGTGGAGCCCGGACTTTCCTCATGCATCCCGAAGATACACGCGATTGCCTGTCTTACCCAAAATATAATGTTGACTGATCCTGTTTCGGCTTATTAAACCGGCTATTTCCACGATCATCTTCCGAT
>CAUDEQ010000002.1 GCA_958448635.1 uncultured Bacillota bacterium | reverse complement strand
CAGTATCAAAATGAAAGGAAATATGGTGTTTTAGCTTCTTAAATATCATACAAGTAGAACATGATCAATAATGCAAAGGAACTTACTCAATTGAGGGATCATGCCCGTCAGTCAATGGAAATACGTCTGGACAGGATTGTTGATCCTTCTCCTGAAAAACATAAGATAGATATTCTGGTGTGCGGTGTTGCAGGTTGCGCTTCTTCAGGCTCCCTCAAGGTTGCTGCCGCTATTGAAGAGCAGATCAAAAAGCACGGGCTGGGCGAAGATGTAAAGGTCATCAAGACAGGCTGCTTCGGTCTTTGCGCCGAAGGTCCCATCGTGATGATATGCCCTGAGCATGTGATGTATACCAAGGTTACCACCGATGACGTCGAAGAGATCTTCGAAAGCCATATAAAGGGCGGCAAGATCATCAAGCGTCTGCTGGCGGGGGAAAACGAATACGAACAGATCAGAGACAGACTCCCTCAGATACCTTTCTTCTCCATGCAGAGAAGGATAGCGCTCAACAACTGCGGTATCATAGATCCGGAAAATATAGACGAATACATAGCTCTCGACGGATATCAGGCTCTGTCAAAGGTCCTCAACGAATTCGAGCCTGATGACGTAATAGATGAAATAAAGAAATCAGGTCTCAGAGGAAGAGGCGGCGGCGGATTCCCTACAGGTCGTAAGTGGGAATCGTCGGCAGTAGTCCAGGATCACGAGAAATACGTCATATGCAATGCCGACGAAGGAGATCCCGGCGCATTCATGGACAGATCCATTCTGGAAGGAGATCCTCATTCGGTCATCGAAGCGATGATAATAAACGGCTATGCCGTAGGCGCTCATCAGGGATATATATATGTAAGAGCTGAATACCCTGTGGCAGTACAGCGTCTGGCTGTTGCCATAAAGCAGGCCAGGGAATACGGCTTCCTCGGAAAGAACATACTTGGCAAAGGCTTTGACTTCGAGCTTGAGGTAAGACTGGGAGCAGGCGCCTTCGTATGCGGAGAAGGCTCAGCCCTTATGACATCCATCGAAGGGAAGAGAGGCGAACCTAGACCTAAGCCGCCAAGGTCTGCAGAAAAAGGACTCTGGAAGAAGCCTACTGTTCTCAACAACGTTGAGACTTATGCCAACATTCCTCAGATCATCAGAAACGGTGCTGACTGGTTCAGAGGAATAGGCACGGAAGGCTCCAAGGGCACAAAGGTTTTCGCACTGGGCGGCAAGATCAACAACATCGGTCTGGTGGAGGTTCCTATGGGAACTACCCTCAGAGAGATCATATACGATATAGGCGGCGGTATACCGGGCGGCAAGTCCTTCAAGGCTGCTCAGACAGGCGGACCTTCCGGCGGATGTCTTCCTGCCGAGTACCTGGATACACCTATAGACTACGATTCGCTGACGAAGCTGGGCTCCATGATGGGTTCGGGCGGGCTCATCGTAATGGACGAGGATACATGTATGGTGGACCTGGCAAGATTCTTCCTGGACTTCACGGTAGATGAATCCTGCGGAAAATGTCCTCCATGCCGTATCGGCACCAAGAGGATGCACGAAATCCTTGTGAGGATCACCGAAGGTAAGGGAGAACCTGAGGATCTGGATAAGCTTGAGGTCCTCGCTAAGAACATCAAGGCTTCAGCCCTCTGCGGACTTGGCCAGAGCGCTCCTAACCCTGTACTTTCCACCATGAAATATTTCAGAGACGAGTACATGGCTCACGTAGTTGAAAAGAAGTGCCCTGCAGGAGTCTGCAAGTCCATGATCAAGTTCATCATAGACAACGATGTCTGCAAACGCTGCAGCATCTGTAAAAAGAACTGTCCGACCGGCGCTATTTCCGGCGACAAGAATACTCCATTCGTTATCGATCAGGACAAGTGCGTAAAGTGCGGCGTATGTATGGAAAAATGTCCGTTCAAGTCCATACTCAAGAACGCGTAGTAAGGAGGCTGCTTAAATATGAACAAAGTACATATAACCATAGACGGCATAAAGCTGTATGTGCCTGAAAACTACACTATACTGGAAGCAGCTAAGGAGGTAAGCATCAATATCCCCACCCTCTGCTTCCTCAAGGATGTCAACGAGGTGGGCTGCTGCCGTATGTGCATCGTCGAGGTAAAGGGTTCCAGTGCTCTGCAGGCTGCATGCGTGCATCCTGTAAAGGAGGGCATGGAGGTTTTCACCCATACTCCTAGGGTAATGGAAGCAAGAAAGGTAAACCTTGAGCTGATCCTTTCAAACCACAATGCCAGCTGCCAGACATGCACCAGAAGCTGGATGGACTGCGAGCTTCAGGCTCTGGCCAACAAGCTGTCGGTGGGCGTTGTCCGCTTCGAGGGAGAAAACAAGAAGCTGCCTCTCGATGTGGGCGTATCCATCGTAAGAGATCCAAACAAGTGCATACTCTGCAGAAGATGCGTAAGCGCATGCAAAAACATACAGACTGTGGGCGTTATCGACCTCGTGAACAGAGGCTTCAACACCCAGGTTGCTTCGCCGTTCGGACTTCCTCTCGAGGAAACACCTTGCGTCAACTGCGGACAGTGCATCAACTACTGCCCTGTAGGCGCTCTTCACGAAAAGGACGACATAGATAAGGTATGGGAAGCCATCTACGACCCTAAAAAGCATGTGGTTGTTCAGACGGCCCCTGCCGTAAGAGTTGCCCTGGGCGAGGACTTTGGCATGCCTATCGGTACGCCTGTAACAGGCAAGATGGTAACTGCCCTCAAGATGTTGGGCGTCGACAAGGTGTTCGATACTGATACCGGCGCTGACCTTACCATCATGGAGGAATGTGCCGAACTCATCGACAGGATAAGAGGCGGCGGTACTCTTCCGCTGATAACCTCATGCTCACCTGGATGGATCAAGTTCTGCGAGCACAACTTCCCTGACATGTTGGATAATCTGTCATCATGCAAATCGCCTCATCAGATGTTCGGCGCTGTATTGAAATCGTATTACGCCGAAAAGAACGATCTGGATCCCGAAGACGTTTTCGTGGTTTCCATCATGCCTTGTACAGCCAAGAAATTCGAGGCGGCAAGACCTGAAATGCAGGTCAACGGTCATCCTGATGTGGACGTGGTCCTCACCACAAGAGAGCTGGGCAAGATGATATACGACATCGGTATAGATTTTCCTGATCTCGGAGATTCGGATTTTGACAATCCTTTCGGAAACGCCACAGGCGCCGGAGTCATCTTCGGAGCTACAGGCGGCGTAATGGAGGCTGCTCTCAGAACAGCTGCCGATCTGCTTACGGGAAGCTCGGCAGACAACATCGAATATGAAGCTGTCAGAGGTCTTGACGGCATCAAGGTGGCTTCGGTACAGACAGGAGATCTTACCATCAGAGCTGCCGTAGCCCACGGACTGGGCAATGCAAGAAAGCTGCTGGAGAAGATCAAAAGCGGTGAGGAGGAATTCCACTTCGTGGAGATCATGGCATGTCCCGGAGGCTGTGTCAATGGTGGCGGTCAGCCGCTGCAGCTGTCCGATGTCCGCAACTGGATCGACATCAGAGCAGAGCGTGCCAAGGGTCTTTATACGGAAGACAGACAGACCTTCATCAGAAAGTCTCACAACAATCCTTCCGTCAAGAAGCTCTACAAGGAATACCTGGGAATGGCAGGAGGCAGCAGAGCTCATCAGCTTCTCCACACCCACTACACCGAGAGAGGCAATTACGACGTTTAAAGCTGCGGCTTAACGTCGAGATTAAAATCAAGCTTTTAAATCACAGGCAAAAATCACCTGTAAAAACAGACCCATGCTTTACACAGCATGGTCTCAGATCGCTGACAAAGCCGAAGAGAAATTTTCTCTTCGGCTTTTTTAATCATCAATTTTGTCCTATAGGCCTCAATTTCAATGAATTGCAAACAATCCGGGCAGAACCCTTCCATAGGGACTGCATGCTGGCCTGAAAATCACGTTTTATGGAGAATTTTGCGTTTTTTAATACTTCAGGCTTAAGTAATTGCCTCCGATGAGTATTGACATCGGTCATTTAGTATATTATCATATTCTAATACAGCAATAGTAATTTAACGTAATAGTGTATTGAAATCAGATCAATTGATTGGGAGGTACTAATGAAAAGAAAAATTCTTGCTCTTACAGCAGCAGCCATTATGGCATTGTCATGTTTTGCCCTCGCAGGATGCGGCGGTGGCGGAGATGATTCGGCATCAAATGAAAGCGATCTGGCATACGTTCAGGACAAGGGCACTCTCGTTGTAGGTATCACTGACTTCGCTCCTATGGACTACAAGGACGATAACGGTGAATGGATAGGCTTCGATGCTGACCTGTCAAGGGCTTATGCCGAATCCATCGGCGTTGATATCGAATTCATCGAAATCAACTGGGATTCCAAGGAAATGGAGCTGGAAAACAAGAACATCGACTGCGTTTGGAACGGTATGACACTTACTGACGGCGTTAAGAAGGCAATGGAAACCTCCAATGCATACTGCAACAACGCTCAGGTTGTCGTAGTCAGCGCTGACAAGGCCGACAGCATCAAGAGCCCTGAAGACTGTGCAGATCTCAGCTTCGTAGTAGAAGCAGGCTCCGCCGGTGAAGAGGTTGCCAACGATAACGGATTCAACGTTATGGCCGTTGAAACACAGGCTGACGCTGTTATGGAAGTAGCTGCAGGAACTGCAGACGCATGCATCATCGACTCACTGATGGCAGGAGCAATGGTAGGTGAAGGTACTTCATACGAAAACCTCGCTGCAACCATCGGACTCAACGAAGAGCTCTACGGTGTAGGCTTCAGAAAGGGCTCCGACATGGCTGCTTCACTGAACGAATTCTTCAAGGCTGCCTACGCTGACGGAACCATAATGGAAATCGCCGAAAAATACGGAACTCAGGAAAGCATAATCGAACAGAAATAAATCAATATATTAAATCAACAGTAAAACAAGGAGAATACATATGTTTCAGCAAGTTATGATGGAGCTGACCACCGGTTCCATTAAAACACTTCAAATATTCTTCCTGACATTATTGGGTGCTTTACCTTTAGGCCTGCTCATTTCCTTCGGAACCATGAGCAGGTTTCTTCCGCTTAAAGGCCTTATGAAGACCATCGTATGGGTCGTGAGAGGTACGCCTCTGATGCTGCAGCTCATCATCATATACTACGGTCCGGGGCTCATACTCGGCTCCAACATATGGGGAATGGGTACCGAAGGCAGGTTTATAGCCGTAATAGTTGCTTTTATAATCAACTACGCATGCTATTTCTCCGAGGTATACAGAGGCGGTATCGAAAGCATCCCGCAGGGACAATATGAAGCCGGGGCGGTTTTAGGGCTCAACAAGCGACAGGTATTTTTTAAGATCGTACTGCTTCAGGTCGTTAAGAGGATCCTTCCTCCGATGAGCAATGAGTTCATCAACCTCGTTAAGGATACTTCTCTCGCCAGGATCATCGCTGTCTATGAACTTATATGGGCAGGGCAGGTGTTCATCAAATCCGACGGACTTATCTGGCCGCTGTTTATGACAGGTGCGTATTACCTCCTGTTCAGCGGACTGCTGACCATCGCATTTTCCAAGCTGGAGAAGAAGCTGAGCTATTTTAAATAGGAAGGAGTCAATAATGCCAATATTGGAAGTAAACAATCTGCATAAGACCTTTGGCAAGGTTGAAGTCCTCAAGGGCGTCGATCTCTCTCTTGAAAAGGGCGAGGTAATGGCCATAATCGGCTCCTCCGGAGGAGGAAAGACGACGCTTTTAAGATGTATCAACTATCTGGAGCTTGCTGAAAAGGGCACCATAAAGGTTAAAGGCGAAACCATATATGACGGAGAGAAAAAGATAACCGAAGAGGAGATCAGGAAAAACCGCCTGCATTTCGGCATGGTATTCCAGCAGTTCAACCTTTTCCCTCAGTACACGGTAAAGGAGAACATCACTCTGGCTCCTAAGCTCCTCAAGAAGCACCCCGACAACGAGATCAGCGACATTGCCGACGAGCTGATAGCCAAGGTGGGTCTGACTGAAAAGACCGATAACTATCCATGGCAGCTGTCCGGCGGGCAGCAGCAGAGAGTCGCCATAGCAAGAGCCATGGCCATGGAGCCCGATATCCTCTGCTTTGACGAACCGACATCTGCGTTGGATCCCGAGCTTACGGGCGAGGTCCTGAGGGTAATCAAAAGCCTCAAATCCAAGGATAATACCATGATAGTGGTCACACACGAGATGGGATTTGCCAAGGAGGTCGCCGATAAGGTCGTATTCATCGATGCAGGTAAAATAGTAGCCTGCGGCTCTCCTAAGGAGATATTCGATAACCCTGATAATGAAAGGCTCAGAGCATTCCTTTCGGCTATGCTGAAGGCGTGATTTTCAACAGACATATTAAACAGAAAATACAAATAGGGTCTATAAACGTACAGCTCGATTATAGACCCTGTTTTTTTCAATTTCTATATTTCCTTTTCAGATTAGCTTATATATATTGCAGCAGTATTGCAAACACCGGTATGGTAACGATACACATTACCGTGGTAAGCATTACGCCTTTTACGGCGAAGTTCACATCTGCCTTGTACTGCTCGGAGAAGATTACTGAACACATGGCCACAGGCATTGCCGCTTCTATTATTATAGCCGACGCCAGCAGACTTCCAGTACCGATTATCAGCTTTACGAAGACAAGCCCTATCAGCGGAGTAACTATCAGCTTCAGCAGACATACCACATATGCATGCTTCGCTCTGAACAGCTCCCCGAAGTTTATTTCAGCCAAATGCGCTCCGATGACTATCATGGCCAGAGGGCTGGTGATATTTCCTATGGATTCCATAGGCCCTCCTATTATTTCAGGCAGAGATATCTGCCCGATGAAAAGCACCAGACCTATAATAAGCCCGAAAAAGCACGGATTCAGACTTTCCCTGACAGTCTGCCTTATGACCTCCCGCCTGTCACGCCTTTCATCTCCCGGCTTGATAAGGGCTATGCCTATGGTAAACATGAAAATGTTGTAGACCGCATCGCACAATGCTCCGTAAAGCACAGCCTCCTGTCCGAAGAGACCGCTTAATACAGGAAACCCGATGAAGCCTGTATTTCCGAACATCAGCATGAATGCGAATATCCCGGACTGAGTCCTGGGCAGCTTCGCACGCTTACTGACCACCCTTGCCAGTACCATCGTCACCGCAATGATGCAGGAAAAGACGATGATGGCATTTTTGCAGTTGTTCAGTATCTCCATGGAGAATTCCATCTGCATGGAAACTATTATCATGCATGGGAACGTCACATTCGTTATGAGCGAGGACATTCCCTCGACATGCTGCTTGCTGAGCACTCCTGTCTTTTTCAATATGTATCCCGGCAGCATTATTATGAATATCTTTGCCAGCGCAGTAATTATATCCATTGTCGCCATAGTATGAATTCTCCATTCCTGTTTGATCTGGTGTTATCAGCTCTTCGAATAGATGGTTTTGGTGCTCACTCCGTCCAGAGCACCCAGCTTGCCTGAAAGCGCACTTATCACATCCTGCTGCGCTTCAAGGGCAATGCTTATTATGGACATCTCCTTTTTCGGATGTGGCACGCCCATTCGCCCTATTATATAATGTCTGTAATCATGAAGCAAGGCATTCAGCCTTTCGACCGATGCCTCGTTTTCTACGATTATCCCTATCAATGCTGTTCTCGTCTCACTTCCCACTATAAGCTCCTTATCCTTTACTGCACATTGCGCAGGCATCAATGCCCGTGCCTGTGGCTTCCTCCCGCCACATGACTTCTGGTTGCCGCCTTGGTTATGGCGATCTTTGCCTTTATGACGTCGTTAGGATCTCCGTCATCCACATGCTTTACCAGCCAGTCCTCCGCCTTGGCCTTTTCGCTGAGAACTCTGTCCATATCTATATCCTCGGCCCATTCGGCAGCGTCCGTATAGATGATGATACTGTCCTTTACATCTATGAAGCCTCCCGATATGGCTGCGACACGAAAATCATCCTTGTCCGCACCCTCCTCCTGGATCCACAGCTCTCCTATATCCAACAGCTTGCACGCCCATGAATGACCGTACATGAAGCCCTCATCACCCTCCAGCGTAGTGGCGATGACCAGCTCCACAAAGCCGCGGTAAAACATCTTGGATGGAGTTATTATTTCTAATTTTACACTGTTAGCCATAATACTCTCCTGTTACTTCTGTTTCATGCTGTCCTCATATTTTTCGACAACATCATCGATGCCTCCCGCCATCAGGAACATCTGCTCAGGTATCTCGTCATGCTTGCCCTCAAGGATCTCCTTGAAGCCTCTTACCGTCTCCTTGAGAGGCAGGTACTTTCCTTCCATTCCCGTGAACTGTGCTGCCACGCTGAAAGGCTGTGAAAGAAATCTCTGTATCTTTCTCGCTCTGGCAACCACCAGCTTATCTGAGTCTGACAGTTCATCCATGCCCAGTATCGCAATGATGTCCTGAAGATCCTTGTACCTCTGAAGCACCTCCTGCACACCTCTTGCAGTATTGTAGTGCTCCTCTCCCAGAATCAGCGGATCCATTATTCTCGATGTGGATTCGAGAGGGTCTACCGCCGGGTATATGCCCAGCGACGATATGGCTCTGGAAAGTACCGTGGTGGCATCCAGATGGGCAAATGTCGTAGCAGGCGCCGGGTCGGTCAGGTCGTCTGCCGGTACATATACAGCTTGCACTGAGGTTATGGAGCCCTTCTTTGTCGATGTGATCCTCTCCTGCAATGCTCCCATTTCCGTCGCCAGCGTAGGCTGGTATCCTACTGCCGATGGTACACGTCCCAGCAGAGCAGATACCTCGGAGCCCGCCTGAGTAAATCTGAATATATTGTCGATGAACAGGAGAACGTCCTGCCCTTCTCTATCTCTGAAATATTCCGCCATGGTCAGTCCCGTCAGCGCAACTCTCATTCTTGCACCGGGCGGTTCGTTCATCTGTCCGAACACCATGGCTGTCTTGTCGATAACTCCTGATTCTATCATTTCATAGTACAGGTCGTTACCTTCTCTTGTTCTCTCGCCTACACCTGCGAATACCGAGATTCCGCCGTGTTCCTTGGCGATATTGTTTATCAGTTCCTGTATCAGTACGGTCTTGCCTACGCCGGCTCCGCCGAAGAGACCTACCTTACCGCCCCTGGTATACGGAGCTATCAGGTCGATTACCTTGATGCCCGTTTCGAATATCTGAGCCGATGTATCCTGATCTTCGAATGGCGGCGCTGCCCTGTGTATGGCTGCTTTCAGCTCCGCCTCTACAGGACCCTTTTCGTCTATAGGTTCACCTATTACATTGAACATTCTTCCCAGGACTTCTTTTCCCACCGGAACGCTGATGGCTGCTCCTGTATCGACAGCCTCCATACCTCTTCTCAATCCGTCCGTGGAGGAAAGAGCAACGCATCTTGCCACGTCGTCTCCGATATGCTGTGCCACCTCGGTAACGATGATCCTATCGTCGAATTTTATCTCCACGGCATTGAGAAGCTCAGGCATCTCATCTTCCCTGAATTTTATATCGATGACAGGGCCTATTATCTGATGTATTATTCCCTTGCTCATTTTCGCCTCCTATTTTTGTGCCTCTGATCCGGCAACGATTTCTATTATTTCATCTGTTATTGCTGCCTGACGGGCTCTGTTATAGTTCAGGGAAAGCTTATCCAGCATTTCCCTGGCATTGTCCGTGGCATTTTCCATGGCCATTCTTCTGGCCGCATGCTCGCATGTCGCTGATTCCACCACTGCGCTGTATATCATCATTTCAACGTATTTCGGCACAAGGTAGTTGAATACGGCTTCCACGGAAGGCTCGTACTCCACCTGCTTGGTGTTCTTGATGATCTCAGGGTCATGCTCCAGCTCAAAGGGCAGCAATGTGACGTTTTTCACTTCCTGCTCCATGGAGCTTATGAAGGATGTATATATCAGCACCACTTCATCTATCACGCCCTTGTTATACATGTCTATTATAGGCAGGCTCATCTCCCTTGACTCCAGGAAGGAAATATTCTCCGGAGGAGCTAAGTAATCATCATAGACGTTATATCCTCTCTTCTCGAAATACTCCTTTCCCTTGCTCCCTATGGCCAGGATAACAGGGTCCTCCCAGTCATCGTCTATGTCTCTCTGAGCCTCCTTGAGTATATTGCTGTTGAAGCCCCCGCAGAGACCTCTGCTGCTGGTGACAACGATGTAGCATGTGGTTTTTATTTCCCTGTTTCCCGCCAGATATTCACCGGGTATATCGTCGGGACTGCTGTTGAAGATTTCAGCTATGGTATGGGTAATGTAGTGTGAGTTTTCATTGGTTTTCTCGAATATCGCTTTTGCTTTTCTCAGCTTTCCGGCAGATACCAGCTTCATGGCGTTGGTAATATGCTCTGTGCTGGTGACGCTTTTTATACGGCGCTTTATGTCCTGCATGCTTTCAGCTGCCATACTCACACCTCCTTTCCTGCGTTATAAAAATCAGGAGATTCCCGAATTTTTCTTGAACTCTGCCTTATAGGTTTCAATACCCTCCTTAAGCAGTTCCTCTGTCTTCTCGTCCATCTGACCTGTTTCTCTTATGGTCTTTCCTACCTGTGCATAGTGGGTGTCCATAAACTCGTACAGACCTTTTTCAAAGGTCTTTACATGCTCAACTCCGATATCTGCCAGATACTTGTTGACAGCAGCATATATTATCATTATCTGATGTTCTACCGGTACAGGCTGATACTGAGGCTGCTTTAGGATCTCCAGAAGGATTTCTCCATGCTCCAGCCTCTTCTTAGTCTCCTCATCCAGATCCGATCCGAACTGGGCAAAGCTGGCAAGCTCAGTATACTGGGCAAGTTCCATCTTTATGGAGCTGGCGACCTTTTTCATAGCCTTTATCTGTGCGTTTCCTCCTACTCGGGAAACAGATATGCCTGCATTTACCGCCGGTCTCTGTCCTGTGAAGAACAGCTCTGTTTCAAGGAATATCTGACCGTCTGTAATGGATATTACGTTAGTAGGGATATATGCCGATACATCTCCCGCCTGCGTCTCGATTATAGGAAGAGCAGTGATGGAGCCTCCGCCCAGCTCATCTGAAAGCTTGGCAGCTCTTTCCAGAAGTCTGGAATGGAGATAGAATACATCTCCGGGATACGCTTCTCTTCCCGGCGGTCTTCTCAGCAGCAGCGACATGGCTCTGTATGCCACGGCGTGCTTGGAGAGATCGTCATATATTATCAGAACGTCTTTCCCCTGATACATGAAATGCTCGCCTATGGCGCAGCCTGCATACGGTGCGATATACTGAAGCGGCGCAACGTCTGAAGCCGTTGCCGATACCACTATCGTATAATCCATGGCGCCCTTATCCTCAAGAGTCTGCACCAGCTGTGCCACTGTAGATGCCTTCTGACCTATTGCCACATAGATGCAGATAACATCCTCGTCTTTCTGGTTTAATATTGTATCAACGGCTATGGCAGTCTTTCCCGTCTGCCTGTCGCCGATTATAAGCTCTCTCTGACCTCTTCCGATGGGGATCATCGAGTCGATGGCCTTGATTCCCGTCTGCAGAGGCTGATGTACCGATTTTCTCTGAAGAACGCCGGGAGCCGGTGTCTCTATAGGCCTTCTGTCATCGCTCTTTATAGGCCCCTTGCCGTCGATGGGCTGGCCCAGCGCATTTATGACACGACCTAGCATGGCGTTTCCTACAGGTATCTCAACGACTGTTCCCGTAGGCTTCACTATATCTCCCTCACGTATCTCTCTGTCAGAGCCCAGAATTACAGCGCCTACATTATCCTCTTCCAGATTCATTGCCATACCGTACGTTTCGCCCGGGAATTCCAGAAGCTCCGATGCCATACAGTTTTCAAGTCCGTATACTCTGGCTATGCCGTCGCCGACCTGAATGACCGTACCGAAATCGGAAACATCTATTTTATTTTTATAGTTTTTTATCTGTTCTTTGATGACAGAACTTATTTCTTCCGGTCTTAAGTTCATTTTCTTCCTCCCTGATCGAATTTAATCTGGTTGCCCAGATCAGTGATTTTCTTTCTGACAGAGGCGTCTATGATCTTGCCGTCCACAAGTATCTTTATTCCTCCCATCAGTCCGGGATCCATTTCATTGACAAGCCTTACATTTGATCTGAGAAGTCGGGAGGTCTCCTCCTCCAGCTCCTTTATCCTGGCTTCACCCAGAGGTATAACCGAATAAACCGTGCCGTAGGATATCCCTTCCTCCTTGTCCATGAGCTTTTTATATACGTTCACCATTTTTTCGAAATGCATGGTCCTTCGCTTATCTATGAGAACATATATGAAGTTCAGCAGCTCATCGCAGATCCTTCCTTCAAAAATATTTCCAACTGTCTTTTTCTTCTCATCCGCGGATATTGCAGGATAGTTGAGGAATGCATGAAAATCAGGCTCCTGCTTAAGTATCTCAAGAACCTCTGCTGCCTCCTCCATTATCCTTTCCTTCTGACCTGTATCCTTTGCAGCCTCAAACAAGGCGGTGCCGTAGGTCAAATCAATAGTTAATTCCTCCATCCCGTACTCCTCGCCTGTTTGATCACTTCGTCAACGATGGCCTCCTGTCCTATACGCTGGATTTCTCGCTCAACGATTTTCTCAGCGACAAGGACTGCCAATGCTGCGATTTCCTGACGCATTTCTTCCGTGGCCTTTTCCTTCTCACGCTCTATATTCTGCTCAGCCCTGACCATCATCTCATTGGCCTTGCGGTTTGCCTCTTCGATTATCTCGGCAGCCTGGGCGTCTGCCCTCTGCTTGGCTTCCCTAATGATCTCTCGACCTTCCTCTTCAGCCCTGGCAATGCGCTTATTGTAATTTTCCATCTTTTCATCGGCTCTCCTGTTGGTCAGCTCCGCATTGTCCAGAGCGTCCTGTATGGACTGCCTTCTGTTTTCCATAAACTCAAGAAACGGTTTATAGAGGAACTTCCCCAGTATGCCCACCAGAATAAGAAAATTGATCAGGTAAAATATGAATTCAGTTAAACTCATTCCTAATGCTTCTACCATAATTCAGCCTTCCTTCCATTGAAGTTATGCGTACTGCGACGCACCGTCCCCTGTTATATCTTTGCGAACAGCAGGAACGCAATCAGAAGACCGTATATGCTCAAAGATTCCATAAACGCAAATGAAAGTATCATATTTGTACGAAGCATGCCTGCTGCCTCCGGCTGTCTTGCCATACCCTCAAGCGCTTTACCTGCAGCTATTCCCTGTCCGATTCCTGGGCCTATAGCTGCCAGACCTATCGCTAAACCTGCTCCTATTGCAATTAATCCTCCCATGTTAGTTCTCCTTTCATTATGAAATAAATTTTTTTGTGTTCTTTTTTATAAATGCTCCTCTTCCTCCGGCATGGCCTCCTTGATGTATATGGCCGCCAGAAGCGAGAATACCAGTGCCTGTATCAATCCCATCAGTACGCTGAGAGCCTGCATTATCACCGGCAGGCCGATAGGTACCAGATCGAAGAACGACTGTATTACAGTATGCTCTCCAAATATGTTGCCGTAAAGTCGCAAGGTCAGCGATACAGGCTTGACCAGATCCTCCAGTATCATCAGCGGGAACAGAAATGCAAAAGGCTTGAAATAATGCTTGAAATATCCAAGACCCTTATTCTCCTTGATCCCCACATAGAACATCATTACGAATACGATAACCGCCATTGCCATGGTGCAGTTTATCGAACCTGTCGGCGCATTCAGCCACGGCATGTGCCCCGAGCCGGGAAGCAGTCCCGAATAGTTACAGAAAAGGATGTAAATGAACAATGTTGCTATCAGCGGAAAATATTTTTTACATGCCTTTTCGCCCATTATATCGGTGAAAAACTTGTTGAGTCCGCCCACTGCCCATTCTATAAAATTCTGCAATCCGCCCGGTATGGTCTGCAGACGTCTGCCTGCATAAATGGAAATCCCCGCCAGCAATACGGTGATGCCGAGGCTGGTGATCATTCCGCTTGTTATTCCCATAGAGCTTAATGCATCCATCATTGCATCCTTACCTCCCTTCGCTGGTCTTTATCCTTCCTTTGCTTCAGCGACAGCGCCCTACTCATGATTGTCAGAGCCACCGCCGTCCCTATGAGAAACGCTATGCCGTCAAAAGGAACGATATCTCTTAAAAAGAAAACGATGATAAGCGTAACAAGGTTTGTGATATTGCTGGCCAGCATTCTCCCGTAAAGAGCGCCGGCTTCGCCGGAGGTGTCCTCCCTGCGCAGGTAATCTCCCCATATAAAACGATTCTTCAGGGCACCGATTATCACGCCTAAAACAAGCCCTGCTGCTGCCCCTATAACATAAGTCATATTACACGTCCCCTTTCGCCTTCAGTTCAGATTATACACCTATTTGCTGTAATTGTGAAACAATTTTATGAAAATTTAGTTTTTCATTAAACTATATATATAAATTATAGCATTGTATTATTTTATGTCGTGTATCACATTTTTCAACCATTTTTTGCTGAAATATCGTCTGGTGAGGATCAATCCCTTTACCAGCTCCTCTGATTTTACGGCAAGAAGTGCGAAATATATAGGCCATCCCAGGTACAAAGATGTTATAAACGCCATGGGAACACCTATTATCCATACGGTGCCCACCTCGGTGAACATGGCAAATCTTGTATCGCCTCCGCATCGCAGAGTTCCTGTCACATGTATCCCGTTGTAAAGCGCCAGCCACATGGTCGCTCCGTATATTATGAGTATCTTGCCGGCCATATCTGCTCCCTCTTCGGTGAATTCAAAAAGGGACAGCAGCGGCTCGCCTGCGGCGATGACTCCTATACCCATGACCACACCTATGAGCAGTCCCGCCATGGTCATTTTCTTCGACATTTCATATGCCAGCTCCTTCTTTCCCTCACCCAGCTTCTGTCCCACCAGGATCAGGACTGCATCTCCCACGCTGAAGGCGGCCAGCGAAAACATGTTGTTTATGGTATTACATGCCTGTATGGCTGCCCCTGCGGTTATGCTTATCCTTGCAAAGGCGGCAACATATAACGATGTACCGATACCCCACATCGTTTCGTTGATCGTCGTCGGCAACGAATTTCTTATGACCCTTGCAGCCAGATCCCTGCCATAGCTGAAATACTCCGAAATGCTTCCGGCAACTATGTTCTTTCTTACAAAAACTATGTAGAGTATTATGGACATCTCTATGAATCTTGCTATGGATGTGGCCAGGGCAGCGCCTTGTACTCCCAGCGCAGGCGCTCCGAATTTGCCGAATATCAGCACATAGTTGAGGAAGGTGTTGGTTGCCAGAGCTGTAACGCTGGCGTAGAGAGGCAGCCTCGTCTGCTGAGTCGCCCTCAATGCCACTGTAAAGGGCTGGGTTATGGCCAGAAACAGGAAGCATGGCGCTCCGTTTCTTATGTATACGACTCCCAGCTCTATGACATCCGGAAATCTGGTGAATAACCTCAGCACGTATTCCGGCAGCACCATGGCCACAACAAAAAACATCAGACCTATGCCTGCTGCTACAGTCAAGGCAAAGCCTGTGGTCTTCTTTATATTCTTTATGTCGTTTACTCCGTAAAACTGCGATATGAATGTGGCAGCCCCGCTGGTAAATCCAAACAGCAGCATCCAGTTTATGAAGAACAGCTGCACCGATACGCCTACCGCATTGAGCTCCAGCTCTCCCAAACTTCCCACCATTAAGTTGTCTATAAGGCTCAGACTGGAGCCTATAAGGCTTTGAGCCGCAATGGGAAGAGCTACCCTACCCATCATTTTCAGCAGATTTCTGTTGTCGATAGTGTTTAGATTTTCATTATATGTCATGGCTTGCTTGTCTTTTTCTCCTTCAGTTCCTTTTTCTCGCTGGGTATCTTGCTGCCCCTGGCGCTGACGTTCCTGTTGCTGGTATCAGTCAGCAGCACATATATCAGCATAGCGGCCACAGCCAGCAGTCCCAGATATTCCACCACGAAGCCTCGGCTGTAGAGAACGGCCACTACGCCCATTATACCGCTTATGCAGTACATGATCATCACAGCTCTCCTCTGTCCGTATCCCGCCTTCATTATCCTGTGGTGCAGATGCTCCTTATCCGCAGTGGCGAAGGACTGATGTCTCAAAGTTCTCCTGATTATGGCCATCAGCGTATCGAAGATAGGCAGTCCCAGAACGAGAGCCGGTATTATCACCACAACTACCGTAGTGCTCTTTACCGTACCCATTATAGAAAAGGCTGCGATGGAAAAGCCCAGAAGCTGAGATCCTCCGTCACCCATAAAGGTCTTCGCCGGATGGAAGTTGTATGGCAGAAAGCCCAGCGATGCGCCTGCAATGGCCATCATCGCCAAGGTCGTGATATATCTTCCATGTATATATGCCACATACCCGATGCAGAGGGCGGAAATGGCCGCTATCCCCGAAGCCAGTCCGTCCAGCCCGTCTATGAGATTTACGGCATTGGTTATCGCCACCACCCACAGCACGGTGATTATGAAGCAGGCTATATCACCGAATACCATGCTTCCCTCACCGAAATAGTTGGTGATGAACTCTATACGTATATCCTGAACATACAATAAAACAGCACAGGCCACCTGTCCCAGCAGCTTCACTATCGGAGACAGATTCCTGATATCGTCTATGAGCCCCAGTATATATATCATAGTGCATCCCACCATGATACTTATGATTCCCTTTTCATCGGACGCAAAAATAGCCAGCGCCACCATGATGCCGGCATATATCGCCACTCCTCCGAATCGGGGCATGGCCTTGTCATGCATTCGTCTTTCATCCTTGGGGATATCCATGGCTCCTATCTTGGGCGCCGCCTTTATGGACAGAGGCGTTACAATGGCAGCAACGATCAGAGCCGCAAAAAAAGGTCCCCACAAAGATATGCTTGTTGCAGTCACTATTACTCTCCTAACATCACTATTTTCAGTCCGGCTTCACCAAGTATCTCTACGGAAAGCTCGTCAGGATATCCTTCCTTTACCACTATCCTGCTTATACCGGCGTTTATTATCATCTTCGCACATATCACGCACGGCTGATGTGTAATATATATGGTCGCACCCTCGATGCTCTGGCCCAGAGTTGCAGCCTGGATTATGGCGTTCTGCTCTGCATGCAGCGCCCTGCACAGCTCGTGCTTTTCTCCCGATGGTATCCCCAGCTGCTGCCTGAGGCAGCCGCCTTCCCTTTCTCCGCAATGATCAAGTCCTCTCGGCGCTCCGTTATAGCCGGTGGCAACTATGTGCCTATCCTTTACTATAACTGCCCCCACCTGCCTTCTGAGGCATGTGGATCTTCTGGCTGTAAGTGCTGCCATATCCATAAAATATTCATCCCAGCTGGGTCTTCTATCCATGATTATCTCCTTTCGATATCTTCATAGTACACTTCTGCAAGATAAAGTCCGTAAGGCGGAGCCGTATGCCCCGCTGCAGTCCTGTCCTTTGCTTCGATTATTTTCTTCATATGATCGCATGGGATTTTCCCCAGTCCTATATCCACCAGCGTTCCCGTTATTATCCTTACCATATTGTAAAGGAAGCCGTCTCCGGTGATGCAAAGCTCAAGCTCTTTTCCCCTCCCGGATTTTTTTAACGTATCGTCCTGTTTCTTCGTTCTATCCTCGCACACATTTAATTCTATGTCAAATACAGTCCTGACCGTCGTCTGCCTCGGATTGCCTCCGGAGCTTTCGAAGGACTTGAAATCATGAGTCCCCTTCAGAGCTTCAGCCGCCCTCCGCATGCTGTCCACATCCAATGGCCTGTCCACATGATAGGTGTAATTCCTCCTGAATATATCCACATCCCCGGTGTTGGATATGCTGTAGATATATTTCTTTCCCCGACAGTCAAACCTGGCGTGAAAACCGGCGGGCTTCTCCTCCGCGGAAACTATCCTGACGGGAGATATCGCAAACGGGCCCTTTTCCTTTCCGCACAGTGCGTTGTTCACTACCCTTGGAAGTCTGTCAACCGGTATTCCCGCATTCATGGTGAACGACGCACACTGTCCCAGAGCGTGAACTCCCGCATCAGTCCTGCTTGTCCCATTGAGGATTATATCTCTTTTAAAAAGGCTCGACATGGTCTTTTCCAGATATCCCTGAACCGTCAGCTTGTCAGGCTGTCGCTGCCAGCCCGAAAAACCCGAACCGTCATATGCTATTGTCAGCAAAACATTCTTTTCCATAACACATATACAATATATCCTAAACTCGATGATTTTTCAATGGTTGCTGCGTGTATATCGTCAATTATGCACTTTTTTATGTACATTTGCCGTCAAAGGGCCCTTTGTTGGCTGTCTGACTATGGTAACATGTTTCAGCCATCACTTTTTACCAATTCTGTTGTCCAAAATACCTTCTGCTTTATTTACAGCCAACAGCACCTTGTTTTTACCTCCGGAACACCACTATTCCGGAGATATTGTTGGCTGTTTGAAAGACTCGCTCCGCTTCAGCCAACATCGCCTTGTTTTTCCTATATCCTTAAAGAGGAAAAATCACGAAGAGGTAAAATGCGCCCCAGCCGCAGATATACGGGCCCAGAGGCTTTACATCGTTCTTTCCGAATTTCTTCGTCGCAAGCCCCAGCGCAGCCACCGCTCCGCTGCATAAAGACGCACCTATCAGCACTATTACCGTGCCCTTTACACCAAGAGCAAGCCCCAGAGATGCGAAAAGCTTGACATCTCCAAATCCCATAGCTTCACGCTTGAATGCAGCTCCTCCCAGAATTGAGGCAATTATCATAACGCCGCCTCCTATAGCTGCTCCCAACACAGGCTGCCACAGGCTCCCGTGAAACGGTATGAAGCCAATTGCCGTCACCGACAGCATTATAACGAACTGATCGGGGATTATCATATACTTCAGGTCTGCCAGGCCTATGATCAGCATAGCCCAGCATGCAAACAGCGCTGCTGCAGCAAACTGCACGTCAAAGAAGGTCAGCCTGATGAGAAGGCACGCAAAGCCGGCAGAATACACCCACCTCCATGGAAAGCCTTTGATTCTCTGGATATATGGATCGGAAAGCTCCTCAGAGGGCTTCTCACCGTAATCGCAAAGCCATGCTGCCGGCATTTTATTGAAAATGTATACTGCTCCGCAGCCGGCTATTACCCCCAGCACTATGCTCGCCGCAGTTTTGATTATTATCGCTGTCACCTTGTCCCCTCCATAATTTCCTATATTCTACCAATTTTTCCTTTTCACTACAATGACATTTTGGTGAATTTATCGATAAGGCCTCATGCTGCCTTATCTTCCGGGCATGTCACTACCGAAGCCGATATGTTGCTGCTCTGCTGAAGCCGATGCGCTCCTGCACCTGTATGACCGATGCTCTGCTGTACCGCTGAGGCCGGCGATTACAAGCGCTGCAGCATCGAAGTACAATTTTAGTGCGATTTTCGCAGCTTTTGCCGCAGCGCACATCTTGAAAGCCGTGTATCTTCATTATATAATGTATTGGAAAAGAAACAAAATGCGCATATATTGCGCTCATACGGAGGTAATTATGGAATTTGACAGCAAAGCTTATATCGATGAATACATACAGCGTGCCAGAAAAGCTCAGGAGGCTTTCGAAAAGATGAGCCAGGAGCAGGTGGACGAGGCTGTAAAGGTTATCGGCAAGGTCGTATATGACAATGCGGAATTTCTGGCAGAAATCGCCGTAGAGGAAACCGGCATGGGCAATGTTCCCGATAAGATCGCCAAGAACAAACAGAAATCCAAGATAATATGGAACAATCTCAAGGGGAAAAAATCACGCGGTATACTCGATACCGACGAGGCTACCGGCATCACCAGGATAGCCAAGCCTGTGGGCGTTGTGGCTGCCATCACGCCATGCACCAATCCTATCGTCACCCCTATGAGCAATTCGATGTTCGCCTTGAAGTGCGGAAACGCCATCATAATAACGCCTCACCACAAGGCAATAAAATGCAGCACAAAAACAGTGGAGATGATGAACGATGAGTTGGCAAAGCTGGGTATGCCTGAAAATCTCATTCAGATACTCGATGTCCAGTCCAGAGAGAATACGAGGAATCTCATTTCCTCCGCAGATGTGGTGGTTGCCACAGGCGGCGCCGGCATGGTGAACGCAGCCTACAGCTCCGGAAGACCGGCTCTCGGCGTAGGAGCCGGCAACGTACAGTGCATCATCGACGAAGGATATGATTTTAAAGAGGCGGTTCCGAAAATCGTTACAGGCCGTACATTTGATTACGGCATCATCTGCTCAGGAGAGCAGTCCGTCATCTGCCCTGAAAAGGATTTCGATGATATAATGGCTGAATTCGAGGCCAACGGAGGATACATCGTCCGCGATAAAGATCAGCTGGAAGCCGTGAGAGGAGCTCTCTTTGAGGACGGCAAGCCAAACAGACATTCAGTAGGCCAGTCACCCGAAAACATTGCCAAGCTGGCAGGCTTCACCATTCCCGAAGGAACAAGAATCATAGTCGCCGTAGCAGAGGCCACCGCCGACGTTGATCCTCTGGGAGGAGAAAAAATGGCTCCTGTAATCACAGCATACAAATACAAGACCCTGGAGGAAGGCGTCAACATAGCAAGAGAAAATCTGGAAAAGGAAGGAAAAGGTCACAGCGTCTCATTCCATTCCGATTCGGAAGAACATATAGAATACGTTGGCAAGGAGCTGTGCGTATCAAGATTTGTAATAAATCAGGTGTGTGCCAGCAGCGCCGGCGGAAGCTTCTACAACGGTCTTGCACCTACCAACACGTTGGGCTGCGGAAGCTGGGGTCATAACAGCATATCGGAAAACCTGGACTACAAGCATCTTATGAACGTTTCCAGGATAGCACGATACATGCCTGGCAACTACGTTCCGACAGATGAGGAGCTCTGGGGATAGAATTATCGGATGCGTTTTTACATCATAATTCTGAATATTGCTATTATAAAGACTTTAACGATTTTCATAATAACTCTAGCTTTTTTCCTCGATTTAATGTAAAGTGTCTATGCTATATTTAATCTCCTACCTACATTGCTTTGTTCACATCATAAATATGTTGAAAAAGAGATTGGATATATATAGTTTAACCTTTCTTGCGCCACAGTAAGAATCGTATTAAATAGAAGGAATTAAATTAAATGGGTTAAGAAAATCAGAATCTCCAGAAGTCTTTTAAGCAGAAAGACGTTCCGGCAATGGCATTCGGTACCATGATTGGATGGGGCTGGATAATGCTTTCCGGTCAGTGGGCTGCCGATGGAGGCATGCTGGGTGCCATTCTGGCATATGCGGTAGGTGCGGTGCTGTGCATCGTCGTAGGTCTCGTATATGCCGAGCTTACGCCTGCCATACCTTTTACAGGTGGAGGTGTGGTATTCGCGTATAAGAGCATGGGCTACTGGCCATCAATCATCGCCGGTGTATCCACCGCTCTTGCTTATCTTGGCGTTGCTGCATGGGAGGGACCTGCCTTTTCGACAGCCGTCAACTATGTTATACCTATCCTGAAAATAGGTCATCTGTGGACCATAGAGGGGGCAGAAGTTTATGCTTCCGTCTGTGCAGTTTCCATCATCGCTTCGGTCATCATAACCATCGTAAACTATCGCGGCGCAAAATCAGCCGCTGTATTCCAGACCATCGCCACGGTTGGTCTCGTGCTGGTGGGCATAGTGTTCCTGAGCGGAGGCGTGGCTTTCGGTGAAGTGGAAAACACCAAGCCGCTCTTAACTGACTTCGGTGGATTCGCCGCAGTACTTCTGATGGTTCCTGCCATGTTCGTAGGCTTCGATGTTATCCCTCAGTCTGCCAGCGAAATGGATGTTCCTTTGAAGAAGATCCCGAGCATACTTATCATATCTATCTGCATGGCTGCAGCATGGTATATGCTGATGATTCTGGCAACATGCCTGTCGGCACCTACAGAAATCAGAGCCGCAACAGGCGCCGGAACTATCCCTGTTGCAGACGCAATGGCATATGCTTTCGGAAGCCCTATATGGGGTAAGATCTGCATCATAGGCGCCATATGCGGTATCCTGACCAGCTGGAACGGATTCCTTTACGGAAGTGCACGAGTGCTTTTCTCACTGGCAAACGCCAAGATGATGCCTGCATTTCTCGGAAAGGTGCATCCTAAGCACAAGACTCCGTCAAACGCTGTACTGTTCGTGGGCGCTCTTTCGGCTTTCTCATGTCTGCTGGGCTCAGGAGCTCTCACATGGCTTGTAAACGCAGCTTCCTTCGGAACTGTGGCTACATACTTCATGGTTGTTCTCTCATTCATATTCCTGAGAAAGAAACAGCCTGACTTCCTGAGACCGTACAAGCTGCCGGCAGCAAAGCTGATAGGAACGCTTGCGGTGATAGTTTCCATATTCTTCATATGTCTCTATCTGCCGTTCGATCCAAGCCCGCTTATCCCTATCGAATGGATATTCGTGCTGGGCTGGTACGCCATAGGCTTCATCCTCGCACTGTATGCATACTTCAAGTACAAGAACGTTACACCTGAAGAGCGCGAAAGCCTTATGTTCACAAAGGACGAATAAGTTTTCAAGTAAATTTTCATAAGTATAGAAATTCCCGGTATCGTTTTTGGTTGGGTGGCGATACCGGGAATTTTTTACCATAATCAAAGGGGACCCTTCGGCCGGCTCGATGCAGCTGCGAAGCCTCTTTAAATTGGCCGCAAGCATTGATTTTCCAATGTTTACAGCGATTTTCACCATTTTTTTGTCCTACAACAAAAAAATTAAATGGCAAGGTTTTCACACCTTGCCATTTGTAATATCATTATTGCCTATTCCTCAAACAGCGGCGTCGAGAAATATCTTTCCGCCGTATCAGGCAGCACTGTCACAACGGTCTTACCCGGTCCCAGCTTTTTAGCCAGCTGTATTGCCGCCGCCACATTGGTGCCGCTGGATATTCCGCACAGTATTCCTTCCTTTGACGCCAGATCTCTGGCTGTCTGAAGTGCCTCATCGTCCTTTATTATATGTATTCCCTGATAGATTTCGCGATTCAGTATATCAGGGATCACGCCGTCGCCTATTCCCATCTGGATATGTGAGCCTATGGAGCCGCCCGACAGAATTGCTGCATTTTCAGGCTCTACAGCCCATATCTCCATGTCCGGGTTTTTTTCCATCAGCGTCTCTCCTATGCCTGTTATGGTGCCTCCTGTTCCTATTCCTGAACAGAATCCGTGTATAGGGCCGTCAACCTCCTGCAGTATCTCGATGGCTGTATGGTTCCTGTGAACCTGCGGATTTGCCGGGTTGGTGAACTGCTGCGGAACGAAGACATTAGGATCCTCTTCAGCCATTCTCATGGCAGTATTGAGACATTCCTCTATACATTCTCCTATGTTGTCATCATCGTGTATAAGAACTACCTCTGCCCCGTAATGCTTCATTATCTTTCTTCGCTCTTCGCTGACAGAGTCAGGCATTATTATCCTGGTCCTATATCCCCTTACAGCCCCCACAAGGGCGAGACCGATTCCCTGATTTCCGCTGGTAGGCTCAACGATTATGGTATTCTCATTGATGAGCCCCTTCTCCTCCGCATCAAGTATCATGTTGTAGGCTGTCCTTGTCTTAATTGATCCTCCAACATTCAAGCCTTCGAATTTTACCAATATTCTCGCCGCTCCCTCCGGAACCATATGATTCAGTTTTATTATAGGAGTGTTTCCCATAGCCTCTAAAATATTATTATATACCATTATCCGGTCTCCTTTATAAATCTTCATGCATCAGGCCCGCTATTGCAGACCTCATCTGCTGTGCATCATCTATACCGTTTATCATCCTTCTGAAAGCTGCCGCACCGTGCATGCCCTTTACATACCAGCCCACATGCTTCCTTATTTCCTTTACTGCTATACGTTCTCCTTTATCTTCAGCCACCATTTCAAGGTGCCTCATCAGCATTTCAAGCTTTTCCATGTCTGTGGGCGGCTCAGGCGCCTCTTCTCCCCTCCAGATCGCCGATGCATCCCTGAATATCCATGGATTGCCCATGGCGCCCCGTGCTATCATCACGCCGTCACAGCCCGTTTCTTCCATCATATCGACAGCTGCCCGGCCTGTCATAACGTCGCCGTTTCCTATAACAGGGATACTTACGGCTTTTTTCACTTCTTCGATGACCGACCAGTCAGCCTTGCCCTCGTAGTACTGCTCTCTTGTTCTGCCATGCACTGTTACAGCTGCAGCGCCGGCGGCTTCTATTGCTTTTGCAGATTCCACTGCGGTATTTTCTCCACGCTGGAATCCCATCCTTATCTTTACAGTCACAGGCTTTTCCGTGCTTTTCACCATGGCTCTCACCACATCGTAGAGCAGCTGAGGCTTTTTTAGAAGTGCAGATCCGTCTCCGTTTTTTACTATCTTTGGTACAGGACAGCCTGCATTTAGATCTATCAGAGGGTTTTTCTCTTGCTCCAGCTCTTTTACCGCATGTGCCATGATCTCAGGCTCGCTGCCGAACAGCTGAAAAGCCACTAGTCCCTCATTGTCTCCGATTTCCAACAGCTTACGGCTCTTCCTGTCTCCATACCACAGTCCCTTACAGCTGACCATCTCCGTATATGTCAAAGAAGCCCCTTGCTCGGCGCAGAGGCTCCTCATCGCCTTGTCCGTGATCCCCGCCAGAGGGGCCATCACAAATGGAGAATCCAGCTGAAGCCTGCCGATTTTAAGGGTGCTTTTCCTCATATATCGCCCTCATGACTTTCCCTGCTGCACTTTGGCTCTGATTTTCTTACCTTCTTGTTTTTCTCATATATTATATGCAGCCCTTCGAGAGTCAGCATCTTGTCCACATGATCTATACAGTCTATTCCCGAGTCTATGAGAGTTGCAAGGCCGCCTGTTGCGATGACCTTTACTTTTTTATCATCGCCCTCATTGCTGTATTCCAAAAGCTCCTGCTTCATCTTCTTAACTATATAGTCCACCATTCCCATGTGTCCGTATACGAGGCCGGACTGCATACTGTTGATGGTGTTCCTGCAGATAACGTGGCCGGGCTCTTCCAGCTCTACCTTGGGCAGCTTGGAGGTCTTTTCGAAAAGCGCCTCAGATGATATCTTAAGTCCCGGTGCGATAGTTCCTCCGATATATTCTGCCTTTTCCGATACTGCGCAGAAGGTCGTGGCAGTACCGAAATCTATGATTATAAGCGGTCCGCCGTATTTGGCGTGAGCGGCTACAGCGTTGACTATCCTATCTGCGCCCACCTGCTTTGGATTATCGTACTTCACTATAAGACCTGTCCTTATTCCCGGTCCTATTACCATCGCTTTCCTGTTAAAGTATTTAACGGAAAGGTGCTGCAGCGTGAAAAGCACTGACGGTACTACTGTGGATATTATAACGTCCTTTACGTTTTCCACCTTGAGTCCTTCGTACTTGAACAGCTGACTTATTATCATGCCGTACTCATCGGCGCTCTTGTTGTTGTCGGTCTCAAGTCTCCAGTTGGTGATCATTCTGCCGTCCTTGAACACGCCCAGTACGATATTGGTGTTTCCCACATCAAATGCCAGTAGCATGGTTCTTCTCCTTTTGCTCTGTAAATATTGCCATAACGTCATAGAGACGGTTTAATAAAACCGTCCCTATTGTATCATAAATATCTTAATAACCAAAATACTTTTTTATCTAAAGCTTTTTATTTAAATGTAACAAGCACATCGCCTGCATTTACAGCCGCGCCCTTAGTTGCAGGAACCGTGTCAACTGTTCCTGCTGCCACTGCAGTGATTTCGTTTTCCATCTTCATGGCTTCGAGAATCAGCAGAACGTCTCCAGGATTAACTGCCTGTCCGGGAGCAACCTTTACGTCCAGAACTGTTCCAGGCATAGGTGCTGTCACAGAATCTGCTCCGCCGGCAGGAGCTGCTGCAGGTGCCGGTGCTGCAGGTGCAGGCACTGCTGCAGGCGCTGCTGCAGGTGCTGCAGGTGCCGGTGCTGCAGGTGCAGCTGATGCTGCGCCGCCAACCTCTTCTACTTCAACTGCATATGTCGTTCCATTAACAGTAATATTATACTTTTTCATTTCTTCCGTTTCCTTTCAATAATATAATTTACGTTATTGTCGATCAGAATTTTCTGCTTGCTATGCAGTCTTCTCTGGCTGCATTGGTCCAAAGGGTCGTCTCCCCGGAGATTCTGCTTATCTTTCTCACAACCAGATTTCCGGTTCCGCCGCTTCCCTGATACGCAGCAATAGCTGCTGCAATAACTGCCTTGATGACTTCATCATCAGTCTTTGGCTGTGCTACTGCTGCTGCTGAGGGCGTGGCGGCGGCTTCTGTCTTTGCTGACGCCTTATCTCCCTTCTGCGCTGTATTCATTATTTTTCCCATTATCGCTACGAAAGCCCATAGCAGACAAAGTATTATAAATGTTATTCCCATTCCCATAAGCATGGTTATGAATGAGCCTGTCATCTTTTCGCCGAAGCCCAGCGATTCAAATAATGCGGGATCCGCAAATTTATCCATTAAACCCATGGCGCACCTCCTAAAGCGGAATATTACCGTGCTTCTTGGCCGGCAATGATTCTCTCTTAGTACTCAGCATGTCGAGAGCACTGATTATCCTCTGTCTCGTAGTAGCAGGCTCGATAACGTCATCTACATATCCCAGACCTGCTGCCACATAAGGGTTGTTGAATTTTTCCTCGTATTCTGCGATTTTTTCTGCTCTCAATGCATCAGGATCGTCAGCCTCCTTGATTTCCTTCTTGACTGAGGAGATGATGTTTACTGCACCGGAGGCTCCCATTACTGCGATCTGAGCTGTAGGCCATGCCATTACCATGTCGGCGCCCAGCTCCTTGTTGCACATTCCGATATATGCTCCGCCGTATGCCTTTCTCAGGATAACGGTAACCTTAGGAACTGTAGCTTCGCAATATGCGTAGAGCATCTTGGCTCCGTGTCTGATGATGCCGCCGTATTCCTGGCCTGTTCCAGGAAGGAAGCCCGGAACATCTTCAATTGTCAGCAAAGGAATATTGAAGGCATCACATCTTCTTATGAATCTGGCCGCTTTATCGGAAGCATCTATATCGAGACAGCCTGCTCCCACCTTAGGCTGGTTGGCTATTACGCCTACCGTTGCCCCGTCCATTCTTATATAGCATGTAATCATATTCTTAGCGAAATGAGGCATTACATCGAAGAACTTGCCGTCGTCCGCTATGCTGGCTATGACCTGATACATGTCGTAGGCCTTATTAGGATTATCAGGAATAATCTCGTTTAGCTCAGGGATCATCCTGTTAATATCATCTGTGCATGCATATACAGGCGCAGTCTCCATATTATTGGAAGGCATGTAGCTGAGCAGCTCTCTTACCATCATGAGAGTCTCCTCGTCGTTCTTTCCGATAAAGTGAGCCACACCGCTGATGCTGTTGTGAGTCATTGCTCCACCCAGCTGCTCTGCAGTTACCACCTCGCCTGTAACCGTCTTAATTACCTCAGGTCCCGTTATGAACATCTGGCTTGTCTGATCAACCATGAAAACGTAATCGGTTATGGCAGGTGAATAAACTGCACCACCGGCACATGGTCCCATGATCACGGATATCTGAGGTATAACACCGGAGGAAATCGTGTTGTTGTAGAATATCTTGCCGAAACCTGAAAGTGCTGCCACACCTTCCTCTACTCTGGCTCCACCGGAATCCTGAAGTCCTACCACAGGAGCTCCCATCTTAAGAGCCATATTCTGTACCTTTACTATTTTCTCTGCATGGTATTCACCGAGAGAGCCTCCGCTTACAGTGAAATCCTGTGCAAAGGCGAACACAAGTCTGCCGTCTACCTGACCGTAGCCTGTAACTACGCCATCGCTCGGCATTTCTTTTTCATCCATTCCGAAGTTGCTGCATCTGTGTTTTACGAATACGTCCATTTCGACAAAGCTGTCTTTATCAAAAAGGATGTCCAGTCTTTCTCTGGCAGTCAGCTTGCCCTTTGCATGCTGAGCTTCAATTCTCTTTTCACCGCCGCCCAGTAACAGTTTTTCCTTTTTTTCACGGAGCTGTTCAAGCTTGTTCATCTATGCTTCCTCCTTACAGTATTTGGTTATTATATTTCATTGTATATGTGTAAGCACAAAATCACGCCGTCAAAACTTCCCTTCAGCGGCAGACTTTGTTGAAATACAGGAAATACCACAATCCCCGTATTTCCTACACGATAAAATACCAATCTCACTATACAGCATGTGATTTCAATTTGCAATCTTGTTTTTGTTTGTATACATTATTCTTGCATATGGCATCAAGCGTTGAAATCACTGTAGAGCGGATACCTTTCGGTCAGCTCTCTTACGATGGCCCTTGCCTTATCCATTTCAGCCTCTTCACCCTTGCTGTCGATAACAAGCGCTATGGCTTCCGCAACCTTGGCAACATCGTCCTCCTTGAAGCCTCTGCTGGTCATGGCAGGAGTTCCAAGTCTCAGACCACTGGTTACAAACGGGCTCTGAGGGTCGTTAGGTATGGTGTTTTTGTTAGTGGTTATATTGGCATCGTCCAACAGGTTTTCTGCCAGCTTTCCTGTTATGTCCTTGTTTACCAGCTTTACCAGAATAAGGTGATTGTCGGTTCCTCCCGAAACAAGCTCGAAGCCCTTTGTTGTAAGCCCTTCCGCCAGCGCCTTGGCATTTTTCAGAACCTGCTGCTGGTAATCCTTGAATGAAGGCTCCATCGCTTCCTTGAAGCATACTGCCTTGGCTGCGATTATATGCATCAGCGGTCCTCCCTGAGTTCCCGGGAAGACTGCCTTGTCGATGGCCTTGGCAAATTCCTTGTTGCAGAGTATTATACCGCCTCTCGGTCCTCTCAGAGTCTTGTGCGTCGTGCTTGTAACGATGTGTGCATGATCCATTGGATTAGGGTGAAGGCCTGCCGCCACAAGGCCCGCTATATGAGCCATGTCCACCATCAGAAGTGCGCCAACCTCATCAGCGATTTCTCTGAACTTGTCTGTGTGGATCGTCCTCGGATAAGCCGATGCGCCTGCTACGATGAGCTTAGGCTTGTGCTTCAGCGCCAGCTCTCTGACGTTGTCAAAGTTGATGGTCTCAGTTTCAGGGTCAAGTCCGTAGGAAATGAAGTTATATGATCTTCCCGAAATATTCACAGGAGAACCGTGAGTGAGATGTCCGCCGTTGGAAAGATCCATTCCCAACACCGTATCTCCGTATTCCAGCACTGCCTGATAAACGGCTGTATTGGCATTTGCTCCCGAATGAGGCTGAACATTGGCATGCTCTGCTCCGAAGATCTCCTTCACACGCTCTATTGCAAGAGTCTCTACCTCATCTACGAATTCGCAGCCGCCGTAATATCTCTTGCCGGGATATCCTTCGGCATACTTATTGGTCAATGCGCTTCCTGCCGCCTCCATGATCTCATAGTTGACGAAATTCTCGGAAGCTATCATTTCTATCTTGTTCTCCTGCCTGTTTATCTCACGTTTAATTGCAGCCGTTATTTCCGGGTCTGCCTTTTCCAGATAATTAAAGTACATATCAACTCATCTCCTTCTATATTTATTTACTGATACATCAGCTGTATCTATCAGCTTACCACCCTTTCCAGCCGTTTGAGCGCAAGAGCCATCGTCAGCCCCGGAATAACCCTGTTGCCTGTGATTTCCACTCCCAGCATCTCATTTATCTTCTTAAGCCTGTATTGCACCGTATTGGTGTGTATTCCCATGAATTCAGCCGTCTTGCCGCTGTTCATGCCTGCGTCCAGAACAAACGTCTCAAGGGTCTCCAGAAGCTGTCTTCCCTTGTTCTCGCCTGCCTCCTTGAAAGGCTCCAGAAGCTCTATATAATTCTTCTTTACGAAGCCTCCCTGTATCTGTATGTTGATGCAGTTGCTCACCAGCGTCAGCTCGTATTTTGTGAACACCCTCTTGTATGGGAATACACTCTGTACGAACGACCAGCTCTCGCTTATGAGCCTGTATGCATCTCCGGCGCCTTCTATTCCGTTGAGCCCCGTCACATGGAAAATCCTCGCCTTCTTGTTTCCCTTCATTTTGTTGAAAAGCTGCACGCAGCTGTTTCTTATGGCGGGATCCGAGCCCTCTTCATCGTATGTAAGTATCATGCCGTAGGTCTCGTCGCCCTCGGTGATCTTCATGATGTTCAGGTCTTCCTCCTTCTCGAACTCTGCGAATATGTGGCTCTCCACATCCTGTCCTATGCCCTTGGAGAAAAACACGCTCAGGATATCGTCGCCGCTTATCTTGGCTTCATCCTTCAGCGTATATGCCAGACTCTTGTTGCCGCGGATCAGCGCCTTTATGAATTCCGCCTTGGCATCTCTCTCAGGAGTGTACTTCCACATTCCCATGGCCAGCTCTATTATCTCCGCCAGCTTTGTTATCTCGCCCGCCGTGTATGAATCCTCATTGTCCACGATGAACATGTAATACTTGTCGTTGTTGATGGTCACCGGCCCCCAGTAGGTCAGTACGCCGTTTACGTCTATCATGGTGTATACCTTCGAGTCGCTTTCGACGTTTCTCTCCTTCCCCAGCTTGATGGCATCGGCTATGGTCGCCTTATGCCTTGTCTCCACCGTCAGTATCGGATTGAAGTCCTCGCTGAGGATTATCAGCTGGAAATCATTGTTTATGGCCGCCTCTCTCACCGCCGACTGAAAATTGCTGTGCTTCTCAAAATTCAGCAGATGAAATACCGTGTTGCTTATGAGGCTGTTGCTGAAATTATCCCCGTAGAGAACCTTGTCCATGACCTCGGTGATGGCCTGCGAATATTCCGCTTCCTCAGGCATCACGATCAGAGGAAGCATGGCCTTGTCGGCTGTTTCCATGACTCTGGAATCCAGCTTTTTTACAGCCTTCCCTACATAATAAACGACAAGAGCCGCACAGCCGCCTGATGCAGCTGCACTGACGATGCCGCACTGGGCTTCCACATCGTCCCTTACACCTAAAAATCCCGTCAGAAGTATTTCCGCGTCATCTCCCCTTCTGAGCGCCATGTCCTCTGCAGTACAGGCATCCAGAACGGAAATCGCCTTGACATCATTTGAAAGATTCAGCTTCCCCGTCAGCACCCTTGCGCCCTTGAAGGCATCAAGGCTGAGACAATCTGCAACCGTTACTCTCATGGCTACTTCCTTTCTTTATCGACCTCTTCTCCGGCTTCATCCTCTGCCGCAGCTTCGTCTTCCTCATCGACCGAATCATCATCGTCATTGAGGTAGTCAGTATCATATACAGCCAGTTCCTCCTCCGTCGGCATATCGTCATCATCCCAGCCTTCGAGGTCCTCATCATCGTATTTATCTCTGATATCTTCGTCTTCAGGAAACTCCTCATCCCCGGCCAGCTTGTCGGGATCAAAAGGCTCTGCCGTCTTTGTCACCTCGTTGTATGTCATAAGCCTTGGCTTAAACTTGCCGTTGCCTTCCTTATCCTTTATGGCCTTGGCTGTTTCCTCCATTTCACGCTTCTTTGCCAGTCTTTTCTCTCGCTTTCTGAGCTTTTCGGATTCTGCTGCTTCCTCCTGATCCTTGGCACGCTTCTGCTCCGTCTTTTCCCTGAAATCCGCCGCCAGCTCCGCAGGAGTCTTTACTCCGTCGTAAAGCTGCACGAACTGATCGTGGTCAAGAGTTTCTACCTCAAGGAGTCCTTCTGCCACAGCCGTCAGTTGATCCATATGCTCCGTAAGAATCTTCTTGGCCGCTTCAAAAGCTTCATCTATGATGGCCTTGACCTCGGCGTCTATGTTGGCAGCAGTTCCCTCGGAATAGCTCTGTCTCGTCGAAAAGTCTTTTCCGAGGAAGACTTCATCTGAAGAACTGTAGTTGACAGGCCCCATCTTTTCACTGAAGCCGTATTTTGTCACCATTTCCTTGGCTATATCAGTGGCACGCTGTATATCGTTGCTTGCTCCGGTGCTTATATCATCCAGGGTAAGCATTTCGGCAACTCTTCCACCCAACAGATGTATTATCTGCTCTCTCATGGTCTCCTTGGTGCCGTAATATTTATCTTCCTTCGGCAGGATCATAGTGAAACCGCCGGCTCTTCCTCTAGGAATTATGGTTATCTGATGTACAGGATCCGTCTTAGGCAGAACGTGAGCCACCACTGCATGTCCCGCTTCATGATATGCTGTGAGCTTTCTTTCCTCTTCGCTGATGACTCTGCTCTTCTTCTCAGGACCTGCGATGACCTTGGTTATGGCCTCCTCAATTTCCTCCATCCTGATCTTCATGCCGTTTCTTCTGGCTGTGAGCAGCGCCGCTTCGTTGAGCATGTTTTCGATATCGGCAGGTGAGAAGCCCGGCGTTCTTCTGGCCAGAACCTTCGGGTTAACTCCGTCAGCCAGAGGCTTGTTTCTCGAATGTACCTTGAAAATTTCTTCTCTTCCCACTATGTCAGGAATTCCTATGACGATCTGTCTGTCGAATCTTCCCGGTCTCAGCAGAGCAGGGTCCAGTACGTCAGGCCTGTTGGTTGCAGCCAGTATGATGATCCCCGCATTTTCTGCGAATCCATCCATCTCCACCAGCAGCTGGTTGAGAGTCTGTTCTCTTTCATCGTGTCCGCCGCCGAGGCCTGCACCTCTTTTACGCCCAACGGCATCTATCTCGTCTATGAATACGATGCATGGTGCATTCTTCTTTGCTTGCTCGAAGAGGTCTCTTACTCTCGATGCACCTACACCTACGAACATTTCAACAAAGTCCGAACCTGATATTGTGAAGAACGGAACTCCCGCTTCTCCTGCGGTAGCTCTGGAAATATATGTCTTACCTGTTCCCGGAGGACCCACCAACAGAATTCCCTTTGGAATCCTTGCTCCCAGGGAATTGTATTTCATAGGGTGCTTGAGGAAGTCCACGATTTCTTCAAGCTCCTCCTTTTCCTCCTTGAGACCCGCAACGTCCTTGAAGGTGATCTTCTTGAGATCGCCGTCCTTCTGCAGCTTAGCCCTGCTCTTTCCAAAGGACATTGCCTTTCCTCCGCCTCCGCTCTGATTCATTATCATGACGAAGAAGAATACCATGATACCTATCATTATCAGCGTAGGCAGCAGACTGAGGAATATGGATTCCTTCTTAGGCTCGTCGCTGGACAGCTTCAGCTTACCGTCATCCACCTTCGGCATTATATACATTTCGTATATATAGCTCATATCCACGGCGCTGTTGACATATGCATATACCGTGTCCCCTGATTTCAGCTCGGCAGTGAGCTTCGTCTCCGTAACATTGATCTCCTCAACCTCGTCCTGCTTCAGATGCTTAACCAATGTGGAGGTCTTTATCTCCTTCTGTTCCTCGGGAGTTCCACTGCTGTAGAACCATGCCATGGCGAACACAAGGCCGAATATGATCACATATATCCATATGTTTTTGGCTTTACTTCTTTTCAATTTCTTTCCTCCTGAATTACTCCTTTTATTATGTCTTATTTTTTTGTTGCCATGTACCAAATTTATCGAACTATTTTATCATATATACCAATTTTATTCAATAGCAGGCAAATCTCTTTTGTTGGTTTTTCACAAATATTTTACCATAACTACACCTTTTGCCACCGTCAGCGTGTATCCTCTCGGAAACTGCACGGTTTTGGCTCCCTGCTTCTTCTCTATTATGCTATCCGCAGCCTTTATACGCTCCTCGGAAATGTCGCTTTCCAGACCTATGGCTGCAAAGGCCTTCAGCATCACTCTGTGGCGCACCGCCTCGTGGAGGGCAGCCAGCTTTTCTCTTTCCATGGTGACGACTCTGTCCTCGATGTTTTCCGTCGCCAGCCTCCTGTATTCCTTCTCCGCCTGCTGCCACATGTATTCCTTGTCGGCAGCCGCTATGCGGGCAAGGCGCACCATGCTTTCCATGATATTGCCGTTATATTCCTTCTCAATATACGGAATCAGCTCGTTTCTTATCTTGTTTCTCGAATAGATTGTTTCCATATTGGTGTGATCTATCCTCGGCCTAAGTCCGTTATAGTCGCAATATCGCTCTATCTCATCTCTGTAGACGTCCAGCAGCGGTCGTATCACCTTGTAGCCGCGCTCCTCTCTCTCATACGCTATGCCGGCAAGACCGTCCGTTCCTGTCCCTCTCAACAGCCTGAACAGCACTGTCTCCGCCTGGTCATTGGCATTCTGAGCCACCGCTATCCTGATGTCCTCCTTACGGCAGCTATGCGCTATTTTTTCAGCCACGCTGTAAAAGGCGTCGTATCTTGCCTTTCGTCCTGCTTCTTCTCCCGTCATTCCCGTATCTGCAGCCAGCTTGTTGCAGTCCACCACAAAGCTTTTGCATTCCAGGCCTCTCTTTCTGCACAGCTCCTCAACGAAGGCCTGATCCTCCTCGGCAGCCCCCGGCCTGAACAGATGGTTGACATGCACAGGGTGTATTGTGAGCTTCATCTCATCTTTCATGGACATCAGCGCATTAAAAAGGCACACTGAATCGGGGCCTCCCGAAAGGCCGATAACAATGTGCTGTCCTGATGTGATAAGCTTTTTCTGTTTTATCGTTTCCCTTATCTTATCTTCTGTTTTCTTCGTAATATCCGGCAGCATGTTCATCCTTTCCAAACGGATTTTATGGTACATCTGAAATCCATTTAATTGTACCATATTCAAACGATATGTGCCACCATTACCGTCAGATCGTCTCTCTCCTTTCCGATATAGCTGTCTGCAGCCTTGTCCATCAAAAGATCGCACATGGTCTGCGGGTCCGTCGATCTTATGCATGCAGCGGTATCCTTTATCCTTCCGAGAAATCCTCTGCCGCCTGATTTTCCTCTTTCCTCGCCTCCGTCACTTACGCCGTCGGACATCATTATGATCCAGTCTCCCCTTTTAAGATCCGTCTCCACATAGCTCACCTTAAGGCCGTTGACTATTCCCAGAGGCACGGCGGTGAGCTTCACCTCCTCCACGTTGGACTTTCGCCTTATCAATGTAGGCGCTGCTCCTATCTTGTAAAACTTGGCGTTGCCTGAATGCCTGTCCACGATCACCATATCCAGCGTAGCGTACGAATCCTCGTCATCCTTCATAAGCATTACGGTGTTTATCATCTTAAGAGCCAGATCGGTCGTGACTCCTGACTTCAGAAGCGATATTATCGTCTTTGTCACCATCAGGCTTTCCGCAGCCGCTTTCTTTCCCTTTCCCATACCATCGCTTATCACCATGACTGTACGATTGCCTCCTATATCCTGCCATCCACAGCAGTCGCCGTTTATCCCTCCCGATGCCGCACACTGGGATATTGCTATCTCTACATCGTATTTTTCATTTTCCCCGGCGGCTCTGCGACCCTGTCGGCTGACCTGCCACCTTATGTCGTCTATTATCTGTTTCGTTATGTTAAACTGTCCTGCCAGTACTGACCTGCTATCCAGATACGTCGAGTATAGCTCCGCCAGCTCCTGCATATGCGCTGCTTTTTCTTTCATCAGCCGCTCTCCGCAGCTGCCTCCCGTTTCTTCTGCATTTGCCTTTTTATCCGCCAGCATATATATAATTTTTCTCATGCCGTCTCCCAGTCGCCAGTACATCACCAGAAACAGCATCACAGGTATTAGGAGACAATATATATCCATGCCCAGGACAACTCCGCTTTCGATGTATCCCGACAGCCGGCAGGCTGCCGCAAATACTACGGTCTGCATCGTCGCTCCGAACCTTGCAGCATATGATGCGGCCAGTATCCCCAGCATTACGGTAACCATGACACCCCACTGACCTTCTCCCATAAGTGCGGCAGCAAGACCTCCCGCAACGGTTATCTGCAGCGCAGGACCTGAGCCGAGGCATATGAGCACCCAAAGCGCCATGAACACTATTGCCATCCATATGGCGAAGGAAAGCCCTGATCCGTTGAGTATCAGCAGCATCACCACACATGCCCCCGCCAGGGCACGTTCCGTCCCGGGCGCCTTGCCGTCTGCCCTTTGCACGGCGCAAAACACGGCATCGAAAACATACATGAAGATGAATACAAGCGCCGCCTCCAGGATCATTTTTTCAGGCCCGGTCATATATACGCTGCCGGTGGCCAGCCTGTAAATGCTTCCAGCCACTATTGAAGTACATGCTGCGATTATACCGCGATGCCACAGCTTCAGCCTTATCCTCCTGGCGGATACCAATACGAGGCCGCAGATTATCATCGATACTATGTACGGCATCGGCTCCATGCCTCTGGAAATGTACGGGAGCAGACCTGCGGCAGCAGGAACGATTAAGTACAGATTCATAGCGTTCTTGGACAGCATATAGGCGATAAGCGATACGCCTATGATGAAGCTGTCGCCCAGCAAAGGCCCTCTGCAGACTATTGCAGTAAATATTATAAGCGTCACAACGTGTATTATTTTAGCTTTTGACAGCCGTACAGCACCGGCCGCAGTAGTGTTTTGCATATTGCTCTCCCTGTTCTTTACCGACTCATTACTCTCTTTATTCTTAATCGGAGCATGATTACCCGATTTTTCTCCGGTTTGCGCTGCCATTATCCAAGCTCGGCAGCAAAATTTATTATACAGACCTTCTTCATCGTAATTTGTCGATATGGCTGTAATAATGATATTTTTTTTCGTCATAATTTCTGATATAATAATTCTCACGGAAAATCCGCACGAAAGGAGAATTTATGCTGTTTGATTCACATGCACATATAAATAATGAAATGTCCGATAAAGACAGGGCCGCAATGGTTACAGCCATAGAAGGCTCAGATTTGGATTACGTCATGGATATAGGCTTCGATCTGGCCAGTTCCAAGCTTGCCGTCGACCATGCTTCAAAATACGCATGGTGCTACGCTGCGGTAGGCTTCCACCCTCATGATGCACAGCACATGGATGATATGGATCTTACGATGATAAGAATGCTGGCAAAAAAGAACAAGGTCATGGCCATAGGAGAGATAGGTCTTGATTTTCATTATGACAGATCGCCGCGCGAGCTTCAGAGAGAGGCATTCAGGAAGCAGATCCGTCTGGCCAACGAGCTTAAAATGCCCATAGTTATCCACTCCCGTGAGGCGGATCAGGAGGTTATGGATATACTGAAGGAGGAGGGCGCATTTTCCGCCGAAAGGAAGATCTGGTTCCCCAAGAGGCCTGATCCCAGCGGATACGTAAAAGGCGGCGATTCAAATACAAATGCCGCCGCCATGGTCGACGATGCCCGTGTGCTTCTCCACTGCTTCTCCGGCAGCGCCGAGCTCGGGCGTCAATATGTAAAGCTCGGAGCCACTCTTTCCATCGCCGGTCCTGTGACCTACAAGAACAATCGAAAGACTGTTGCCGTCGTTGAGGAAATACCTCTCGATTTCCTTCTGGTGGAAACAGACTCACCTTATCTTACGCCGGAGCCTTTCCGCGGCAAAAAAAACAACCCTTCTCTGGTGGAGCATACCGCCGGAAAGATTGCCGATATCAAAGGCATCAGCTTTGAGATCGTTGCCGCAGCCACAAGGGCCAATGCCATGAGATTTTACGGAATAAAATAAGCAGAACCGTTATCCTCGTCTGCGACAATACAAAAGAGTAACATTGGGCTGAATTCATGGACCGCTCTTCCCTATACCGGATTTTTTAATCCGCCTCCGGGAGTCGGTTCATTTTTTTTCAGACTGATGTTACTCTTTATATTTTACTATCTATAACTTTTGTCTAAGCCATGCTTTCAGGCTTATGCATTACGTTACAGGGTTTCCGTCCTCGGCTTCAGTAGTCATGAACTCAAGCCTTTCCTTGCCATCCACCACATTGTCCGCAAACATTATCATGCCCTTGGATTCAAGCCCTCTCAGCTTTCTAGGCTTCAGATTGGCAACCACCAACACCTTCTGCCCAACGCATTCCTCAGGCTTGAAGTGTTCTGCGACGCCTGAGATTATCTGGCGCTTTTCAGTTCCCATCTTCACCTGGAATACCAGCAGCTTATCTGCCTTAGGGTGCTTTTCTGCCGACAGTATCGTTCCCACTCTGAAATCAATCTTGTCGAAATCATCGTATTCGATCTCCGGCTTCAGCTCCAGAGGTATGTTCTCTTCCTCACTACCGCCCTTCATGGCTTCCAGCTCCTCCAGCTCCTTATCTATATCGAGTCTAGGGAATATAGGATCTCCCTTCTTCACCTGCTCACCCTGCATCATTTCAAACTGCAGCGCATCCTCCCATGCCACATCGGCATACCAAAGACCCATCTGCTTTCTTATCTTATCAGATGTTGTGTGCATGAACGGATATATCAGTATGGATATAATCCTGATGGCTTCTGCCAGGTTGTGGAGAACATTGTCAAGTCTAGGCTTTGCAGCCTCATCCTTGGCCAGCGCCCAAGGCATGGTTTCATCGATGTACTTGTTGGCTCTTCTCACCAGCACCCAGATTTCCTCCAGTGCCAGATTAAACTTGAACTCGTCCATATTGGCCTCCACCTTAGCGGCGGCACCTACGGCTGTGTTTTTAAGCTCCTGATCCACAGGCTCTATGGCATCCGTAAGATCCGGAACAAATCCTCCGTTGTATTTTTCGATCATTGAAACGGTTCTGGATACGAGATTCCCCAGATCGTTGGCAAGATCGTAGTTCATTCTCTTCAGCATAACCTCGTTGGTGAATATGCCGTCCTGCCCGAAGGTATATTCCCTCAGCAGGAAGTATTTAAGAGCGTCGATACCGTATCTTTCTATCAGCTTCACAGGGTCCACAACGTTGCCCTTTGACTTTGACATCTTGCCGCCCTCCAGCAGCAGCCAACCGTGACCCAGCACCTGCTTAGGCAGAGGGAGCTCTGCACTCATCAGCATTGCAGGCCAGATTATCGTGTGGAATCTTACGATTTCCTTGCCCACCAGATGGACGTTTACAGGCCAGTACTTTTCATAAAGCTCAGGCTCATCAGGCCATCCAAGAGCCGTTATATAGTTGGAAAGCGCATCCAGCCACACGTACATAACGTGCTTGTCATTGATAGGTACAGGGATTCCCCAGTCAAAGGTCGACCTTGAAATGCACAGGTCCTCAAGGCCCTGCTTTACGAAGGCTACCATTTCGTTTCTTCTCGTTTCAGGCTGGAGGAATTCAGGATTGTTTTCAAACAGCTCCAGAAGCGCATCCTCATACTTTGACAGCTTGAAGAAGTATGCCTCCTCCTGAGCTTTCTGGACAGGTCTGCCGCAGTCCGGGCATTTTCCGTCCACCAGCTGGCTTTCGGTCCAGAAGGATTCGCACGGCGTGCAGTACATGCCTTCGTATTCTCCCTTGTATATATCTCCCTTTTCATACATCTTCATGAAAAGAGCCTGTACTCTCTTTATATGCCTGTCCTCTGTGGTTCTGATGAAATCATCGTAGGATATTTCCATGGTCTTCCACAGATCCTTGATTCCCGACACGACCTTATCAACGTATTCCTGAGGAGATACGCCCTCCTTTTCGGCTATGGTCTGAATCTTCTGTCCGTGTTCATCAGTTCCCGTAAGAAATCTTACATCGTATCCCAGCAGTCTCTTGAACCTTGCCATGGCGTCAGCCATGACGGTACAGTACGTATGACCTATATGCAGGTTCGCACTGGGGTAATAAATAGGTGTGGTGATGTAATAGGTGCCTTTGTTTTCTGCCATTTTTTCATTCTTCCTTTCATATCCGCATCAGATGAGATGCGTTTTTTCATCTGCCGCAAATGGGCGGCAGGTGGTCTGTATTTTAGAATATCACTATTCATAAATCAGGTCAATGCTTTATCATTTGTGCTCAAAGGAACGTAGACGGCTCCTTCCTATCGGCGTACATGGCTTCCAGTTCTTCCTTGTGGTATATGTATCCGGCATCATCATAGTAAAGAGCCTGCTGCGGGCATCCCTTGACACAGCCGCAGCACTTTATGCATATGCCGTTGACTATACCGGGTTCTTCCCTGCTGATGGAGCCCATGGGGCATATCGCCGCACACATACCGCATTTTATGCATTTTGACTCATCGAGCTTAGGTGTTACCTTGAGGATATTTATATGCTCACCATGCCTGTCCCTAGGCTTGTAGTACGGTCTTATCGGCTGGCAGCCCTCGACCTCCACAGGGCACAGCTTCTCCAGCACATCTCTTATTTTATCGTTGTCTCCTTCGCCCTCCCTGATGATATACAGTATCTTATCTGCAACATCCTTTGAAAACGCCTCTGCCTTCTTCATATCATCTTCATCAGGTCTTCCTGCCGCCAGAGTCTTGGAAAATGAATGCTCACCGATGAATGCCGCTCCTGCCACCGTATTGAAGCCCTTTTCCTCCAGGATATTCCTCAGCTCTATCAGCGCATCGTCGAAATTCCTGTTTCCGTAAAGAACCACGGGAATGGCCATGGCACCGCCGCCTTTAAGCGTGTCGAGAAACTTCAGAAGGACATTTGGAACCCTTCCTGCGATGACAGGAACGCCGAATACCACGATGTCGTCTTCATCGAAAACATATTCCCTTTCCCTTGCCGCCTTCGGCGAGAAATTTATATCATCTTCCTTTGAAAAGCTCACTTCATAATCCGTAGCGTCTTTATCGTTCCACGGGCTTTCGCCGACAGCCCTGCTCATATCTCTCCACATGCTGTATGCGATGCTCGTTGTGATCCTGGCCGTAGTGTTGGTGCCTGTAAAATACATGGCTCTTATCTTCTTTTTCATTTTATCACTCTCCTGAATCAATCAGTGCGATAGTGGTCTGCAGAGCTGACTAGATGGATTCCAGCTTGTTGATCTTGACTTCGGTGTACTTTATGATGAGATCCACTATATCATCTATCTCCAGATATCCGCTGTCTATTGACAGATGATAGTTGACATGCTCTCCCCATTTTCTTCCCGTATGGTATGCGTAATAGTTGGCTCTGGCCTTATCCGTATCCTTCATCATCTTCTTTACGGAATCCTCAGGCACACCGTACTCCTCAACGGCTCTCTTGATCTTGTCAGCCTCCTCTGCATAGATGAATACGTTGGTCGCCTCAGGCATTCCCCTTAAAATATAATCGGCGCATCGCCCTACGATAACGCATGACTCCTCCTCCGCAATCTTTCTGATGGTGTCAAACTGAGCCAGAAAGAATCTCTCATTGAGGGAAAGGCTTTCGGGACCCGCTTCACCTGTACCCAGCGCAGACGCCAGACTGTAAAGGAAGCTGTTCTTTGCCTTCTTCTCAGCATCCTCCATCATCTCCCTGCAAAGGCCCGATTCCTCGGCAATCCTGTCCAGAAGCTTCTTATCGTAATAATTAACCCCCATTTTCTCAGCGAGTCTCTTGCCGATCAGCCTTCCGCCGCTGCCAAACTCTCTGCTTATGGTAACTATACATTTTTTCTCATTCATAATCATTGCCTCCTCATCGCAGTGCCGCCGTAACGAAGTCGATCCCGCCGATCCAATTTAATCGGGAGACTTTGTTGAAATACGGGAAATGCCACGCATTGGATATTACCCATATTGAAAAAACCGCTGTCACTATATCTGCACCAACAACACCGCTGCTTTATTTTTATATTTTATCATAAACCACGTTTACTATTCAAATACCAATTACATGTCGCTGTTCAATTTAACGGAGATGCATGAGCAAAAGCGCCGCCTCGAAGCAAAGCCTACAGCTTCTAAACGGCAGGCTTTGCTGAAATTCAGAAGCCATCCCACATACTATACTCCCGCATAAGAAAAAGAGTGCAGGACGGAAACAAGGCTTCCTTTGCACTCATGTCTTCACTCTTTTCCATCCCACGATACGGGATCGTCTCAATGTCTGTTTATCATTCCTATGTCGTTTCTGTACTGCATTCCCTCGAAGCTGATACGTCCGGCATTTTCATATGCCTTTTTCCTTGCCTCCTCGTGGGTTTTACCGACAGCCGTCACGCCCAGAACGCGGCCTCCGGATGTTACTACGGCTCCTGTCTTGATGTCGCAGTCGTCCTCGCAGGAAGCGCATTTGCTTCCCTCCGGCATCGGTGCGAACCTGGTTCCCGCATGGAACACCACCACATCATCGTCCACAGCGTCAAGCCCCTTTATCAGCTTGTTCTTTTCATAGCTGCCGGGATATCCGCCTGAAGCCAGTACGACGCATACTGCTCTATCGTCCTTCCATCTGATTTCAATATCCGACAGCCTGTTTTCGGTGACTGCCATGAAAATCTCCAGAAGATCGCTGTCGAGGCGCATCAGCACCGACTGAGTCTCAGGGTCTCCGAATCTGTTGTTGAATTCAATTACCTTCGGCCCGTCCTCCGACAGCATGAGCCCGATGAACAGCACCCCCTTGAAATCCAGACCGTCCTCCTGAAAGCCTTTCAGCGTCGGCTCAAGTATTCTCTCTCTTATCTGCTCCTCCAGCTCAGGCGTAAAGAGCAGGCTTGGCGAGTATGTACCCATGCCTCCTGTGTTCGGTCCCTTGTCTCCGTCAAAGATCCTCTTGTAATCCTGGGCCGATTCCATGGGAACTATGGTATTCTCATCTACGAAGCAGAGCATCGAAGCCTCTACTCCCGTCAGGAATTCCTCCACCACTATCTTATCTGCCGCAGCTCCGAAGATCCTCTCTCCCATCATTTCCTCGATGGCAGCCACGGCATCCTTTTCGTTTTCTGCAATGACTACTCCCTTGCCTGCCGCCAGACCGTCAGCCTTCAGCACCATGGGATATCCGTAAAGGCCCACGTTCTCAAGCAGTTCCGCCTTATCGGTGAACTCTCTGTAGCCCGCCGTCGGAATGTCATGCCTGTCGAGAAAGTCCTTGGTAAAGGATTTGCTTGCCTCAAGTCGAGAGCATTTCATGTTGGGTCCGAACGTCCTTATGCCCTTTGCTTCCAGGGCGTCCACGATGCCCATTGCCAGCGGCACCTCAGGGCCGATCACAGCCAGGTCTATTTTGTTTTCAGATGCCCAGCCGCAGATCCCCTCCACGTCCTCGGCACTTATATCCACACACGTTGCATCGGCAGCTATTCCCGCATTGCCGGGAGCACAGTAAAGCTCCTCAAGAGCAGGGCTCTGCTTCAGCTTCCAGCATATTGCATGTTCTCTTCCGCCGCTTCCAACTACCAGTACCTTCATTATAAACCTCCTTAATGATGGAACAGTCTCATGCCTGAGAAATACATCACCATGCCGTATTCATCGCATGCCTTGATGACGATATCGTCTCTCACCGAGCCACCCGGCTGCGCTATGTATTTAACTCCGCTCCTGTACGCTCTGTCGATATTGTCGCTGAACGGGAAGAACGCATCCGAGCCCAACGCTACATCGTCCATCTTTGACAGCCATTCCCTTTTTTCCTCTCTGGTAAGAGGCTCCGGCTGTCTGGTGAAAAAGCGCTGCCACTGACCTTCACCTATGACATCCTCGTAGTCGTCGCTCATATACACATCTATGGCATTATCCCTGTCAGGTCTTCCCACACCGTCTTTGAAAGGCAGTTCCAGCACCTTAGGACACTGTCTCAGCAGCCAGTTGTCTGCCTTCTGCCCTGCCAGCCTGGTGCAGTGTATACGTGACTGCTGTCCTGCTCCTATTCCGATGGCCTGACCGCCCTTGGCGTAGCATACGGAATTGGACTGGGTATATTTAAGGGTGATGAGGGCTATCAGTAAATCCCTCTTGGCCTCACTGCTTATTTCCTTGTTTTCCGTCACGATGCTGCCCAGAAATTTTTCATCTATCGGCATATCGTTTCTTCCCTGTTCGAAGGTAATCCCAAACACCTGCTTGCGCTCCTGCTTTTCAGGGACATAGTCGGGATCTATCTTTATCACATTGTAATTTCCCTTTTTCTTTGTCTTAAGTATCTCAAGAGCCTCAGGCTCATAACCGGGAGCGATCACGCCGTCGGACACCTCAGGCTTTATCAGCATGGCAGTCGCCGTATCGCATACATCCGACAACGATATGAAATCACCGAAGGATGACATCCTGTCGGCGCCTCTTGCTCTGGCATAGGCGCATGCCAGCGGCGAAAGCTCTATGCTGTCGTCCACCCAGTATATCTTTTTCTCCACCTCCGTGAGAGGCAGCCCCACAGCTGCTCCGGCAGGCGAAACGTGCTTGAATGATGTGGCTGCAGGCAGTCCTGTTGCCTCCTTCAGCTCCTTAACCAGCTGCCAGCCGTTGAAGGCGTCCATAAAATTGATATATCCCGGCTTTCCGTTGAGTACCTCGATGGGAAGCTCTCCCTCTTCGACAAATATTCTGGATGGCTTCTGATTGGGATTGCATCCGTATTTGAGTTCCAGTTCTTTCATCTTATCTCCTTCTGTATTGCTTATCTCTCATGCAAAGCGCACACTTATGATACGTCCGGACTTTCTCTGCAAAGCGCACTCCTGCGTCGCATCCGTAACGCTTTCCGCAAAGCCCGCAGTGCGGCTTTCCTATTTGTTCTTATTGACTATTCTCGTCTCATAGCTGCCTGTCTCTATGTCTATATATCTGACAAACAGCGATACCTTGTTGTCTTCGTTCAGGCTGCTCCATACCGCATCGGTGAACTCATCGATATCTCCGGAGATCTCCACCCACTCAGGCTCGCCTTCAAAGCTCGGCAGCGGCTCGCCGTCATGCATGTAGGTGTGTATGTATCTGCCCTCTCCCGCTGCAGGATTCTCATACGCAAAAGTATATCTGCTGCAGCCTTCAGGGTCGCCGTTATTGCTCTTCAGTATTGACATGGCATAATTGCAGCTGCCCTTTTCTATATGTATTATTCCTGATATTCTCGGAGTATAGTTGGGACCGTCCGGCTCGAACTCCCTGATTCTCAGAGACTGCTCGAAGGTCTGCTGCTTGTCCATGCCTTCATAGATGGTGTCGGTCTGGTCTCCGTTGGTGATGATGGTCTTGTTGCCCAGCACCTTTACAGGAGAATAAATTATCAGGCTTGGATCACTGAGCAAAGCAGGATCATGAGCCTGTGTCCTGATTCCCTCGCCCTCCTCCACGAATATCCTGTTGCGGCTGTTGACGCTTCTTCCCATAATGAAATACGCTGCCACAGCGCTTTTACCGTCTTCTGAACGGGCTGTAACGATTCCTCTCCCCGGATAGGAGTTTCCCTTCAGAAGATCCGTCAGCAGTGATTTTTTCATATTACCTTACTCCTTTCCGTCCCAACAGTATGTACAGAGCTTGCATCTGTCTATTCCTATGGCCTCGATGGTGTCATCCAGCTCCTGGAATTTCAGACTGTCGAAATTCAGCTTCTTTCTTATAAGCTCAACCATGTTCTTATGTCTTTCCGTCTTAGGGTCTGCATACTCCGCCAGCACCTCGGCAGAGATATCAGACTGCATCTCGCTGTCGAAGCCTGCAGGGTTTGCCGCTGCATCTCCCGGCTGATCCATGCCCTCCAGCTCTCTGATGCATCTTCTGGTGATGAGCTCCATATCGCTTACCGATCGTGAAAAGTTCAGGAATTTACATCCGTACATGATCGGCGGGCATGCAGATCTTACATGTATATCCTTGGCGCCGTTTTCTATCAGATAGCTTACTGTTTCCGAAAGCTGCGTACCTCTTACGATGGAGTCGTCTATAAGCACGAACTTCTTGTCCTTTATGATCTGGAAAACAGGCACCAGCTTCATCTTGGCGATGAGGTTTCTGGCCTTCTGGTTCTGCGGCATGAAGCTCCTTGGCCATGTCGGCGTATATTTGATCAGCGGACGTGCATATGGCACCCGCGACTGATTGGCATAGCCCAACGCATGGGCAGTGCCGCTGTCCGGAACTCCCGCAACGTAGTCCACGTCCAGATCCTCGTCCTTCTGTGCCAGAATTCCTCCGTTTCTGTTTCTCATCAGCTCCACGTTCTTTCCTTCGTATATTGAAGTCGTATATCCGAAATACGTCCAGAGGAAGGAGCATATCCTCATGCCCTCCTGCGGTTCTCCCACGGTTTCCTCCCCGTCGGGAGTGAGAAATGCGATCTCTGCGGGTCCCAGCTCTCTGCTGTACTTATATCCTACGTTTATGAATGCAAAGGATTCGGATGCGGCACAGTATGCGCCGTCCTTTTTGCCTATAATGAGTGGAGTTCTTCCGTATTTGTCTCTGGCGGCGTAAAGACCTTCCTTGGTCAGCACCAGCATCGTTACGGAGCCGTCAATCTTATCCTGGGCTCTTCTTATGCCGTCGACTATATCTCTTCCGGTGGATACGATGGCAGCCACCAGCTCGGTATTGTTTATACCGCCGCCGCTCATGGACATGAACTGGCTTGGTCTGTCCTTAAGCAGCTCGTTTACGATCTCGTCCTTGTTGTTTATACGGCCTACAGTGGTTATGGCGTATTCGCCCTGTCTGCTGCGTACCGTCAGAGGCTGCGGGTCGCTGTCGCTTATGGCTCCTATACCCATATTCCCCTGCATTTCCTCGATATCCTTTTCAAACTTGCTTCTGAAGGGAGAATTTTCTATATTGTGAATGGATCTGTTGAAGCCATCCTCCTGAAGCACGCACATTCCGCCTCTCTTAGTTCCCAGATGTGAATGATAGTCAGTACCGAAAAACAGGTCCATCACACAGTCCTGCTTTGATACAAAGCCTATTACTCCGCCCATTATATTTTACCTCCGTCCTTTTCTATCCTGTCGGCCACTATGTTCAGCCCCTCCGCCAGGATCTCATGTTCTATTTCAAGTACTCTGGCCGCAAGGATATCCGCAGTATCGCCTTCCAGCACAGGTACTTTCTTCTGTAATATTATCTTACCGGTGTCAACACCCTCGTCCACATAGTGTACGGTGGCTCCGCTTTCCTTTTCGCCTCCCTCCAGCACTGCCTTGTGGACTCTCTTTCCGTAAAATCCCTTACCGCAGTATTTCGGTATGAGGGATGGGTGTATGTTTATTATCCTGTCTCTGTATTCATCTATTATCTCCGGAGACAGCACCCTCATGTATCCTGCCAGCACAACGATCTGCGCACCTGACGCTCTCAACGCGTCCAGAACCTGATGCTGCTCCGGCGCAACTGCAGTCTGTATTCCTGCCCTTGCAGCCCTTTCCAGAGCAAATGCGTCCTCTCTGCTGGCTATTACCATGGTGATCTCCGCCTTAGGTATACTGCCGTCTCTCTGCTTGTCTATCAGCGCCTGAAGGTTTGTCCCGCCTCCCGACACCAGCACGGCAGTCTTTATCTTGTTGCTCATCATGTTTTCCTCTTTTGCTCGCAGCCTATATCTCAGGATAGCTTATCTTCACTCTGCTTCCCTGATCCTCCACCACGTCGCCGATTATATATGCCTTTTCTCCCGCCTTCAGCAGGGCGTCCTTTACAGCCTCTGCGTCGTCGGCGTCAACTATCATCATCATGCCTATGCCCATATTGTATGTGGAGAACATTTCCTCTCTGTCGATATTGCCGCAGCTTGCTATGTACGGGAATATCGGAGGCGCATCCCACGCTCCTGCATCGATGGACACGGCAGTACCCTCCGGAAGTATCCTCGGAATGTTTTCGTAAAATCCGCCTCCGGTGATATGAACTATCCCGTTGACATGGAAATCAGGCAGCACTGCGCCGCAGGCGTTGGCGTATATTTTCGTAGGTCTGAGCAGCGCCTCTCCCAGAGTTTCTCCCAGCTCCTCAACATAATCTGTAACCTTCATGTCCATCTTATCGAAGAACACCTTTCTTACCAGCGAATAACCGTTGCTGTGTATTCCCGTGGATGCGATTCCGACTATCTTATCGCCCACCTTGATATCGGCGCCTGTGATTATCCTGCTCTTGTCCGCTATGCCGACGGAAAAGCCTGCCATGTCGTATTCGCCGTCGGAATAGAAATCAGGCATTTCCGCAGTTTCACCGCCGACAAGGGCGCTTCCCGACTGGCTGCAGCCCTCTGCTATTCCCTTTACGATATCAGCGATCTTCTCCGCCTTTACCTTTCCCGTAGCTATATAATCCAGGAAAAACAGCGGCTTTGCGCCCTGACAGAGAACGTCGTTAACGCACATGGCAACGCAGTCTATGCCCACCGTATCATGCCTGTCCATAAGAAAGGCTATCTTAAGTTTTGTTCCTACGCCGTCTGTTCCCGATACCAGTACAGGCTCTTTAATGTCCTTGAGATCCAGTGCAAAGAGGCTTCCGAAGCTGCCGAGCCCCGTAAGGACATTCTCATTGAAGGTTCTCTTGACATGCGCCTTCATCAGCGATACTGCTCTTTCGCCTTCCTTGGTATCGACTCCGGCGTCCTTGTATGTGAGTTTCTTATCTTCCATATCTTCTCCTATCCGCCGTTTACTCATCAGCTGTTCTTTACTCTTCTGAGAACTTCCGCATATGTCTCTTCTATATTGCCCAGATCTCTCCTGAATCTGTCCTTATCCATCTTTTCATTGGTCTTCACATCCCACAGCCTGCATGTGTCAGGGGAAATCTCATCTGCCAGAATCACCTGTCCGTCGTAAAGTCCGAATTCGATCTTGAAGTCTATGAGCTTGAGACCTCTCTCCAGGAAGAACTCCTTGAGAACGTCATTTACGGTTGCGGCATAGCTCCTTATCTCCTCCAGCTGAGTCTCAGTCACCAGACCCAGAGCCAGTGCATGGGATTCACACATGAGAGGATCGCCCAGATCATCATTCTTATATGAAAGCTCGAAGGTCGGCTTTTCAAAGGTTATTCCTTCCTCTACTCCGTATCTCTTGGCAAAGGAGCCTGCCGACACGTTTCTCATTATTACCTCAAGAGGCAGTATCTTCACAGCCTTTACAACTGTTTCCCTGTCGCTGATCTGCTCCACGAAATGAGTGGGAACTCCCTTTTCCTCCAGCAGCCGGAAGATGATGTTTGCCATGGTGTTGTTGACAACGCCCTTGCCTGCGATCTGACCCTTTTTCTCTCCGTTGAATGCCGTCGCATCGTCCTTGTAGTCTACGATATAGCACTTGGGATCATCTGTTTTGAATACCTTTTTTGCTTTTCCTTCATAAAGCTGTTCGAGTTTTTTCATTTTTTTTCTCCTGTTTCATGAGTTTTACAATGCATTAAATATCAAATATACCTTTCACCGCTTCGGGAAGGGCTGATGCGGTAAAAACGATCCGCATAGCCGGCTTCCGCTTCTTTATTGCAGGCTGTACATAGTCTGCCGTTTATCTCATCAGCTGTTGAATTCAGCGTCCAACGCAACTATATCCTCTTCCTGCTTCTTCTTAAAGTCCTTTATGGCCTGTCTCATGACTGCATCGGCAGTGCTGAGTATCTGAACAGCCAAAATCGCAGCGTTTTCCGCACCGTCTATAGCCACCGTTGCAACAGGCACTCCCTTTGGCATCTGAACCACCGACAGCAGCGAATCCAGTCCGTCAAGGGTGCTGGATTTCATAGGAAGACCTATTACGGGAAGCGGTGTGGTCGCTGCCAGCACGCCTGCCAGATGAGCAGCCTTTCCTGCCGCCGCTATGATGCATCCGAAGCCGTTGGCTTCCGCATTGGCGGCAAATTCCTCTGCCTGTCTGGGCGTTCTGTGTGCCGATATTATCCTCGTCTCATACTCAACTCCGAAATCTGCCAGCATTTTCTCTGCCTTCTGCACTACGGGATAATCCGATTTGCTTCCCATGATTATAGCTACTTTCATATTCTTTTTCCTTTCTGAATTGAAATACTTCTTTTGCTCATTATCTGAAATACTTTACGCCTGATTCGAAAATCTTCTGATCCTTTTCGCCGGCAACATTCTTGTAGAGATTTCCGCCGATTCTTTCCGAATGTCCCATCTTCCCCAATATCCTTCCGTCCGGCGATGTTATTCCCTCTATGGCCATCACCGATCCGTTGGGATTGAAGGCTATATCCATGGACGGGTTCCCCTCGAAGTCAACATACTGTGTGGCGACCTGGCCGTTTTTCATCAGCTGCTCTGCCAGCTGATGATCTGCGATGAATCTTCCCTCGCCGTGGGATACCGGTATGGTGAACACATCGCCTGCCTCAACTCCTGCAAGCCATGGCGACTTGACAGATGTTACTCCCGTTCTCACGAGGCATGAAGCATGTCTGTTGATCCTGTTGTATGTCAGCGTAGGGCTGTCCTCCTTCATATCCCTTATCTCTCCGTAAGGGACAAGTCCCAGCTTTATCAATGCCTGGAAGCCGTTGCATATTCCCAGCATCAGTCCGTCTCTGTTCTTCAGCAGATCCGATACGGCATCGCTTATGGCAGGATTCCTGAATACGGCCGTGATGAATTTAGCAGACCCGTCAGGCTCGTCTCCTCCGGAAAAGCCTCCCGGTATCATTATCATCTGACTTTCTCTTATCTTCTTTTCCAGCTCTGCGATGGACTCCTCCAACTGCGCTGCCGTCAGATTCCTGATGATATGGATATCGGCCTCGGCGCCTGCTTTTCTGAAGGCTCTCGCCGAATCCATCTCGCAGTTTGTTCCCGGGAATACAGGTATCACAACCTTCGGTCTTGCTGTCCCTATCTTAGGGCCTGCTGCATTTCTCTCCTTGTACAGTGTCCTTTCAACAGGAGTCTTATCCACCTTGTTTCTGTATTCCGCAGTTCTTACAGGGAATACGCTCTCCACCGGAGTCTGCCACCTCACCGTTAAGGAGGCCACCTCCTCTGCCTCGCCGTTTATCGTCAGTCTTCCATCCTTCGTGGTTGCTCCGATTTCGGTATATATCGAGCCTTCCATTATCCTGTCCACATCCTTATCGGCAGGAATTTCCACCAGTACAGAGCCGTACATAGGTGACAGAATGTCTCCCTCTGCCTTTACATCTGCTCCGATGCCGTTGCCTACAGCCATCTTCACCAGCGTCATGTAAAGGCCGCCCCTGCCGATGGTATTGGCGGCAAGAAGCTTCTTGGTAACAGCCAGCTCTCTCAGCTTCAGCATGTTCTTTCTGAAGCTCTCAAAATCTATGACTCCGTTTTTATCTACAGGTGTGGTGAGAACCACAAGCCTGCTGTCTGCTTTCTTGAATTCCGTCGATACCACATCATCCGCATCTACGGTGGTGATGGCAAATGATGCCAGCGTAGGAGGAACGTCTATGTCCATGAAGGTTCCGGACATGCTGTCCTTTCCTCCGATGGACGGAATCTCCAGCTCCTTCTGAACCGTCAGCGCTCCCAGCAGGGCCGCTGCAGGCTTGCCCCATCTCGATGCATCCTCACCCAACTTTTCGAAGTATTCCTGGAAGGTGAGCCTTATCGTCCTGTAATCTCCACCCATAGCCGCTATCTTGGCTACGGAATCCACCACCGCATACAATGCTCCGTGGTAAGGGCTCTTTACCGCCAGCTCCGGATCGAAGCCGTATGCCATGATGGTGGCCGTGTCGGTCTCGCCGTCCACTACAGGGAGCTTTGCTGCCATACCTGCTGCAGGCGACAGCTGATACTTTCCTCCCAGAGGCATGAGTACCGTTGCAGCTCCTATGGTGCTGTCGAAACGCTCTATCAGCCCCTTCTTGCTGCAGCAGTTGAGATCCGTCAGCAGCTCTTCCTTCGTCTTTGTCTCCTTCAGCAGCTCATCGAGCCATTGATCGCCGTCCTTCTCACGTGCTGCAACGTGGACATCGGCAAACTGCTGTGCTCCGTTGGTATTGAGAAAATCTCTTGAAAGATCCAGAATGCACTTTTCTCTCCAGTACATCCTGACTCTGTTGGTATCTGTGACCTCCGCCACCTGAGTGGCCTCCAGATTTTCTTCATCTGCGTATCTCATGAATTCTTCGGCTCTGTCCGCTGCAACAACAACCGCCATTCTCTCCTGCGACTCGGAAATTGCCAGCTCCGTTCCGTCAAGTCCCTCGTACTTCTTAGGGACCTTATCCAGATAGATTTCAAGGCCGTCAGCCAGCTCCCCTATCGCTACCGAAACGCCTCCGGCACCGAAATCGTTGCATCTTTTTATCAGCGTAGCCGCTTCTTTTCTTCTGAACATACGCTGTATGTTTCTCTCCACAGGAGGATTTCCCTTCTGCACCTCTGCTCCGCACTGAAGGATGGATTCCTCCGTATGCTCCTTGGATGAGCCTGTCGCTCCTCCGCAGCCGTCTCTTCCCGTTCTGCCGCCGAGAAGTATTATCACATCGCCCTTTTCCGGAACCTTTCTTATAACGTGATCTGCAGGAGCAGCTCCCACCACTGCGCCGATTTCCATTCTCTTGGCAACGTAGTTTTCGTGATATACCTCATCCACAAGTCCTGTCGCAAGTCCTATCTGATTTCCGTAGGAGCTGTATCCGGCCGCAGCCTCCCTCGTTATCTTTCGCTGAGGCAGTTTGCCTGCCAGAGTCTCCTCTATCGGCTTTCTCGGATCCGCAGCGCCTGTCACTCTCATGGCCTGATATACGTATACTCTGCCTGAGAGAGGGTCTCTTATTGCTCCTCCCAGACATGTTGCAGCTCCGCCGAAAGGCTCTATCTCCGTCGGATGATTGTGAGTCTCGTTTTTAAACATCACCAACCAATCCTCTTCATCACCGTCGATCTTTGCCTTCACCTTTATGCTGCATGCGTTGATTTCCTCGGATTCATCAAGATCCTCCACCTTGCCGTGCTTTTTCAGGTATTTTGCACCTATGCACGCCATATCCATCAGACATACGTTCTTCTCCCTGTCACCGTATACGTCCGCCCTCATTTCCATATATCTGTCGAAGGCTTTCTTAACCATCGCTCCATAGCGGCTGTCCTCAAAGGTGATATTGCTTAAAGTAGTATTGAATGTCGTATGTCTGCAGTGATCCGACCAGTATGTATCCACCACCTTCAGCTCCGTAAGAGTCGGCTCCCTGTCCTCGTCTTCTCTGAAGTATTGCTGTATCATCACGATATCATCGTGGCTCATGGCGAAGCCCATGGCCTTTCTGTATTCCTCCAGCCTCTGCTCATCCATGGCTCTGAAGCCGTCTATGATGGCAACATCTTCAGGTATTGTCGTTTCCATTTCCAGATCCGCCGGCTTCTCATGAGCCGCCAGCTGTGAATCCACAGGATTTACACAGTAGTTTCTCACCGAATCCACCTCTGCTTCCGTCAACGATCCCTGAAGAACGATCACCCTTGCGAATTTTACTGCCGCATGGGCGGAGGAGTTCATAAGCTGTATGCACTGTGCCGCCGAGTCTGCTCTCTGATCATACTGTCCCGGCAGATATTCCACTGCAAAATAAATAGCAGAACACACGTCCTCTGGCATCGTTTCTTCGTATACGATGTCCACGGCAGGTTCTGCGAATACCGTAAATTTAGCTGCTTCATAGGTAGCATCATCTATTCCGTCTATATCATAACGATTCAGGATTCTTACTGATGTCAGATCATTGAGATGGAGATTCTCCCTGACATCATTGAAAAGCGATGTCGCCTCCACATCAAAGCCTTTTTTCTTTTCAACGTAAATTCTTCTTACCATAAACCATAGTCCTTTCTGATTTTCGTTAACGCGGCAGCGAATACGTTATTATCTCCTTATAAAGTTAGCACTTTTGCCGTTAATTCGCAACAATTATCGCCATTAAACCTTTAAAAATTGACTTTTTACGAACATATGAATCGTGGTGCTTTTATAATGTTCGGTATTTTGCCCCTGCTCATCTTTTCCCCTCCTCTGACACCGAGAAAATGTTCATATGACACGAAAGTATCCTGCCCTTACAAAATCAAAGAGGATCTCCGATTCCCAAGATTCTTCGATCCTCTTTTCCTTTCCATGATACTGATGTGCGTCTTCCGGGATCGTATTCTGTTTGCGGCTATCTCAGTCAGCCGTTTCATGTCCGGATCGCCGCACTTGCCGCTGCGATCCATTCCCTCTGCGCAAAGCTCACTTCTATCTGTTATTGGCATTTTCGACTGCCGACTGTATTTCCTTTATCTTGGCGCTGATGCCGTAATCCTCTATCTTCTTCCTGTTGGCCTTGTCAACATGGGTGAGACACGCCGCACCGCCTATACAGCCTCCGTCGCATACCATTCCTTCTATGAAATTGTTTTTAAGCACGCCCTTGGACGCTTTCAAAAGCGCCACTCTGCATTCCTCGATACCATCGCATACCACAGGGTCCACCTTGACGGCGTCTCCCAGTCTCTCTTTTACAGCCTCGGTTACCGCCTCGGCTACTCCTCCCGATCTGGCGAAGTTTCTTCCAAATGGCGATGCTGTGCTGAGATCTGTTTCAGGCAGCTGCTCCACCTCTATGTCCTTGCTGTCTATGAGGGCCTGCAGCTCCTCGAAGGTCAGAACGTAGTCAATGTACTGCCCCACCTTCGGATCTCTTATCTCCGCCTTTTTGGCAGTGCAAGGTCCTATAAATACCACCTTGCAGTCCGGATCGTACTTTTTCAGCAGCTTTCCTGTTTCAGCCATAGGCGACAGGTTTTCCGAAATGTATTTTTCCATCTCAGGGAACTTGGTCTTGATGTATTCGACGAAGGCAGGACAGCAGGACGATGTCATCAGCTCTCTCTCCTGCAGCTCCTCTGCCTCATTGTAGGCGACGAAGTCTGCTCCCAGAGCCGCTTCCTCGACTCCGTAGAAGCCCACCTCCTTTATGGCCGTTATGATCTGACCTGTCTTGGCATATGTGAACTGGCTGGCGATGGCAGGCGCCACCACTGCATAAACCTTAAACTTCCGGTTGTCTTCGCTGGCCATGATGGTCTTTATAACGTCGGTTATGCTGGAAACATCCAGCGTAGCTCCAAATGGGCACTGGTACACGCACGCTCCGCAGGATATGCACTTTTCGCTGTCTATCATTGCGACTCCGTCCTTGGCCATATGTATCGCATCCACCTTGCATGCCCTTTCACAAGGTCTCTTGAAGTTAGTTATGGCGCTGTACGGACACAGCTCTGCGCATTTTCCGCATTCCACGCATTTTTCCTTATCTATATGGGCTATCTGGTCGTCATCGAAGGTTATCGCTCCCAGCTTGCAGGCATCGGAGCACCTGTGTGCAACGCAGCCTCTGCAGAGGTCAGTTACCACATGGCCTGCCACCGGACATTCATCGCAGGCTATATCTATGACCTGTATTATGTTGGGATCGTCCTTCTTTCCTCCAAGAGCTATCCTTATCCTCTCGGCAACGATGGCTCTGTCCTTGTATATGCAGCAGCTCATAGGCGGCGCATCCTTCGTAACGATTTCGTCGGCGATCTCGTTGAATACCATGAAGGCGTCGTTTTCCCTCCATGTCTGCCAGGCCAGCTCCATAAGAACCATATACTTGATTTCCTGTACCTTAGTGTCAAAAATTCGCATAAAATCACTCCTGTTAATTTTTTAACTCACATCTGCCTATATAATATGTGATAACTGTCGGCTTGTAAATATAAACCTTCAAAATCCAAGGTAATTTGGCAAATAGATTTTCACAAATCAGCTTTTTAATAAAAGACCGCCGGTCTTCTTACCTACCGACGGTCGATTCCTCCATCAAAATATACTGAGATACCTTTCTCCCGTGTCAGGAAGTATCACCACGATGTTCTTCCCCTTGTTCTCAGCCCTGGCGCCTGCAGCTGCCGCAGCATATACTGCCGCACCTGAGGACACGCCTACCAGCAGCCCCTCCGTACGTGAGATTTCCTTCATCGTATTCAAGGCATCATCATCCTCCACTGTGATGATCTCATCTATAACAGTGCGGTCGAGAACCTCTGGTATGAAGTTGGCGCCGATTCCCTGTATCTTATGAGGGCCGGCTTTTCCCTGAGAAAGCAGTGGAGACGATGCCGGCTCCACACCTATGACCTTTATTTCCGGATTCTTTTCCTTCAGGTACTTTCCCACTCCCGATATTGTACCCCCTGTGCCGAAGGCCGACACCAGGATGTCTATATTTCCGTCTGTATCCTCCCATATTTCAGGACCCGTCGTATCGTAATGAGCCTGTGGGTTCGCAGGATTTTCGAATTGTCCCGCTATTATGCTGCCCGGTATTTCCTCTGCCAGCTCATTGGCCTTGTCGACGCTGCCCTGCATACCAAGAGCCTTATCCGTAAGCACCAGCTCTGCACCCAGCGCCTTCAGCAGCAGCCTTCTTTCCATGCTCATGCTCTCAGGCATTACCATTATGGCCTTATAGCCTCGTGCAGCTGCAGTCATGGCGATACCTACTCCCGTATTGCCGCTGGTGGGCTCTATTATGGTGCCTCCCGGCTTGAGCCTGCCGGATTTTTCCGCCTCTGTTATCATGTTGAAGCCGACTCTGTCCTTGATGCTGCCGGCAGGATTGAAGAATTCCACCTTGGCGATGAGATTCGCTCCGCATCCCAGCTTTTCCTCCATACTCTGAAGCCTAAGCAGAGGTGTTCCTCCTATAAGCTCTGTGACCGTGTTCTTTATCCTCATTTTCTTCTCCCTTTCGATTTTAAATCCGGATGTTCACTTATCGTTATCCGGCATGATGCCGCTTAGATGGCCGCCTCCGTACAGCTTCACCGACGACGATTAAAACGGATCTGCCGAAGTCACCGCACCGTCCTCCAGCGTCAGCATATAGCCGTGTCCCGGATCAGGTATCCACTGGTAGAAATTATCCTTTTTCCCCGGAAAGACCTCCTCCATCACTGCCGAAATTGTTCCTCCATGGCATATGACTATGCTCAGGGCCTCCCTGCCGGAATGCCTCATGGACAATACCTTCAGAGCATGCTTCTTCTTCAGCTCCTCGAAGCCTTTTTTTATCCTGGCATAGAATGTCCGGATGCTCTCGCCGTTGGGCGGCGCCTGGTCCTGTCCCGGATTTTTGAGCCACTGCCTATACTCCTCTATTTCCTTCAGCTCTCCGTAGCTTTTCATCTCAAAATCGCCGAAATTTATCTCCTTGAGATCAGGTATCATCTGAAATTCCCTCTCTCCGTATATCAGCTTCAGAGTCTGCTGCGTACGCTTCAGATCAGTCGTGTAAAAGTCAGCGCCCTCTCCGTCAGGATAAAGCCCGGAGGATACCAGCTCTTTAAGCTCCGTTATCCCTTCCTCTGCCAGATCTATATCCGAATGTCCGTAGTACAGCTTCTTCTTGTTTCCTTCAGTTATTCCGTGCCTTATAAGGCATATTCTGGATTTCATCACTTTACCTTCTTTCCTATTCCGCAAAACACCCTTATAACCTGCTGCGCTTCACCTGCCAGATACACCATCAGTCTGCCGTTCATTTCCCGAAATTCTCTCAATCTGGCCTCCATCGGCACTATCCCCTGTGAAACGTCCGTGAGTATCAATATGCTATCCTGCCATTTGTCCCTGTTCTCTCTGAAATAATCGACGGCTTCAACGCCTTCGTCGACGCACCTCAGTACGAATTTTTCCAGAGAGTATACTGCAGCCTTTGAAAAATCAGGCAGACATTCCTCAAAGGACTTTCCCTCCGTATCATCACATGCTGCACCGCAGTCACATACGGAAGCTATATCAAAGTTTTTTTCGGCGTATTCCAGCTTTCCCTGAAACGCTCCTCCGAATATCAGAATCATCCTATCCTCCCTGTCATCCAATCCTCTTTTGTGCGCTGCTTACACACTACAGATTTGTAAATGAAGATATTACAGCCGCTGTGAAAACTGCTGCCGTCTCCGAAATTACTATCATATATCCCGCTATATCTCCGCTCATGCCTCCCAGCTGCTTTCTGGCATGGAGGCTTATCAGATATATGACTGCAATCTGAACACATACCGTCCCTGCACAGAACACATAGAAGAGCAGAAGGCTTCCTGATTCTCCCCCGTTCATCATATCTGCACTGCAGCAATATCTACATATACTTATCACCACCATAACCGTCAGGTATGTCATGAATGCCAGCACATGGTTTTCAGCAGTACGGGGGTTGTCTTTTTTCATGCTGTCATGCATTCCCCCGGCGGGCTCCCCATTCATATCCGCATACTGGCTTGTAGCCATCGTCGGCTTTCTCATCACATGATCTGCGGCTATGGCTCTCGAAATGAACATTATGATCAGCAGTATGCCTGCCTCCCGGAATGTGAAGCGAGCTGCCAGCTCTGCCATGGAAGCGACAAACACCATCATCATCAAAACCATGCTGATGACTGCAAAGGCTCCCACATCAGGCGATTTCAGTATCCTCTGTCTTTCCCGGAGCTCCGGCCTGCGCGACAGTATGGCATCACAGCAGTCCATGAAGCCGTCAAGATGTATGAATCCGCAGCAGCAGAAATACAGTACGGTGAGGATTACCCCTCTGAAAAGAGGCGAGAGCTCCGTCATGCCCAGCAGCCACCATGCTGCGATGATTATCCCTGCCAGTATCAGTCCCACCACAGGCAGCATGCTCAGCATGGCCTTTCTGCTGTTGTCATGCCACTTATGATAAGGGCATGGCAGGGCACTGAAATTTCCGATGGCCATTAAAAGCCCTCTTGCATACTTCATTTCCATCTCTCCTCAATACCGAATCCTATTTCCATGACCTGATCACATATCTCCGCCAATGCTCTGTCCACGGCTGCCAGCCCGCGTCTGTAGCTCTCGACGGATTCATCGTACAGCTCTGCGTCTGAATATATGTAGTCCGACACGAACACGGTATTCCCTGTAGCCTCGGCAAATTCCAGCACATCTCTTTTTACCCTGTCCGCCGCCGTTTCGTCCATTTCTCCGCTTCCTCCGAACATTTCATTGTCGAGAAGCGCCGTTATGCTATCCAGAAGAAAAACTCCGTTTTTATCTATGCTGTCGTCATGCAAAATCTCAGTCAGCGCTTTTCCCTGCTCTATGGTTTCAAAGCCCCAGCCTGCCCTTTCCGAGATATGCCTTCTGATCCTTCTGTTGTCCTCCTCATCTCGAGGTATCATCGTCGCCACATAGTAAAGCGGCACTCCCTTCTCCGAAGCCATGTCCTTTGCCCTGCGCTGCGCGTAATATGATTTGCCGTTTTTGCAGCCTCCGCTGATGAATATGTTCATATGCCGCGACCTCCGCCTTAGATTATATCACACATCCTCCTTTATTTCAGCAAATACGATTCTACCGCCGCAAAAACATGGCGATATAAAATTGTAACGTATAACCCTTACAGAAACCTGATCTCCGAAACCCTCCTATTGATTTTGTACTTTGAACAAATTTGCACGGATCGATTGTAATTTTAAACACTTGTAATATCCCATTGAAGTTATATAATTAAGATGATTTGATGCATTGAACAAAACCGGCGAAAAGACAATACACTTATACATTTATCGATGAAAAAAGGAGGATAAAAATGGCTTTTAAATTTGACGTGGAAGCTCTGCGAAGCGAATTTCCCGCATGCAGGCTTCAGATCAACGGAACTCCCATCGCATATCTGGACGGTCCGGGAGGAACCCAGGTCCCTCAGAGCGTTCTTGATGCCATCACCGGATATATGATCAACGACAATGCCAACGAAGACGGGAACTTCAGGGCAGGACTCAAGCAGGGCGATATCGAGGTCGCTGCAAGACAGGCAGCCGCCGATTTCCTGGGCTGTGACGCTGAAGAGGTGGGCTACAACTGCTCATCTACCCAAAACAACTACAATCTGGCAGCGAATATTTCCAAGAATTTCAAGGAAGGCGATGAGATCATCGTCACTCAGATCGATCATCAGTGCAACATCGCACCGTGGAAATCACTGGAGAGATACGGCTGCATCATCAAGGAGGTAAGGCTGGATCCCGTTACACAGCAGCTGGATTTCGATGATTACAAAGCCAAGCTTTCCGACAGGACGAAGCTTGTCGCCGTAAACTGGGCTGCCAACGGCATCGGCACCATCACAGATGTGAAAAAATACATAGATGAGGCTCACAAGGTCGGCGCCTTTACAGTGGTGGATGCCGTTCACTATGCGGCACATCTTCCCATCGACGTCAAGGCAATAGATACGGACTGCCTCGTTTGCTCGCCGTACAAATGGTTCGGACCTCACATGGGTCTCATATATCTCAAAAAGGAGCATATAGACAGTCTGGAAATCAACAATGCAGGCGCTCCTGACATCGCAGAGGGCGCCAGACAGTTCCACATGGGCACACCTCAATATGAGCATCTTCGAGGATGTGAGGCTGCGGTGAACTTCATCGCCTCCATAGGTGAAAAATACATAGAGTATTTCGAAGAAGAGGTCAAGGGTCTTGAGGGAAGAAGAAAATACGTCGTTGCCGGCATGCTTGCCATCGATGCATATGAAGAGCCCCTTGGCACGAAGCTGAGAATGGGGCTCAGAAGGATAAAGGGCGTCAACGTATACGGCCCTGCCGAGGGTCAGCCGAGAACGCCTACCGTTGTCTTCACAATGGATGATTACTCCAATGAATTCGTCTCCAAGGTGCTGGGCTCCAAGGCCATCAACAGCTGGAACGGAGATTTCTACGCCATCGAGACGATGAAAGCTCTTGGTCTTCCTGACGGAGTTGTGAGACTGGGTCTCGCCCCTTACTGTACAGAGGGCGACATCGACAGGACTCTCGCCACAGTAGCTTCCATCGCGGCAGGAGAATATGACGGATACGAGCCTGTCATAGACTGAGCTTTGAATGAACCGGCTTTAATGCCGGTTCATGCTCAGAAGCAGTCGCCTCCTCTTATCTCCATGAGATAATCGTCGTTTATCTCGGCCTCCTCGAAGGTTGCCATGTTCCTCATCACATCGCACGCTCCCCTTATTATCTCAAAGGCCACAGGGCATCCACTGCCCTCTCCCAGCCTCATATCCAGCGCCAGAAACGGCTCCAGCCCCAAAAGCTCCACAGCCGGCAGATATCCCCTCTCCATTGAAATATGTGAGGCGAACATGTAATCTCTGCAGGCAGGGGCCATCACATATGCCGTCAGAGCCGCCACCACCGAAATATATCCGTCTATCACCACAGGCAGTCTCCTGCAGGCCGCCCCTATAAAGGCTCCCGTCATGGCGCAGATGTCGAAGCCGCCCATGCGGGCAAGGATTTCCAGCATCATATCGCATGCAGCCTCATGATATGACTTCTCGTCCTGCCTTGCCTTGAGGATCTCAACAGCCCCTCCCCTGCTGCGATAAGGCTCCGATACTTTGTCGACGATAATACGCTTGCGCCTGAAGCTGTCTTCCTTTATTCCACCGCCCCTGCCGCATGTGCTGCCGCTGTCAAGACCTGTGACGGCAGACAGAACGGCGGCGCTGGTGGTTGTGTTGCCTATGCCCATCTCTCCGATCCCCATGATGTCATATACGCCTTCACTGACGGCCTCAGCCATTTCAATGCCCACCTCGATGCATCTCAAGGCTTCCTCCACGCTCATGGCGTCTCCTTTTGCCATATTATCTGTACCGGGTCTTATCCTTCTGTCTACTATCTTATGTGTGTCCCTCAGCGGGATCGTATCGTACAGCCCTTCGGGAATCTCGTTTTTTATCCCCATATCCACTATCAGCAGCTGACTTCCGAAGCTTTCCGACAGTGCGCCTACTCCCGTCAGTCTTCTGGTGAAATTCACCGTCTGCGCCATGGTCACGCTCTGTGGCGCAGAGCTGACGTTTTCCTCTGCCACTCCGTTATCGGCACAGAATACAGCCACACAGCCTCCGGCTATGCTGTTTTTCACCTTGCCGGTGATCCCCGCCATTCTAATGGAGATATCCTCCAGCTTCCCCAGGCTTCCGGGAGGCTTTGCCAGGGATTCCTGTCTTTCAGCTGCCTTTTCCATCGCGGCTTTATCGACAGGCTCTATGCTTTTTATCCTTTCTATGAGTTCTTCCCTACGCATATAATCACCCTCTTCCATCGGTATCTGTCACCGGCTTCCCTATGAAGCCCAGCTCCCTAAGCCATTTCATTGTCCCCATACCGTCCAGACTCTCAATGGTAAATGTGGTGTCCTCCGGACAGAGACTGACAGCCTTACAAAGAAAGGCCTCCATATCGATCTTTCCCTCGTAGGCAGGTCTGTGATAATCATGGCTCCCGTCGTTATTATGTATGTGAAGATGAGCCAGATACGGCGCCATGACCTCAAGCCATTCCTCTGCCGGCAGCTTTCCCGAGCAGATCGCATGACCTGTGTCGAGACACAGCCTTATACCGGAAGCCTTGAGCCTTTCCATGATCCTTACCATCATGTACGGCTCATCCTCCATGACATTTTCAATTACGATTTCAAGGCCGTCCGTCCTTTCAGACATGAATTCCTCCCAGAACTCCACGGATCTTTCCTCATGCCATTCCTTGTAGAATATCCTTGGCACGTATCCTGAATGAACGATCATCTTCTCTGCATCGTATCTCACAGCATACTGCGCCGCCTGCTGCAGCCTTTCCATGGCAAGGCTCCTCGCACGAGGATCTATTGCAGCAGGGAAAATCTCGCTGAAGGGCGCATGCAAAGTACACCTATCGGCTCTTTTCAGGAGGCTCTCTATCTCCCGGCATGCCTCCCGGTTTAATGGCGCGTCCATTCTCTCCGCCTGGCAGAACTGATCCAGCTCCACACCTATCCCGTATTCATCTATTATAGTCTCATGCTGACTGCATATCGTAGCTATGAACAGTCTGTTATCTATTCTTTTCATCATGCCTGTCCTCACTATATATAGCGCATCAATCCTTTAGCACATCATATCACACCAAAAGAAAAGAGTGAATCGAAATTCAGGGTGATGTTTCGATCCACTCCAATATTATATAGGTAAAACCTATGTGGCAATCATTATTATTTGCAGAAATCATTATTATTCTTCGCTTACTATTTTACTATATACACCATAAACTTCAATTGGATAAATCATGAATTGAAATGCGTTATCTTTGTAAATCTCACAAAGATAATGATGGCGTTATTCGCCGGCAAAGGTGTATAATATCATTATGAAAGGAGCGATAAACGGACATGCCAACAGTAGCCAACTTATTGTCAAAGCCTTTATTCAAGAATTTTCGTATCATATCTGGAAAAAACGGATTAAACAACAATGTTACAAGCGCCGGTTTTTTTGAATGGGAGCAGGATTTCCAGATTACAAAATCCTTCAGTAAGGGTGAATTCGTTATTTCCACACTTTCATCCTTTAAGGATGATTCCAATGCCGTCGAAAAATCTCTTAAGCTTTTGATTAACAACAACGTCGCTGCCATCGCTATAAAAGATATATATTACAAGGATATTTCAGATGAGCTTAAGAGCTATTCCAACGAGCACAGCATACCTATCATGTTTTTTTCAGACACATATATAGATGAGCTCCTTTATGCGGTGAAAAACGAAACGCTCAACAGTCTGTATACGTCCTTCAACGGAATCGTTCTGGACACTCTGATATTCAACGACAATCTGGACAATCTTAATAAGGAGAGCCTTCTAAGAAAGCTAAACCCATTCTTTCTATCAGGCTCTATGATGTGCGCATATATTTCCAACTGTAAGGATAAATCCTCCATTTCAGAGGAGGCCATGGAGCTATACAACAACGCTCTTTTGGACAATGCTCCTGATATTCCTGAAAAATCAGGGACTGCAGAATTCGTATACTCCTTCATCGCCTACAAGCGCGGTATCTTTCTCATAATTACCAGCAACTCATCTGACGACGAGCTCCTCCAGAGATTTCTAGAAGACCTTGTAAAGATCCTTAAGGCAGATAATGCTCTGAAAGATACCTGCATAGGGATAAGCGATTATATCATAGGCATTGATGACATAAGCACGATACTTTTGGACGCAATATTTGCCAATACCAGCTGCATACTCGATAAAAAGAATGTTGTCCAAATAGGTGATGCCCCATTTGACCATATCGTGTTCAAGGACAGATACCTGCTGGAGCCCAGCCTGTATTATGAAAGAATACTGGACAGGCTGTCCGAAACCACCACTCAGCGCTCTCCACTTCTGGAGACTCTTATCACTCTCATCGAATGCAGTGGTAATGTAGACATGACAGCTCAGAAGATGTATCAGCATAAGAATACAATAAGATATCGACTCAATAAGCTGAAAACCGTCTTTGACGCAGAAAACGACATGGAGTTTTACGGCAAGCTTTTCTTTTTTTCCAGGCTCCATTTTTCCAAGCCTTATCTCGATGTCTTCTTTCACAACAAATAATCTTAAAAGAGGGCTATCGCATTAACGAAAAAAATCGTTAGTGCGACGCCCTTTTCTGTAGTCCGCAAGGAAGAAGATTTGCCTACTCCTTGTTATCATCATCTAAACTGCCTCTGTCAACAATCGAAATAAATCGCTAAGGATACCATATGCTGTCTGATCAATCTCAGGCTCATAAATCTCCTCTATGATTGAAATTTCTCCCATCAAATCAGTTCGTATCGTAACTAAGGATGCTGTTCCATTAATTGCAGCGTACAAACTATCTACATCAACAAGCTGCGGCTTTACAGACCCTACCGCCTTCCCGCCCTCAATTTTACCATGACATAGAAGCTTTATTTTTTTCCCTTCTTTAGCAGCTTTATCCAACTGCTCTTTTGTTATGTTTCCAATTCCTTCCCGCTGTATATTCACAGGCGTGATATCCGCATTCATAAGAACATTCATCAGTGCCGTCAGCTTGGCAGCAGCATCCCATCCATCAATATCCATAGAACTGTCGGCTTCAACAAAGCCTCTTCTCTGCCCTTCTTTAATTGCGGCTTCTAATGACACGCCATTTTCCATCTCCTTAAGAACATAATTGGTAGTAGCATTCAGGATTCCTTTGATTTCAAGAATTTCACAGCCCATCAACGTTTCCCGCATCAGATTATATACCGGCGCACCATCCATTACAGTAGCTTCATGATAAAAGAGCACATTATTCTCTTCTGCAAGGGATTTCAGCTCCTTATAGGCCCATGCAATTGGTCCCTTGTTTGCTGTAATAACATGCTTTCCTCTTCGCATAGCACGCTGTATATGTTCTATTGCAGGCTGTCCGGTTTTAATATTAATTGGAGTCAATTCTACCAACACATCATAGTCCGCGTTGTCAATGACATCAAAGGCAGAGACAGAAGACTCCGCCTTGTCCAAATCCAAATCTTCCATATTAAGCCCTGTCTGTTCTATAATGCTTCCTTTTCTTTTGGTGCTGACAGCTGTAATTTCTACAGTGCAACCATATTCATCTGCAATATAATCCTCTCTTCGCTTCAACATCCTCACAAAAGCTTTTCCAACATTACCATATCCTATCAGTGCCAGGTTGATTTTTTTCATCTTAACCCCTTTCTCTTTGTACTACAGCTACACCCTGTCAATCTTCCTTAAATGATGACCCCAACATTCTATAATAATCTTACGTGCAGCAAATACAGACAGTAATGAATCATCAAGTCCCGGCGCCACTTCAACGATATCCATACCGATAATCGGAAGTTCAAAAATACCTCTCAACAGTTCTAGCAGTTCTCTGGCTGTCAATCCACCAAACTGAGGAGTTCCTGTCCCTGGTGCGTATGCCGGATCAAGACAGTCGATATCAAGAGTCAAATATATATACTTATAATCTTTAAATTGTTCTTTTACACGCCTTACTGTTTCGTCAATTCCTATATTAGACATTTCCACTGCATTTATGCAAGGAGTTTTATTATTTGCAATAAACTCCACATCTTCCAGCTCTATATTTCGAATTCCCAGAAAACATAAAGCTTCAGTTCCTGAGACATTCTTCAACTCCAGAGCACGTCTTTCCGTTGAACCATGAGATAACTTGTCGCCACCCATCTCATCTGACAAGTCAAAGTGCGCATCAATATGGATAATGCCCAAAGGTCCGTCCAGAGCCTTATCTACTCCTTTATGTACAGGTATTGTTACAGAATGATCACCACCGAGCATAATAAAAAACTTGCCCGCTTTTGTAATGTCATATGCCATTTTTTCAGCGTTTGTAAACATTTCATCTCTGGTTTCGCCTTCTGCATCACCCAGATCTATCAGCTGTAATCCATCAATACTTTCAAATGTTTCCAGTGTCGGTGCAATAGTATATGTGATTTCACGAATTGCCTTCGGTCCTTCTGCAGCACCTGCTCTAAAACTAACTCCTCCATCATATGGAACAGAGAACATTACAATATCCGCATCTTTCATAGGCAACCCAGGCCTGTTCTGTCCTGCCCATATTCTTGGATCGTTTATCATTTCCTTAACTCTCATACTTATGCTTCCTCCTTTTCCTTTATCAGCCGGTCATCATAAAATGTCAGATCTGCTTCTTCTGGCTTTACACGCTTTGTTTTCTTTATAACTTTATATCCAATATAAAGCACCACTATAAGCATAAGTCCGCTATATGCTACAAGCAGCCCAACAATTGAGAAGTCTGCATTGGCATAATACTGACCTATGATAATAAGCACACATACCACACAGGCGAAAATCGGTCCGAACGGATAAAATTTTGCCTTGAATTTCAGATCCTCAAGACGATTTCCTTGTGCAAGATATGCTTTTCGGAAATAATAGTGAGATATAGCAATTCCAAACCATACTGCAAACCCAGGGACAGCGGCAATGTTCATCAACCAGTAATACGCTGTGTTAAGTCCCACCTCTGTCAATGCAAAGCACACTGCTGCAATAATCGCAGTCAGATTCAGAGCGCGCAGTGGAATCCCACGTCTATTGATCTTTGCAAAATATTTTGGAGCCTGATTTTTCTCCGCAAGAGAGCAGAGCAATCTGCTTCCGAGATACATTCCTGCATTTCCAGCAGAAAGCAGTGCCGTTAGAACAACTGCATTCATAAATGAAGCTGCCACAGCAAGGCCTGCTCTTTCAAACACCAATGTAAATGGCGAATATGCAATATTTTCAACACCTGATTTTGCTAAAGACGGATCCTGATAATTTACTAAAAAGCCTATTACAATGGTTGTCCCAATATAAAACAGGAAAATCCTCCAAAATACCGACTTAATCGCCTTCGGCATTGCTTTGCCGGGATTTTCAGATTCACCGCTAGCGATGCCCAGCGCTTCTGTTCCCTGGAAGGAATATCCCGCCAAAAGAAAGCATGTCAGTACGCCAATACCTCCTCCTACAAATGGTGCCTCTCCCGAAGTCCAGTTATCAAATCCCGGTGATTCTCCACCTACGATTCCTAAGATCATTAATACTCCTAAAATTAAAAATATAATAATCGTCACAACTTTTATCAAAGCAAACCAGAATTCTCCTTCTCCATATCCCTTTGCAGACAAAACATTCAGTGCATAAAGAAGTGCCAGCATTATCAAAGCGGATACAATAGGGTTGATTCCTGGAATCCAGTACCTTAAAACCATAACACTTGCAACCAGCTCAGATCCGATAACAACAGGCCATGAAAACCAGTAGCTGAATCCGATTGAGAATCCCAACGCCGGATCGACAAATCTAGTACAGTATTCTGCAAAAGATCCAGATACGGGCATATATGCAGACATTTCTCCTAAGCTGTTCATCATGAAATAAACAGTGATTCCCATAATAAGATACGCAACAAGAGCTCCTCCGGGACCTGCTGATGTGAAATTAAATCCCAATCCGACAAAGAGTCCTGTGCCAATGGAGCCTCCAATCCCGATCATTGTCAGATGTCGGGCACTTAATTCGCGTTTCAGTCGATTATTTGCGGTACTATTTTGCTTTTCTTTCATGTAATGTTCCCTCCTCTCCAAATCAGGAAATCATATATTACTTCCCACTCAAGTGCCTTTTATTTCATATAGCCTCTTGTAAATTATCTACCACGCTTATTTCAATACATTTTCCACCGACCTCCTTTCTTGCCCTTCGCTCTCCCCTGTCCATAAATTCCTTCCAGCTTTCATGGCGTCATACTGTTCCACGCTTATCCTGTTTTAATGATACTCCAACAGGCACACATCCACAATTATCACGCAATTCAATTATTTTGGTTGTTTTTTGTATTTTTTACAAATACCTGTGATAAACCAACATGAATATGGTATACTTTCTATACCAGAAGCGCTTATGCTAAATTATTTTTTAGGAGTATTCATTATGCTTACTGTTTCGAACCTACTGCTACATCCGCTTTTTTCAAATTTCAAATTGATATCCGATAGCGTCGGCTTAGACAATCCGATTAAGGGCACCGGTATTTTTGAATGGGAAACGCCTGATCGAGTTGCCGCAACATTTCTTCCTGGTCTTTTTGTAGTCACTACCCTTTCCAACATGCAGAACAACCCACGGGAAACTGTCAAAAGTCTGAAAATAATGATCGATAAAAAAATAGCAGCTTTGTCCTTAAAAACAGTCTGTGTTTCTGCTTTTCCCGATGAAGTAATGGAGTACGCAAATCAGAACAATGTTCCCGTTTTTCTCTTTTCAGAAGAGCCGTATTTTGATGATATAATTTACACAATCCATAGTCTTTTAGCTCAAGCAGACTCTAATTTAACTAATGTCAATAAAATACGCAAACTCTTGAAAACAGACTCTTCGGAAATCCAGTCTTATATCACTGAAGAACTAAATCCTGCCTATAAAGAAACCTGCCTATGCTGTTGCATTACCCCGAAAGAGGAATCGCAACAGCAGATGTTAAATGATGCTTTTGCAATTTATTCCACTATAAAAAATGAACTCCCCGTTATACATAGTGTGATTCGAGGAAACCATTGTATAATCATAATCTGCACTAACCATAATGGTGAGGCTCTGCATGATGAAATTGATAAGATATGTGAAAAAGTGGGTTTTACCGAAAAATTATATCGCTTTGGTTACAGTGATATATTACCTGTCAGTGAACTAAAGTGCGGTATTGAACAGGCAATGCACTCTTTGTATATCGCTTTAATAAAGCACATGAATGTAGTTAATTATTCTCCGACAGATATATTTCAAATCATAATCCCCTTTGGAGGCACAAAACAATTCAAAACCTTTTATAATATGATCGCTTCAACCATAAAAGATTATGATTCTTCCCATAAAACCTCCCTGCACGAAACTCTGATTTCATATATTGAATGTGATGGAGATATTAAATTAACAGCTCAGAAACTGTTTCAACACAGCAATACCATCCGTTACAGATTGGAAAGGATCAAGACATTATTGAATTTAGATGAAAAAGAAGATATATATATGCAGCTTTTCATTTATGAAAAGCTGCATCAGCTACATATGCTGTATAATGGGGAGTCTTTAATCTGATTTTAGAATGGGGGATGCGGACGTTTTCTTGGACAGCCTATGCAGTTAATCCAAGAGATCGCC
>CAUDEQ010000001.1 GCA_958448635.1 uncultured Bacillota bacterium | reverse complement strand
TACCAAGGGACAGCAAGCTTTTTTGGCTAATTAAGTGTCAAAGACGGGATTATACACTACCTTTACCGTCGTGACAAGCAGGCATAAAAAAGGACGACACCATCATGTTATGTGCTTAATATATGATGAACCGACATCTTGAGATACAGGTGAAGCTTTTGACTGCGATGTGACGGAATGTATAAATCTCTTGAATGAGGCCATGGATGACATATTATTATAATAACAGCCCTGTCATCAAGACAGGGCCTTTTCTATGATCTATGCATCACCACATTATAATGGCTCTCACCGGGCATACGGGAGCGCAGTATCCGCATGTGAGGCATATGTCATGATTGACCTGGGCTATTTTGTTGTCGTTCATGAAAATCGCTTTGTTGGGGCATCTGTCGATACATGTTCCGCAGCCTTCGCAGTCACCCGGATCTATATGTATTTTTTTTCTGCTGACGTCCGGCTGAAAGTCCTTTGGCAGCTTTCCGTCTGCATAGTCCACAAGGGCGTCTATTTCATCTTTTTTTCCTATGCCCACCATGATGGAGTCGATGCCGTCAAGAGAGCTGACGTAATTGAGGGCCTTCATATAAGTTCCTGTCAGATTGCCGCCGCCAAATGCCTTCATTGCGAAGACGCCTTTGCCGGCATCGGCGCATTTTTTTATGGCCGCAGCCATTTCCTCAGGCGTTCCGTGGCCGTGCCCTTTGCGAATCCCAAGGCCTGCATAGTTGATTAGAGGGAATACCACGTCGCATTCCGGTACGCCTGCCATACGCTGGACCACGTCGATATGGTGAGTGGAAACACCGATGTATCTTATGACGCCCTTGGCTTTATGCTCCATGAGGCAGCGCCATGCGGCGCTTTTGTTCTCCCAGTCGGGATTCTGTCTCACTTCGTGGAGCAGGAAAATATCTATGACTTCAAGCTCCATTTCTCTAAGGGCTTCCTCTATGGCAAACTCCATTTCAGAGTATGAGTAATCGAGAGACTTGGTACATATAACAGGTCTGTCCGGATTGTCGGCAGACATATCCATGTCTTTGAGAGCTTCCTTTAGATAAGGATAGGTTTCATAATACTGGGCAGTATCGAAGAAATTGATGCCCTTTGAAATCGCATATTTTATCAGCTCAGCTCCCTCAGCCACCGGCAGATCAAGCTGAGTGTTTCCCACTGTAAGCACGCCGAATCCCACCGGTGATATCAGCAGATTGGTATTTCCAAGCCTGTTTTTTTTCATAAAAAACCTCCTGTGAAGAAAGAAATATTCCATTAAATTCTATCACAGAAGGCCATTTATTACAAACAGAGGATGTGCCGTGCCGTGGTGCTACAGGTACAGCCTCAGATCCTCCGACAGGTTTTCCTCAAGAACAATGAGCTTTTTTGCCGTATCCGCTGCAGCCTGGTCGCAGCCTGCATATTCGTTTATATATTTCTGAAGGCTTTTGGCACCCATATCGCAGCCCTTTGTTATGATATCGGCAACGACTCTGTCGCTGTACTCCATGCCCATTTTCCAGTTGGTTTCCATCCATGCCATTCCTTTAGCCATGGCAGGTGGTTCTTCCTCATAGCTGCCCATGGCTTTAAGGAGATTTGCCGTTTCGTTTTTCAGCCGTTTGTGGTCGTTTCTGGACTCGGTAAGGAGCTTTTTTAATGCAGGATTATCAACCTTGTCCAGAAGCTGGTCAAAGGAGTAAATTGCCATCTGCACGCCTTTGTCCGTCTCCTTCAGCAGCTTCAGAGTGTCGTTATCATTCATAAATATGCCTCCCGTATTTTTATTTTGTGCTTCACTTAGTATCTGCCGTATACGGGAAAATATACATATCAGTATATGTGGACTGCCACCAGTGTTTCAGGCTCCACCGTAAAGTCGAATCTGCAATTGGGCATTTCTCCCGGAGACATGAACTCTGTGGAGCCGCCGGTAACCGATGCAAGATGCCTTTTCATTCCCGGACTTATGTTTTCAGGACTGCTGATCCTGCTCATGGCATCGTAGATGCTGTTTTTTGGTGAAAAGCTTCTGATGATGATATTCTCAGGAGTACAGCTGGGCTCCAGCTGTACATGGACATTGAGGTCCGCAGAGGCATTGCACGTATGTATGAGGATAGAGATACGCTCTCTGGCTCTGACTATGATATAATTATCATTTTTTTCTACAAGGTCGCCATCTACTTCATCGAGAATTGAGTAGAGTGTATGATATGGAGTGGGGAGACCATTCTCTGTAAAGATTCCGCAGGAATCATCAAAAAGCGACATAAAGGCCTTAGGCTCTCCCAGCACATATGAAAATGCTGCGGCGACGTTTTCGGCATGCTTTGCAGTCTTCATATAGTATGAGCTGCCTGAAACGATTTCAGTATTAAGTCCTTTTGCTTTGATTATTTTCATCATCTGCATACTGTCGCTGTCTTCTGTAATGATATTCTCTGTCACTGTAATTTCGGCAGGATGCATCGCTGCCAGCTCATCGGCATAAAAAACCGCACGCTGCAGCATCTTGTAGTCATCTATGGCTATCTCAAGAGGCATGACGTCCGCCAGCTTCTTCCTGTTATCATATTTTCCTCTAACAGGTATAACCAGATGGTTGACGGAATATCCGCCTTCAAGGTCAACACTTGATGGAAGATCTGTATTGAGATAACCTTGCAGCAGATGCAAAGCCTCGCTTTTACTGAAGGGCGGGTGAGAAACTCTTCGCACAGGGCGTATCTGTTTTCTGTACTCTGCGGGAGTGATGCCGTACCATGATTTGAAGCATTTGTTGAAATATGCAGCCGAGGAAAAACCACAGGCCTCGCTTATATGAGTCAGTGTATATTTATTTTCATTGAGAAGCTTTTCAGACTGCTCGAGCCTGATATAGTTGAGGAGATTCTGGAAGCTCAGTCCGGAGGTTTTCTTGATGAAATGTGAAACGTAATGAATGCTCAGATGTTCAAGCTCAGCAATATCTCCCAACGTTATCTTTTTATCGAAATTGACATACATATGGTGCATGATCCTGTAAAGCCTTTCCAGATCAATGGGGCTGGCATCCTCGTGGCCGGAATGGAATTCATTATTCTCTATGAAGAAGGCCTGAAATTTATCAACCATTACATATAGAAATTCCCTGAGCTTATCTCTCAGAATATCGTCATTGCCGCCTTTTTGGCAGAGAATCATCATTTCGGCGATATGATGAGCCAGAAATGCTATTTTGTTGTGCAGCCTGTGCTGCCATTGAGAGCTTTCATTCTCTGATTCCTCGCAAACGAAGAACATTACATCTATATTGGGGTATTCATCTGAAAAATACGCCACATCCACATGGAACTGCAGCATTATCATGTCCTCGGAGGATTCATATATGTAGTGAAGATCCTTAGTGTCAACGACGACTATTTCTCCGGTTTCTACAATGAAATCCTGATGATGTACTTTGTACTTCGCATATCCTCTCAGCATAAGCACAAGCTCCATTTCATTGTGGTAATGAGGAGGCTCCTCAGCGACGTTTGTTAAATTCATAGCAAAATGTAGATTATTATAATGATTGATACGTTCGAGAAGCATAAAAACCTCCTGTATTTTGCAGATCAGATATTATTCAACTCTTAAATTATATCATATCTTGTCATTTTATATATCAAAAAATGCTGTATTCTACAAATTGATTTAAAATGCATTGATTTACAAACATTTCTTAACAATAAAAGCATAGTATTAATTCTGAAAATAGGTAAAATAGTTTACAGATGGAGAATAAATACAACTTTAAAGAAATGAGGTGTACCATGAAAAAAATACTGGTTTTGGGTGTCGGAGCACAGGGCAGTGCAGCTGCCAAAAGACTGGATAAGGAACCTAACGTAAGTGAGATCGTATGTGCTGATTACGACATGAAGGCTGTGGAGAATGTCGTAAATTCGATCACTAAGGGTAGAGGAGCTTTTGTAGACGCCCATGACAGAGACAGTATAATCGCTGCTGCCGAAGGCGTTGACCTGATACTCAACGGACTGCCATTGGAATGTACTGAAAACGTTCTTGAAGCTGCATTGGCAGTAAAAGCAAATTATCAAGACTATGCAGGAACCACAGAGCTTTATAACATGTGGATCAACAGTGATAAAGCCAAGGAAGCAGATGATAATCCGCCTGAATTTAACGACAAATATACGCTTCAGTGGTATCAGAGTTTCAAAGCCATGTTCGAGCTTTACGGCCCAAGATTCGAGGCCATCGACAGGCTTGCGCTGATCGGTACGGGATCTGCTCCCGGACTTATATGTGCTGCTACAAGGGACGCAATGAAATATCTTGATACATGCGATACTATTTACAATATCGTTTGGGAAGGTGTTTACGCCAAGAGATTCCTTCCGTTCTGGTGGTCTCCTATAACAGCGCTTACAGACATGAGCCAGATGGCGCTTGCATATGAAAACGGCAAGCTGGTAAATACTCCGGCTTTCGGTCTCCCTATGGAAAGACAGTACGAATATATGGATAAGCCTGTAGTATTTCATGAACACTGTCACGATGAGCCAATGCAGTACGGTATAAATTCAAAAAAATATTTCAAGGGATGTAAAAATGCCTACTTCAAGTATGCGGGAGCTGGAATGGATTTTGCCAAGCCGCTTTATGAAGCAGGTATGCTCAGCAATGAGCCCATCAACTATAAGGGAACAGAGATCGTTCCTTTCGATTATGCATTGAGCTTTGTTCCGCCTGCACCTAAATACAAGGAAGAAATCCAGGAGATCATTGACGAGGGTCTCAAGTCGGATTCGGGCTGCATGGTAATAGAAGCATACGGAAAGAAAGACGGAAAAGACGTTCTCGTTGAAACTCACGTATTTGCTCCCGGTCTTGTTGAGTCCTTCGAAAAGGCAGGGATCACTGCTGAGATGTATCTCACAGGACAGGGCGGATATCTGTTCTCCAAGCTTTTCGTAAACGATAAGCTGGATCAGAAGGGACTTATATCATCGGATATGCTCAGCTTCGAACAGGTAGATACATACTTCCAGTATGCAGCAGAGCTTGATATCACGCTTGATACAAAGATTAAAGAGTTATAATATATTCCCCATTATAATGCGTATCATATGAAAGGACATTGCTTCCGCAGTAGGCCTTATCATGCGAACGTGAAAAAACTCTATGTGGATAGCATTTCACATAGAGTTTTTTTTACAAAGCTCAGTGACGTGCCCTTATCAGATTGCCTGTCCACAAATCCTCAAGAGCACGCTCCTTGATCTTGTAGTGGAGCAGCTTGCCGGTGGCATTTCTGGGCACCTCATCGATGAAGCAGTAGTATTTAGGTCTCTTGTAGACGGAGAGCATAGGATGATTGGCACAGTAGTCTGCAAGCTCTCTGGCAGTCAGGCTGTCGTCAGCCTTGACTATATAGGCTGCGATGCTGTCCTTTCGCAGCTTGTCAGGCACGCCTGTTACGATGGAATCGGCAACCTTTGGATGGCTGTTGAGGACTTCTTCGATCTGAGGAGGGAATATGTTTTCTCCCGCAGAGACTATCATGTCGTCGCGCCTTCCTGCGATGGTTACGTAATGATCCTTGTCCCATGTTCCAAGATCCTTGGTGTACATGTAGCCCTTGTAGAATTTCTCATTTGTTTCCTGCTCATTGTTTATATATGCCATGGCAGACTTTGCTGAGGATTTGATGATGATCTCGCCGATTTCCGAGCCATCATCGGCAACCAGATCATCAGGCTCGGCCCTTCGATCTTCATATGCCTTGACGATACGAACATCGTCATCGACACTGGCCCTTCCGGCAGATCCGGCCATCTCAGGCAGCTCGAATGGACGCAGGAATGTGTTGGCAAAGGTTTCGGTGGTTCCGTAGCCGTTGCATATGTTAGGCGTGAGCGTTTCCTGAAAATAGATGCATGCTTCACGTTCCAACGGACTTCCCATGGTGATGATGGCTTTCAGCCTGGAAAGATCTGCCTTTAAGGTCTGTTGCACCTTGGCCATCAGGCTCAGTATGGCGGGAACTCCAACCATAAACGTGATATTGTATTTTTCTGCGTACTGCAGGGCTCGCTTCGGCGTGAACTCACGCAGGATCACCAGCTGTGCGCCGGCATAGAATACCGGGCAAGGTCCGCCCATGTGAAGACCTCCACGATGAAACCACGGAGATGTATTCATGGTGATATCCAGAGGAGTCAGCGGAAACAGCATTATGTTGTCGTGAGCTGTCAGTATTTCATTGATGTTGTTGCATGGTACCCCCTTCGGTCTGCTGGTGGTTCCGGAGGTGAAGAAGCGTGTGACCTCCGTATATGCATCTGTCGGATAGTCGCCTTCAGGCTCGCTCTCGGCTTTATCGCCTATGTAGTCTTCAAAGCGTATATGCCCCGGAGGAAGAGGAACGTTGCCGGTGATATCGGCCATAACGATCCTGTCAGGCTTGTAGGCTGAAAGAGACAGCGCTTCCGTCATCTCATCGAGGACTTCAGCATCGTAGATGAATACCTTTGGGCGATTGTCTTCAAGAGCAGCCGCCGTTTCACCCGGAGCAAGTCTGTAGTTTGAAGGAGAATGTACCGCAGCCAGCTTCTGTGGCGCCAGATAGCATAAGGCGAATTCTATTGAATTGAAAAGACTGTAGAGAACCACGTCTCCACGGCCTACTCCGTCTGCAGCCAGAGCGTTGGCCAGTTTGTTGACCTCGGTATTAAGCTGGCTGTATGTGTAAGATCTGTCACGGATGGGGCAGTAAAGGGCAGGCCGGTTTCCGTACCTGTCCACATTTCGCATAAACCCGTTGATATAGGTGAAATCCCTCTCAAAGCTTTCTCTGAAATTTCGCGTATCATAGGTATAGTTCATCTCACTTTTTCCTCTCTTATTCATACTCTCATATTATCTGCAGCCGCGAATCGGCTGAATTTCCAAGTTATTGCCGGACTTATACCGGCGAAGCGTTAAGAAACTTATACTAGCGGTATTTCCTTACTATTATGCTGGAGTTCTGCCCTCCGAATCCCAGGGCGTTGGACATGGCAACGTTCACCGAAGCTTTTCTCGGTCCGTCGGTAACGAAATCCAAATCGCAGGCAGGATCGGGAGTCTTGTAATTTATTGTCGGAGGCAGGATGCCGGTCTGGATTGCCTTGATGCAGGCGATCACTTCTGTGATGCCTCCTGCTCCCATCAGATGCCCCGTGTTGCCCTTGGTGGAGCTGACAGGAGGGATCTTTGCCTTCAGCTCATCTGTCATAGGCTGTGTCTTATCCTCCCAGCCGAAGAGCGTCTTAAGTGCGGCCACTTCCGCAGGATCTCCCACAGGAGTGGATGTGCCGTGAGCGTTTATGTAATCTATGTCTTCAGGTATCAATCCGGCCTTTTTTAGAGCCGCCTTCATACATGCCACAGCGCCGCTGCCGTCGGGACGCGGAGCTGTAACGTGATAGCCGTCGGTGTTGTTTCCCCAACCTGCCAGGGTACAGATGATTTCGGCATTTCGTTTTATGGCATGTTCCTCGGTTTCCAACACAATGGCGCCGCCGCCTTCGCCTATGACGAAGCCGTCCCTCTGGGCATCAAAAGGCTTGCATGCATCTTTAGGGTCCTGATTTTTGGAAAGCGCTTTGGCACTGGACAATGTGGAAAGGATGATAGGGCAGTGAGCGCTTTCTCCGGCTGCCACCAGCATCACATCTGCTTCCCCTGCCTGCAGCAGCATGGCAGCCATTGAAATGGCATCTCCTCCGGAGGAGCATGCTGTGCTTACAGTATAGCTGGGGCCATGGATGCCGTAGGTGATGGCCAGCTGAGCGGCTCCGAGATTACCGAGGATCTTAGGCAAAAAACGCGGGCTGACCTTTTTCTTACCGGAGCTGTATGCCTTTTCCGTTTCAGTAATCTCAGAGGTTCCGTTTAACGCTGTTGCCATCACGATACCGACACGGTGGGGCTCGTTTTCGATCCTGATGCCGCTCTGACTGATGGCTTCTGCAGCTGCGGCATAGGCGAACTGTATGAATGTGCCTGTTTCCTTGGCAAGCTTGGCAGGCATATATTCGCACGGATCGAAGTTCTTAACCTCTCCGGCAATGGTAATGGCCAGATCCTCATCGGGGAAACGAGCTATTTTCTCTATGCCGCATCTTTTTTCCATAAGGCCCTGCCAGTAGTTCTCAACGCCGATACCGACAGGGGTTACGGCTCCCAACCCCGTAATTACTATATTCTTCATATGTTAAATTCCTCCTGTTATGTATGTTTAATGCTGTCATTGGCAAAATACTGTCAACGATAAGCGATAAATCGTAGATATTTTACCATATTCCTGAAGTTTATGCCATGGTGCAGATCGGTAAAATACTTGATGATTTTTTCCTTGACACGGTATACCTATTATGGTATAAAAGTAAAGATGTCAAATTGCGGACGCTATTGAGCCGCTTCAAAACAATATAAATACGGAGAAAATAATGAGAAGATATTTTGCTGATTTCAGAAGAATAAATGAGCTTGGGGTAAATGACAGAAGGCGTATTTCTTCCTTTGGCATTGATGTTTCCGTTTTTAGCGATTGCTATATTCTACCCGGTTTCACAGATGTTCACGTTCATCTGAGAGAACCGGGTTTTTTATATAAGGAAACCATGGAGACGGGAACCGCCGCTGCAGCTGCCGGAGGTTTCACGGACATATTCGCAATGCCGAATCTGGATCCGTGTCCTGACAGCATGAAAAACCTTGAAGCAGAGCTTAAAGCCATAAGAAGAGGCGCCATGGTAAGGGTATATCCTTACGGAGCCATCACCAGGGGAGAGCAAGGCAGTGAAATCTCACGCATGGAGGAGATATCTGACAATGTAATAGCATTCACCGATGATGGAAAAGGCGTGGATTCAGATGATATGATGGCCGAAGCCATGGAAAGAGCGGCAAGGCTGGGAAAAATGATAGTAGCCCATTGTGAGGACAAAGGATACCTTGCGGACTCCTCCGAGTCGGAGTATAAGCAGCTGGAGAGAGACATCAGGCTGGTGAGAATGACAGGCTGCAGCTATCATATATGCCATATATCAACAAAGGAATCCGTTGCGCTGGTAAGAGAGGCAAAGGCAGAGGGTCTTGATATAACATGTGAAACGGCTCCACACTATCTTACGATCTCCAAAGATGAAATAACAGATCACGGCAGATTCAAGATGAATCCGCCCATCAAGTCATCTGAGGACAGATCTGCTCTGATAGCAGGGCTTCAGGACGGTACTATAGATATGATAGCCACAGACCATGCGCCTCACAGCCGTGAGGAAAAGGGAAGGGGCTTTAGGGACAGCGCCTTCGGCATCGTAGGAATGGAAACGGCATTTCCCGTGCTTTATACAAATCTCGTGTTAAAGGGAGTGATCTCCGGGGAAAGGCTGGTGGAGCTTTTGCACGACGCACCGAGAGAACGTTTCGGATTGAAGAAAACAAGCCCAGATGAAATGTTAACATCGGAGCAGCCGACATTCGCTATATGGGATCTTGATGAGGAATACATCATCGATCCCGAAAAATTCCTTTCAAAAGGAAGAAGCACACCGTTTGAAGGTTGGAAGGTCAGAGGAAGATGCATGGCCACTGTGATGGATGGAAAATTGATACAGGAGTACAAGGATGAAAGACATCAGATTCACTATAATAAATAATAAAAAGATTGCGGACAGGACTTATGAGGCAGTGCTGGGCTGTGAGAAAAACGCTCACGGAATAACCAGGCCGGGTCAGTTCATCAACATAAGGCTGGACGGCTTTTTCCTCAGAAGACCGCTGTCTGTATGCAGCAGTACAGAAGAGTCCTTAACGATCATATACAAGCCAGTCGGCGGCGGAACTGAAAAGCTGTCGTCGATGTGTGCCGGAGAAGAGCTGGATATCCTGACGCCGCTGGGGAATGGATTCGATACTTCCATCAGCGGAAACAGACCTGCCCTGATAGGTGGAGGAGCCGGTACGCCTCCGATGTACGGTCTCTGTGCCAGGCTGAAAGAAGAAGGGAAAAATCCCATGGTAGTACTGGGCTTCGGAAGCGCCGGTGAGGTTTTCTACATAGACGAGTTCAGAAAGCTCGGCGTTGAGCCGCAGATCACCACAGCAGACGGAAGCATGGGATCAAAGGGCTTTGTAACAACTGCCCTGAAGGATATGGATATCACGTACTTTTATGCCTGCGGACCGGAGCCAATGCTCAAGGCTCTGGATTGTCAGATAGATGAGGCTATAGATGGACAGATGAGCTTTGAGGAGAGAATGGGCTGCGGCTTCGGTGCATGTATGGGCTGCTCATGCATGACGAAATACGGAAGCAAGAGGATTTGCAGGGAAGGCCCTGTACTGGAAAGAGGTGAGATAATATGGTAAGCATAGATAATAAAGAGCGAGACATGTCCGTGGAGCTTTGCGGTATCCATCTCGATAACCCTGTAATGGCTGCCAGCGGAACCTTTGGATACGGATACGAATTTGCAGAGCTTTACGATATAAACATACTGGGAAGCTTTTCCTTCAAGGGAACTACGCTTGAGCCCAGATACGGAAATCCTCTTCCCAGAATCGCCGAATGTCATGACGGACTCATCAACTCCATAGGACTGCAGAACCCCGGAGTTGACAAGGTGATTTCGGAAGAGCTGCCCAAGCTGGAAAAGTGTTTACATAAAAAAGTTATGGCAAATATAGGTGGGTTTTCCGTAGAGGAATATGCAGAGGTGGCTGCCAGATTTGACAAATGTGATTCGGTGGGATGGTTGGAAATCAACATATCATGCCCCAATGTCCACGACGGAGGGCTGGCCTTCGGAACTGATGCAAAGGCGGCAGCCGAGGTGGTGAAGGCAGTAAAGGCCGTGACAAAAAAGCCTGCGATCATCAAGCTGTCTCCCAATGTTACAGATATTGCTGAAATCGCCTCAGCATGTGAAGCAGCCGGCGCCGACTGCATTTCTCTGATAAACACATTGCTGGGAATGAGGATAGATCTTAAGACAAAAAAGCCTGTAATCGCCAACAGGATCGGCGGCTTTTCAGGACCTGCAGTTTTTCCGACAGCTCTGAGGATGGTATATCAGGTGTACGAAGCCGTGGATATACCTGTAATAGGTATCGGAGGAATATCCACTGCAGAGGACGTCATCGAAATGATGCTTGCAGGAGCCACCGCAGTGCAGATAGGCGCCGCCAATCTGACGGATCCCTATGTGTGCAGGAAGGTGATAGAAACTCTGCCGCATGTAATGGATAAATACGGTATCACAAGACTTGAAGATATTATAGGAGGAGCGCACTGATGGGAAAGGATGTAATTATCGCATGCGATTTTGAAAGCGCAGCTCAGACATTGGATTTTCTCGACAAGCTGGGCGATAGGAAGCCTTATGTGAAAATAGGCATGGAGCTTTTTTATGCTGAGGGACCTGCCATAGTGAAGGAGCTGAAGGAAAGAGGTCATAAGGTTTTTCTCGATCTGAAGCTTCATGATATACCGAACACTGTAAAGAAAGCCATGAGAGTTCTTTCTTCTCTCGATATAGATATGTGCAATGTGCATGCTGCAGGCGCCGGGAATATGATGAGGGCTGCCATCGAGGGTCTTACGGGAAAGGACGGCAAGAGGCCTCTTCTCATCGCAGTGACCCAGCTGACATCCACGACTCAGGAGCTTATGGAGGAGGAAATACTCATCAGAGAGCCTATGGAAAGCGTAGTATCACACTATGCAAAAAACGCCATGTGCTGCGGACTTGACGGTGTGGTATGCTCTCCGCTTGAAGCCGGCAGCGTTCACGAAAGCTGCGGAAGCGACTTCCTGACGGTGACTCCCGGAGTTAGATTCGCAGACGATGAAAAGGGAGATCAGGCAAGGGTGACTACTCCTGCCAAGGCAAAGGCTCTCGGCTCCGACTATATAGTGGTGGGAAGAAGCATCACGGCGGCGGAGGATCCAAAATCTGCATATGAAAGATGCGTTACTGAATTCGTAGATGATATGGAGGAAAGGAGAAAATGATGAAAAAAGAGATTGCAAAAGGACTGCTCGATATCGAAGCAGTATTTTTAAGGCCTGATGAGCCATTTATATGGGCCAGCGGAATCAAAAGCCCCATTTACTGTGACAACAGACTGATACTTACTGCTCCCCATATTAGAGATATGGTGGAAAAGGCAATAGCAGACACAGTGAAGGATATGTATCCGGAAGCGCAGGTTCTCATGGGAACCAGTACTGCAGGTATAGCTCATGCTGCCATAGCTGCACACATTCTGAAAATGCCAATGGGATATGTAAGATCAGGTGCCAAGGATCACGGAAGAAACAATCTCATCGAAGGCAGGCTTGAAAAGGGACAGAAGGTCGTTGTAATCGAAGATCTCATATCCACGGGAGGCAGCGTTATCCAGGTGGTGGAGGCTCTGAGAGATGCAGGTGCTCAGGTGCTGGGAGTAGTCAGCATTTTCACTTACGGAATGAAAAAGGGACTCGAAAGACTTGAGGCTGCAGGTGTCAGAAATGTTAGTCTCTGTGATTTTGACACCATAATAGAGGAGGCTGCTGAAACAGGATATATTAAAAAAGAAGATATAGGCAGGCTGAAAGCATTCAGAGATAATCCTGATGACGGCAGCTGGATAGGTTGATAGTTCATACTAAATGTATTAATATAAGGAGGAGTAAGAAGAAACATGAAACATTTGATCGACATTATGGAACTGACAGTAGAGGAAATAGACGAAATGATTGCTGTCGCCAAGGATATTATCGCCAATCCCGACGATTATGCGGAAAAGTGCAGGAGAAAGAAGCTGGCGACTCTTTTCTTTGAACCTTCGACAAGAACAAGGCTGAGCTTTGAAGCAGCGATGTACGAGCTGGGTGGAAATGTAATAGGCTTTTCGGAAGCTCAGAGCTCATCGGCTGCAAAGGGCGAGAGCGTGGCAGATACCATCAGAACGGTAGGTGCGTATGCCGACATAATAGCCATGAGACATCCCAAGGAGGGTGCGCCGCTGGTGGCATCACGAAAGACTATAGTTCCCATCATAAACGCAGGAGACGGCGGACATAATCATCCTACCCAGACGCTGACAGACCTTCTCACCATCAGCAGGGAAAAGGGAAGATTCAACGATTTGACGATCGGTCTTTGCGGAGACCTGAAGTTCGGACGTACGGTTCATTCGCTCATCAGCGCCATGTCGAGATATGAAAATGTCAAATTCATACTCATCTCACCTGAGGAGCTTAAAATACCTGAATATCTCAAGCAGGAGGTGCTGGTTAAGAATAATATCGAATTTGTTGAAACCACGGACCTTGAGGCAGCTATGCCTCAGCTGGATATACTCTACATGACAAGAGTACAGAGAGAAAGATTCTTCAACGAGCAGGATTACCTGAGACTGAAGGACAGCTACATACTCACACCTGACAAGCTGGAAAATGCCAAGGAGGATCTCAGCATACTGCACCCGCTGCCAAGGGTAAACGAGATATCCACTGCTGTCGACGACGATCCAAGAGCGACATATTTCGAACAGGTTCTCAACGGTAAATATATAAGAATGGCGCTTATACTGAAGCTTCTGGAGGTGAAATAAATGATAATAGGAAAGATAGAAAACGGAATAGTTATAGACCACATCAAGGCAGGTAAAGGCATGGAGCTTTACAGAATGCTGGGACTGGATTCACTTGACTGTCAGGTCGCTCTCATTAAAAACGCAGAAAGCGGCAAGCTGGGCAGAAAGGACATCATCAAGGTTGACAGGATGATAGACGTAAACCTCGATATAATCGGATACATCGATCCTGAAATCACCGTCAACATCATCAAAGACGGTAAGAGAGAGAAAGTAGAGCATCTTGAGCTGCCTGAGGAGATCGTGGATATAATAAAGTGTAAGAATCCAAGATGTATAACCACTACGGAGCAGGAGCTTCCGCATGTATTCAGGCTGACGGATAAGGAAAACAGGATATACAGATGCCTTTACTGTGAAAGCAAGGCGAAATAAGGGGTTCATATCATCAAAAGCATGTCGGCAAATATCCATTAAAGGGGGAATGAAATTATGGGATGCAGGTATATCAACAAATCGATCAACATCGGAACAATGACACTAAAAAATCGCATTGTTATGACTGCTTTACAGACAAATTACGCAGAAGCAGGCCCCGACGGAGGCTACGTCAATCAACGCGTCAAGGATTTCTACTTCAGGAGAGCTGAAGGAGGCGCAGCCCTTCTCATCGTCGGAGGCACAGCTACCGACAAGTATGTGGGATACAAGAACATGCTGAGAATAGATGATGACAGATATATTCAGGGCTTCAGAGAGTTGGCTGACGGGATACATCGACGTGGAAGCAGGATATGCGTTCAGCTGCTGCAGACGGGAAGATACGGCAGCGCCGAAGCTGTTTTCTGCGACAATGAGGTGCTTTCCGCATCTGCAGTACCTTGCAGATTTTCCGGTGAAAATCCGCGTGAAATGACCAGGGAAGAGATCAAAACAGTGATATCAAATGCAGCGAGAGCAGCGGAAAGGGTAAAGGAGGCAGGCTGCGATGCAGTGGAAATCGTTGCCAATTCAGGCTATATGATCAGCCAGTTCCTTTCGCCTTTCACCAATAAGAGAACTGACGAATACGGCGGCTCATTTGAAAAGAGATGCAGATTCGGTATTGAAATGATCGAAGCCATCAGAGAAGCTGTAGGAAAAGATTTTCCTGTTATATTGAGAGTCGCCGGCAATGAATTCATCAGAGACGGCAACGGCATGGAGGAATGTGCCGCATTCTGCAAAAAGGCAGAGGCTGCGGGAATAGACGCCGTAAACGTGACGGGAGGCTGGCATGAAACGAAGATTCCTCAGCTTCCGGCAGACGTGCCGAGGGGCGCCTTTACATATCTCGCTCAGAATGTTAAGAAGGCAGTATCCGTTCCTGTCATTTCATCCAACAGACATAATACTCCTGAAGAGGCTGAAAAGGTCATCGCCACAGGACAGGCAGATATAGTGGGAGAGATGAGAACTCTGATAGCAGACCCCGACTGGGTGAACAAGGTTATCGAAAACAGAACCCATGAGATAAGAAAGTGCCTTGCCTGCAATCAGGGCTGCTTTGCAAATGTGTTCAGCCACAAAGCCTGTCAGTGCCTTTTCAACAGCTACGTCGGAAGAGACGGCGAAGAGTCCTTTGAAAAAGCTGAAAATCCAAAGAGGATACTGGTGGTGGGCGCAGGTCCTGCCGGATGCGAATTCGCTTACAGAGCGGCATCAAGAGGACATAAGGTCACCGTATGGGAAAAAGCCCCAGTGTTAGGCGGCAAAGCTCTTGCGGCATCATTGCCGCCGGAAAAATACGAATTCAACAATATTCCTGAATTTTACGAAGCGATGCTTAAAAAATACGATATTGAGGTATGCCTTGGTCGTGAGGCGACGGCAGATGAGATCGCAGGGGAAGGCTTCGATGAAGTTGTGACGTGCTGTGGTTCAGAGGCCAAAACCATAAAACTGGAAGGCGCTGAAGATATCATGGTATGCGGAGCCGAGGATATCCTCAAGGGTAAAGTCGTTGCCGGCAGGAATGTACTGGTAATAGGCGGCGGATCTGTGGGGTGTGAAACTGCAGATTATATGGCTCACGAGGCATCCCTTGATATGAAGCAGCTTTACTTCATGATGACTCAGGAGGCTGAAAGCATTGAGACTATCACAGAGCTGGTCAACACCTGCAACAGAAAGATCACTGTTGTGGATATGGAAAAGACGGCCGCCAATTACGATTACGGTTGCGCATGGCCTATACTCAAGGAGCTGAGACGTTTTGGCGTAGATCTTCTTTCCAAGACAAAGGTTAAGTCCATAGATAAGAACAAGGTTACCCTTGAAAAGGACGTGCCAGGCAGCGATACAGCAAAGAGCATGACCATAGACTGCGACACCATCGTGCTGGCAGTAGGCTACAGAGAGAACAGCGGCCTTGCGTCGGAACTGATTGAAAGGAACATCAATGTCCACAATCTGGGAGATTCCCTGAAGGTGGGAAAGGTTTCGGACGCCATCAGAGCAGCAGATGATCTGGCAGCAATCATATGACGTCTCAGATTGAAAATACAGAGAAAAGCAACTCTATGCGGAAATCATATACATGGTTTCCGCATTTTCAATGTATGAACTGCAGCTGAAAGAGGTATGAAGTAATATCAGCGCAGCTTTTTTACGATGCTTGATTTTAGAATTTGAAGGTATATGAGCCATAGCCTTGTTTAAATGTTGAAAAACCAATGGATTTCTGCTATAATTACTTGTTAAGTGCTGTAGTGCATGAAGATAAGCAATGTTGATCCAGGAGGACAGATATAATGAAGAAAATGGGCTTAAATGAATTGCGTGAGAAATTTTTGAGCTTTTATGAATCAAAGGAACATTACAGAAGACAGAGCTTTTCTCTTATCCCTGAGAGGGACAAGAGTCTGCTTATCATAAATTCAGGTATGGCACCTCTCAAGCCGTATTTTGCAGGACTTGAAACTCCGCCCAGCAAGAGGATGACGACATGTCAGAAATGCATAAGAACAGGAGATATTGAAAACGTCGGATATACATCGAGACACGGTACGTTCTTTGAAATGTTGGGAAGCTTTTCATTTGGAGATTATTTCAAGCATGAGTCTCTGAACTGGGGCTGGGAGTTCATCACAAAGGTCCTTGAAATGCCTACCGACAGGCTGTGGGCCACAGTATACGAGGATGACGATCAGGCCTATAATATCTGGAAGGATGAGATAGGTATGCCTGAGGACAGGATTGTCCGTCTCGGAAAGGATGATAATTTCTGGGAAATAGGAACAGGCCCTTGCGGTCCTTGCTCTGAAATATATTTCGACAGAGGCGAAAAATACGGCTGCGACAATCCCGACTGTAAACCGGGATGCGACTGCGACAGATACGTTGAGTTCTGGAACCACGTATTCACACAGTTCAACAGAGATGAGGACGGCAATTACTCAGATCTGGCGCACCCGAACATAGATACCGGAATGGGTCTTGAAAGGCTTGCATGCGTCATGCAGGAAGTTGAATCGATCTTTGACATTGACACCATAAAGTATGTGTTGGAAGGCGTGGTGAGAAAGTCAGGTGTTGAATATAAAAACGGAGAGGCGCCTGAGGATGTATCCATAAGGATAATCACAGACCACCTCCGCTCCATGACATTTATGATCGGAGACAATATCCTGCCTAGCAATGAGGGCAGGGGATACGTACTCAGAAGGCTCATCAGAAGAGCTGCAAGACACGGAAGAGTTCTGGGCATCGAGGGCAGCTTCCTGGCAGACCTTTGCGACAGAGTTATCGACGTTTCCGGAAAGGCTTACCCTGAGCTGGAAGAAAGACGTGTCGCCATCAAGAAGGTAGTGGGCATCGAAGAAGAGAAGTTCGCAGCAACCATAGATCAGGGAATGAAGATCATCGGAGGCTATATAGATGAGCTTAAGGAAGCAGGCAAAACAGTCCTTGATGGTGAAAAGGCCTTCAAGCTGCACGATACCTACGGCTTCCCGATAGATCTGACAAGAGAGATCATGGAAGAGTCAGGCTATACAGTGGATCTGGAGGGCTTCGAAAAAGCCATGGAGGATCAGAAGAGACGTTCACAGGTGGAACAGGAGATGGAAGGCGCCGGTTGGAAGGAAGCATCTGCAGACTTTGCACTGGGTGGAGAAACCGTATTTACGGGATACGACACTCTGGTGGATACAGGCGTTGTAAAGGCAATCTTCTGGGATCAGAAGCCGCTGGAATCCGTATCGGCAGGAGAGACATGCAGGATTGCCCTGGACAAGACACCGTTCTATGCGGAAAGCGGCGGTCAGATATACGATACAGGAGCAATATACAACGATGACTTCATGGCAGAAGTTGTGGAGGTCGTTAAATTCCAGAATATATTCGCTCATAAGATCATAGTAAGAGAAGGTACTCTGAGAATAGGAGCAGAAGTAACTGCTCTGCCTCATGCACCTACGAGAAACAGGATCGCTGCCAACCATACAGCTACCCATCTGCTTCACAAAGCTCTCAGGGAAATACTGGGCGAGCATGTAAAGCAGGCAGGCTCGTCGGTGACAAAGGATTCCCTCAGGTTTGACTTCAATCACTTCCAGGCCATGACGGAAGAGGAGCTCCGAAGAGTTGAGGATATAGTAAACGATAAGATCAGTCACTTCATAGATGTTGAAACAAGGGAAATGCCTATCAAGGAAGCCTTTGCAGAGGGAGTTACGGCGCTCTTTGGCGAAAAATACGGCGATGTGGTAAGAGTCGTTTCAATAGGAGGATACAGCAAGGAGCTTTGCGGAGGAACACACGTAAAGAATTCAGGTCAGATAGGCGCCTTCAAGATTCTCAGCGAATCAGGAGTTGCTTCAGGAGTAAGGCGAATCGAAGCAGTTACAGGGCTTGGTGTCCTGCAGAAGCTCAACGACGATGAGGAAATCATCAGAAGCACTGCGGATGCTCTTAAATCCACAAGAGAAAATCTGACCGACAGATCGTCTGCCCTGGTGGATGATGTGAAGCTGCTGAAAAAGGAAATCGCAGAGCTGAAAAAGGCGCAGATGAGCGAGGGCATGGGTTCTCTCATGGACAGTGCTAAAGAAATCAACGGTATAAAGCTTCTGACTAAGCAGTTCGAGGATTACAACATCAACGACCTAAGAGGACTCTCAGATCAGATAAAGGCTGAAAACAAAGGCGTAGCAATGGTATTCGCCACTGTTTCCGGCGAAAAGGTGACCTTCATGGTATCCCTCACAGATGATCTGGTGGAACAGGGACTCCATGCAGGCAAGATGATCAAGGAAATCGCTGCAGCTGCCGGCGGCGGCGGTGGTGGAAAGGCCGATATGGCTCAGGCAGGCGCCAAGGATCCTTCCAAGATCGGAGATGCATTTGCAAAGGCAGAGGAGCTTGTTGGTAGATAATAAATATATTATGTAAAGAATGACCTGCTTAACATGTGTATATTTTGTGTAGTTGCTCATTTACACTTGTAATGAACTGGCAGAGAATGTATAATACTTTTATTGGAGGTGTAGTATGGATAAACAGACTAGAATGTACGATAACTTCGATAGAATTGAACAGAGAACTATTGAAGAGATTCTTAATATAGTATATGATTCACTGGAAGAAAGAGGGTATAATGCCATCGATCAAATGGTAGGATATATTCTGTCGGGAGACCCTTCATATATAACGAGTCATAACAACGCCAGAAACGTTATAGGCAGGATAGAAAGAGATGATCTGGTCGAAGAGCTTATCAGAGCATACCTCCGTAAATAAAGCTTTGAAATCATAGCTTCGTCAGTTCATCGGTAACTCTGAAAAATAATAGAAACAGGTCGGCTTTGCCGAATGATTTAAAGCGGACATTTTGTCCGCTTTTTATTGTTACGCAGGAAATATCGGAATAAAAGATATTTCCGGATTTCAATCAGGCTTACGAACGGACTATAATCTTGTTAATCCGCAAGTGCATTTACGACTGAATAAAACAGAAAGTCGATTATATTATGATATATAGCGTAGTATGTTAAATAAAATGATAAGGAGACACAATGAAAAAATTAGCGCTGGATGTGGGAGATAAAACAATAGGTGTCGCTGTAAGTGATGCCTTAAACATAACGGCTCAAGGCGTCACTACCATAGAGAGGGTAGGGATACGCAAAGATGCCGATAAGGTCATGGGATATATAAGAGAGTTTGACTGTGATACGGTGGTTGTAGGTCTTCCCAAAAGGCTTGACGGCAGCGACAGCCCTCAGACGGAGAAGGTATATGAGTTTAAAACCATGCTTGAAAACAAAATGAGAAGCACAGGCATGGGGCATATAAACATAGAATTCTATGATGAGAGACTTACAACCGTAATGGCTGAAAAGGTTCTCATTGAAGCTGATGTCAGCCGCAGGGGAAGAAAGAAGGTAATAGACAAGCAGGCCGCTGTACTCATACTTCAGGGATATCTGGATAAGAACAGTTGATCGTCTTAAAAGTATAGGCATAGGAGGAGAAATGAAACATTACATAGATTTCTGGAAACGTGCATTTGATTTCAGCGGAGTTGCATCAAGAGTGCAGTATTGGGTACCATCACTGATAAATACGGCAATTATAGTGGTACTTATATGCATTTTATTGTCTGAATCGGTGAGTCTTACATTTCTTATATCTTCAATATATCTGCTTGTGATGATAATACCAAGCATATCTGTAACCGTCAGGAGACTTCACGATATAAACATGTCGGGATGGCTGTATCTGGTGAACTTCATACCGGGCATAGGCGAGATTATAGTGTTCGTTCTGATGTGTCTGCCTACGGTTAAGGAAGGAAATATGTGGCGCATCTTCGATATACAGCGCGGATACATTCGTGATGAATTCTTTCAAGAGCCTCTGGCAAAGGAAGAAAAATGGGTTTATAGAGATTATGACGAGAAATAGATGAGGATGGTCATAGGAGTGGAAGAGTTTTAACTATTCCTATAATCATAATTTTGGGAATAGTTAATGATGCGCCAATAAATAATATGTAATTTTAATCATGAGTTTTCAAAAGCTCCGTTCAATGCTATTATTGCGGAGCTTTTGATTTATTAAGATTATGTATTGTAGACATTTACAAATGCTTCGTATGTACTTATGAATTGCCTTATCAATTCTTTGTGATATTATTTACGCATATATATTTATGTCTTCATTTTATGGAGTTTATTATCGATGTTCTGATTACATTACTGCCGCATACGTCAAAAATCAGATGATGACCCGGTAGCCACTTTTATGCTGAAAAAAACGAGGCTCAGATTTTCGATTTAAGCGATTTTATTTTGCTATGTGGATATATGACACCTATGGTTTGACGGCTCTATAGCTCATCAGGAATTGAAATTACCATGCCGGGAGTTAAATCCGAAGCGTTGATATCATTTACCCTGCATATCTCGTAAACAGCACGTCTCGTATCTATATCATCAGACTTATGTTCGTTGGCGATATCCCATAACGTATCTCCGTAGCATACCTGAACCTTAGTAAATTGAGGCTTCGTTAAGGCTATGGATTTATTGGAGCCTGTTATCATATTGAATCCGCCGATGGCTATGCTCATCATTATTATCATTGACACGATAAATCTGAACTTGGACTTGATCCTGTATTTCTTTCTCCTTACCGGAGATGCATATGACTGCGTTTTCATCTGGGACCTCTCTTTCCTGCCCTGTCAAACATTTGTTCGTTTTTCTGTAAATGTAGTATATCAGAATATATGTTCGCTGTCAATGCAAATCAAAACATTTGTTCGTAATATAATTAAAAAAATACATGTGCCGTTTTGTCAGGCACATGTACTCCGTAGATTTAAAGCTTTATAAGCTTGTCGTATGCCATGTCTATCCAGCTCAGTAGACGCTTTCTGAATATCACTCCCAGTAAAAACAGTACGACTGCCAGTACGCCTATCACTATCGCAAGAGTGTACCCTCCTATGTTCACGAGCTTTCCGATGAGTAAACTGCCCATCATTGCAGGAGTTCTTCCTATAAGGGAGATTATAAGGAACGCCTTGAGCTTCATTTCCGACAAGCCTGCCACATAGCTGCATAGATCCTTTGGAAGTCCCGGTATAAGATAAAACAGAAAGATCAGGATCATTGCCTTCTTGCTGTTGAATTTCATCAGAAGATCGTGAATCTTCTTCTCGCCGAATATCATATGCATCGCATCGTGACCCAGTATTTTTGCCAGATAATATGTGATTACTGTACCGAGAAATGCTCCCACAAAGGACCACAGATATCCCATCCAGAATCCGTACATGTATCCTGCTGCAAATTGAAGCGCTTGTCCGGGAATGACGCATATTATGATCTGTATTATCTGCAGAGCTATATATATGAATATACTCTGGGTCTTGTATTCCCTGAAAAACGCTTCCACCTGCTCCAGTGTAGAGAACTGCTCGATTATATCGTATTGAAAGAAATAGATATAAAGAGGTACTCCAATGAGAATTATAAGCAATACAAACAGCTTCAGTATTGCGCTTATTGTCTTGAATTTTTTTCGCAATCTTTTCTTTTTTTCTTCGGTTGAAGGCATTTACTTCTCCATTCCATGATCGCCCGTTAATACGTATCGATCACCTAAAAACCAATTATCCCCTTATCGTAAAGCTCCTGAAGAGCTTTGATGACGCCGAATTTGGAATGTTCGTATGTAAGTCCGCCCTGAAAATAAACGATATACGGCTCCCTTATAGGCGCATCTGCCGAAAGCTCTATGGACGAGCCTTGTACGAATGCACCTGCAGCCATGATAACGGGGTCGTCATATCCCGGCATTGCCCATGGTTCGGGAGAAACATTTGAATCCACAGGCGCCGCAGCCTGTATTCCTTTACAGAATGCGATGACTCCTTCAGGACTTCCCAGCTTTACAGCCTGTATGATGTCGCTTCGTATGTCTTCAGGCTCAGGACATATGTCATATCCCAGCAGCTGGAAGGCTTTTGCACATAGAACAGCGCCCTTTACAGCGCCGTTGACAGTCTTTGGAGCAAGAAACAGCCCTTGAAGCATGGTTCTTGTCTGTCCGAACATGAGGCCGCACTCCCCTCCTATTCCCGGCGATGTCATCCTGTATGAAATTTTATCTATGAGGTCCTGTCTTCCTGCTATATATCCGCCGGTTAGGGCAAGGCCTCCTCCCGGATTCTTTATAAGCGAGCCGGCGATAACGTCAACACCAACATCTGTAGGCTCTTTAATATGGAGGAATTCTCCGTAACAGTTATCTGTCATGCATATTATTTCAGGGTTGATGTTCTTGACGAATTTTACCCACTCCTCTATCTCCTCTATGGATATGGCCTTTCTCCAACCATATCCCGTAGCTCTCTGAACAGTGACCATTTTAGTAGCAGGGCTTATTGCTTTGCCCAGACTTTCCAAATCGATTCGACCGTCGGCAGTGAGTTCCACCTGTTTATACGTTACTCCGTACTCCTTGAGAGAGCCTTTGCCCTCCCCTCTTATTCCGATAACCTCTTCCAGCGTATCGTAAGGAGCACCTGTACAGTAGATCAATTCATCTCCGGGTCTGAGTATACCCATTAATGTCAACGTTAATGCATGTGTTCCGTTTACTATTATAGGACGTACAAGTGATGCTTCTGTGTGGAAAATATCTGCATAAACTTTTTCTATGGCATCTCTTCCTGCATCATCGTAGCCGTAGCCGGTGTTCCACGAAAAGTGCGAGTCCCTTATAGCGTTTTTCTGGAATCCATTCAGCACCTTGTACTGATTGTATGCCATGATATCATCGAATTCAGAAAAGAGACCGGAAACGGCCTCTTCACTTTTTTCTATAAGGGAAATGATCTCAGGTGAAATATTGAATTCTTCTGTCAGCAATCTGTATGTGTTTTTAGCGTTCATCGTTTTGCTCCTCTGTATTGTTGATGTTTTTCATTTTATCCTGCGCTTCATTATATAAAATGAATGCATTGGTGGTTGAATTGTGCGGCGACATTATATCGAGTATCAGCTGTCCGTACTGATGTTTTGCGGCGTTTTTCACCAGATATTTGTCAAGATCACGCTGGATATCTTCAGGAATATCGTCGAAATAAGTTTTTTCCATGGTACTCATAGGCTCCTGCCATCTGAGCACAGGATATCCGTTGTTTCCGAAGGAACCGTTATCCATTGTATATGCTACCGACAGCGATGTCATGAGGTTGTGGATACTTCCTTCGGATACACTTATGGTGGATTTCTTCAATGTTTTGTCCTTCTTATCCTCCATGAAGCCGATACCTGAATCAGCAGCTGTAGAAACATAATAGTTGTTTCTGATATATCTTTGATCCTTATCATTCTCGGTCTCATTCTGATACTTTCCCAAAATACCGCCGGCTGTATCAGCATTATTTATCGCTCCTGCATTATAGCAGTTCTGAATGATCACTCCGTATATTCCTGCAATCCCTGCAATACCGCCGGCATAAGCAGGTGAAATTTCCTTTCCGGAGTTCTTCTTTCTTATATTTATCATTCCTGTATTATAGCAGTCTTCCACTGCAGAGCCCAGGGCGTTCATATAGCCAACCACGCCGCCTGTAGCCTCCGTGTTGGAATTGATTTCCCCTGTATTATAGCATTCGGAAATTACAGCATCTGTAGATACGGATCGTCCGGCAACGCCGCCTGTTCCGTATGTGGCAACGCCTCTTCTTGTGGATTTGACGCTTCCCTTATTACCGCACTGGCTTACTGTTCCGCCCCAGTTTTCTCCCACGACGCCTCCGACCTTGAATGTTCCTGAAACATCGCCGAGATTAACGCATCCTTCGATATTTCCGCCTTCATTGTTTCCGACGATACCGCCTGTTTTGTCTTTTCCCGTAATCTTAACGTCGGAGCTGCAGCCCGTGATACTGCCTGTCTTTGAAAGAGTTCCGGCTATTCCTCCCGTGTTGCTGTAATTGGAATCATTGCTTCCTTCAACCTTGAGGTCGCGAACTTCACCCACCAGATATCCGAAGAGACCTGATGCGTCTACAGGTTCCTTAATATTCAGATTGCTGATGGTGTGACCGTTGCCGTCGAATACACCTGCAAAATAGACGGAATCATCCAGTCCTATAGGTGTCCATGGCTGTGTGAGCTCGATATCACGTGTCAAAACAAATGTAACGCCCTCAAAGGTTTCAAGTCTGTCAGGCTTCCATCTGTCAACCTGTTCCTCGTTTACAAGGCTGCACAGCCCCATGAGCTGTGCCTCTGTAGATATTTTATAGGAATCCTTGGGATTCCTGTAGTTAAACCATGATGTATCCTTAGTGACAAATGTCGGTTCGGCAAAAGAAAACGTCGTGTTGAATATCATACACGCAGTAAATAATAATGCAGTAGCCAATGATGTCATACGTCTCATTGCCGTCACTTCCTTCCTTTTCGTTCTAATTCCCATTCCATGTCCTTTACAAGATCTCGCTTTATGTTAATTTTATGGCCTGCATAGAGCTGAGTGGTGGTCACCTGCTCATGATCCAGCAATGCCTGAACATCAAAGATAGAATTACCCCTGCCGATAAGGCTGGTGGCAGCAGTCGCCCTCAGCTTATGCGGGCTGTAGCCTGCCTTCCTCGATGTGGCAAGCCCGATGGAGGTGTATTTTTTTACCAGCTCTCGTATCTGCCGCTCGGTCATGCGTTTACCCTGAAGCGATAAAAACAAGGCGTCTGTGTGCATCTCTTCCAGAGTATCGTCTGATGCCCGCTCATTTTGGACGTAATCAGAGATAACCTCCGTTACAGACTCGTTGAGAGGCATGGTAGTCTCCTTGTCCCGCTTCCTGTATATGGTAAATTCGCCTCTTGAAAAGTTAAAGGACGAAACGTTGAGCTGCTGAAGCTCGAACAGTCGCAGACCGTAAGTCAAAAACAGTATAAGTATTGCCTTGTCACGTTTCTTTGTTTTCTCCCAGTACTGTTTTTCCTTGGCAGTAAGATGAGAGCCTGTCGATACGGCATCAAGCATTATCATGACTTCGTCGTCCTGAAGAGCCTTGATTTCTCGTTCTCCTGCCTTAGGAACTCTGATGGGATCGAAGCCGTCGGTGATGTTTTTATCGATAAGCTCATCTCTGTACAACTGTTTAAACAGTACGGAAAGAGAGGATTTTTTTCTTGCCAGCGTCTTGCTGCCGTTTTCATACACGATTATCTCATCATCCTTTTCAACCGTATATTTTCGGCAGTATTCAATAAAGCTGTTGATGTCTTTCGCTTTAATTTTATTAAAATCGGATATATTTATGTCAGATATTTCCGTAGCATCTGTGATATCGGTTTCTTCCACGAGATATCTGCAGAAGAACCTTATGTCATTGAGATATGCCAGCCTTGTCATAGGCAGTACGTTTCCCTTGAGATAAGCAAAAAAGCCTTTTAAAAAGCCCGGAAGCTGCCTCTGTATGTCTTCGCATTTCAGGAGAGTTTCATGCTCTCTGCGAACTATATTGTCGGGCTTGTCACTTTTATTGTGTATCCTTATTTCTTTTCCAGAAGCCATGTTTTCATATCCTCAAATGCAGCTTCATCGCTGTTATAATCCGAAACGTTATACCATCTCATTTTATCATATCTTCTAAACCACGTTAACTGTTTTTTAGCGTAATGTCTTGTGTTTTTTTTAATATTTTCGATAGATTCCATTAAGGTGCAGCGACCGTCGATATAATCTATCATTTCCTTATATCCTATGCCCTTCATGGAAATATTTTTTGCAGAAAGCCCCATATCTGTCAGGCTTCTGACTTCATCCTCAAGGCCTTCCGATATTAGTATATCCACACGTCTGTTTATGCGATCATACAGCTCCGCTCTGTCTCTTGTCAGACCAAGAAGTATCACATCGTAATCCTCGGTAGGCCTGCTTATATCCTTAAATTGGCGTATGCTGCCCTCGCCCTCGCGGAGCCTTTCCAGAGCCCTTACTATCTTGACGATATTATTGGGATGTATACCCTCCGCAGCCGAAGGATCAGACTTTCTTAGCATTTCATGAAGCGCCTCAGGTCCTTGCCGGTGCGCGATTTCCATAAGCTCCTCTCTGTAGGAATGATCTTCGGGAACGGAAGAAAAATCCATATCGTAGAGAAGAGAATTCAGGTAAAGGCCTGTACCTCCGCATACGATGGGCGTTTTTCCCCTTGAGAAAATATCTCTTATGGCTTCTTTGGCAAGGTCTCGGTATTGAGCCACCGAAAAATCAACAGCCGGATCTATGATATCCACCAGATGGTGTTTTGCCATGGACATTTCGTCGGCTGTAGGCTTGGCGCTGCCTATATTCATATATTTATAAAGCTGCATGGAATCGCATGAAACGATTTCACCGTCAAATGCCAATGCCAGCATGATGGCGAATTTCGTCTTGCCCGATGCAGTGGGTCCTGCCAATGCTATTATTGTATGGGAACGATCAAACATATCAAACCCTCTTAAACATTTTTTCAATATCGTATCTTGTCATTCTGATGAACACAGGCCTTCCGTGAGGACATGAAAACGGGTTGACGCAGTTCTTCAGATCTTTCATTAGAGCCGATATCTCAGACTCCTTAAGATGGTCTCCACCCTTGACTGCGCTCTTGCATGACCTTGTGATGATCTTGTCTATGGTCATCCTGTTGGTGAGATCCGGCTTGTCTTCAAGAGCCTTGAACATATCTGCAAGAAATGCCTCAGCCTCACTCATATCCATAAATGCCGGTATCTCCCTTACCAGATACGTGTTGTTACCGAAAAATTCAATGTCATATCCCATGGATGTGACTTCATCGAGCCATAGCTCCTCAGTAGCGGTAATCTGAGCTGAAACGTTGAAATTCAAAGGGACAAGAAGAGTCTGCCTTGATTTTTCGGCATTGTTGTATTCCTCCAGAAGCCGCTCATAGAACACTCTTTCATGAGCGGCATGCTGATCCATCATATAGAAGCTGTCATCATCTGAAGCAAGTATATATGTGTTGAAAAGCGTGCCTATGTATTCCAGCCTGTCTATTTCAAAAGGTATATGGAGAGGCTTCTGCGGTAAAATGGGCTGATGCGTTTCATACATCACAGCGCCTGCCATATCATCGTTCTCATCGTGATGAGCTTCGATTTCTGACGTCCCGTCCCTTAGTGTAGACAATATATTTTTTATGTCAACTTCGGTCTCTTCCGGCAAAATGTCAGAGATACTTGATGAAGTCATTTCGCTCTTCACATCTTCAAAGGAATACTGCACCTCAGCCTCATGTCTGCCATGCAAAAGCTCAGTGGAGCTTACGGCTCGCTGAACCATTACTCTGGGTATTGCCTCTCTGTCTGTCAGCGCCCCTTTTACTGCCTCTGTCACAAAATCCATGACCTCATACCTGTCGTCGAATCTGATTTCCTTTTTAGTAGGATGAACATTGACGTCAAGCTTTGACGGCGGAGCATACATGAAGAGAAAGGCCGCCGGGTATCTTCCGTGAAAGAGCTTTTCCCTGTAGGCATCATCCAGTGCTTTTTCAAGAACGTCGCTGGACACGATTCTCCCGTTAACGCAAAATATCTGCCTGCTTCTGGAAGGCGACGATGATCCGGGAGATGACACGAAGCCTTTTATGACGTATCCGTTTCTGTCGTTTTCCACAGGAATAAGGTCCTTTCCCGATTCAGCTCCGAAGATGCTGATTATGTTGTTGAGAATGTTGCCGTTTCCTCTTGTGGCGAATACCTTCTTGTTGTTGTTTATCATATTGAATTTGACATCGGGATATGACAGGGCTATCCTCGATACCATATCGATGATGCGTCTCGTCTCTGCACTGTCGGAAGCCAGAAATTTGCTCCTGGCCGGAACATTGTAGAAAAGATCCCGAACGGTTATGGTTGTACCGTCGGGGCATCCCGTAGCAGTATTTTCGAGTATGCTGCTGCCTTCCACGATGATGCGTCTTCCTGCCTTTTCCTCTGTTGTCTTGGTTATCAGCTCCACTCTGGACACAGCGCATATGCTGGCAAGAGCTTCTCCTCTGAAGCCCAGCGTCTCTATCGATTCGAGATCACTGACCGTCGTTATCTTGCTGGTGGCATGACGTTGGAATGCCAGCTCAGCTTCATCGGAAGGAATGCCGCAGCCGTTATCGGTGACTCTTATATAGCTTTTGCCGCCGTTTCTTATTTCGACCGTGATGGCTGATGATTCAGCATCCAGAGAGTTTTCAACCAGCTCCTTGATGATGGAAACAGGTCTGTCGACTACCTCGCCTGCCGCTATTTTATCAGCCACGTGCTTTTCAAGAATTCTTATCATAGCTGTTCTTTGATTTCCTCTAATATTTTAAGCGCCTGTGAAGGCGTTGTGTTCATGAGATCTATGCTTTTTATCTTATCAATCACAGGATCAGGTATCGAGCTAAACAGTGACAGCTGAATCTCCTGTGCTTCCAAAGACTCTGTTTTTGCTTCTGACGAAGTTTTCCTCTCTGCAGGACATATGATGTCGCTTCCGTCATTTTCAAGGCCGGAGAGAATTTCCTCAGCCCTCTCAAGAAGCTCTCCGGGTGCGCCTGCCAGCTTTGCCACGTGTATCCCGTAGCTTCTGCTTGCGCTGCCGTTTACTATCTTGTGAAGAAATACGACATTGCCGTTTTCTTCTGCCACATCCACGTTGAGATTTGTCAGTCCTTCCAGCGTTTCCTCCAACCTGGTCATCTCGTGGTAATGAGTGGCGAAGAGAGTTCTTATCCTTCTGTGAGATCTGCACAGATATTCGGCAGCCGCCCACGCTATGGAGAGACCGTCATATGTGCTGGTTCCCCTGCCTATTTCGTCCAAGATTACAAGGCTTTTTGATGTTGCCGTGTTTAATATATATGACAGCTCGCTCATTTCGACAAAGAATGTACTCTGTCCCTGTGCCAGATTGTCTGAAGCACCGATCCTCGTGAATATCCTGTCGCATATGCCTATATGAGCGCTTTCGCACGGAACGAAGCAGCCTGCCTGTGCCATGAGAACGATAAGAGCCGTCTGCCTCATGTACGTGGATTTTCCCGACATATTGGGACCTGTTATCAGCAGCAGGCTCCTGTCGGCTCTGTTGACATACGTGTCATTGCTGACGAAGATGCCGTCTCTTATGGTCTGCTCGATCACTGGATGACGACCTCGGCATATGCTTATTACATCGCTGTCATCCACCTCAGGCTTGATATAATCGTTCTTTTCGCTGACCTCGGCAAAGGAGGTCAGGACATCGACCGATGAAATTGCCCTTGAGGTTTCCTGTATCTGCTTTATGTATTCCTGAAGCTTGAGCCTGATTTCCGAGAAAAGCTCGTATTCCATCTGGTTTATCCTGGTCTCTGCATTGAGCACCAGCCGCTCGGTTTCCTTAAGCTCAGGAGTGATGAAACGCTCGCAGTTGGCGAGTGTCTGTTTTCTTATATAATTATCAGGTATCAGCTCGTAGTATGATCTGGTGACCTCCAGATAATATCCGAACACCTTGTTGTATCCTACTTTAAGATTCTTAATGCCTGTTCGTTCTCTTTCGCCGGCTTCCAGTCCGGCGATCCACTGTTGGGCATCCTTTATGGACGCTTTAAGCTCATCAAGCTCAGCGGAGAAGCCTTCCTTTATCACTCCGCCTTCCTTTATTGCAAAGGGCGGGTCTTCGACGATGCTGCCGTCTATCAAATCAAAGACGTTTTTCAGGTCATGGATGCTGCCGCCCAGCTTTTCCAGAAGCACGGAGCCGGAGTTTTCCAGCTCAGCCTTTATATCCGGGATGACACCGCAGGAATTTCTCAGAGCTATGAGATCTTTGCCGTTGGCTGTACCGCAGGCTATTCTTCCGGTGAGCCTTTCAAAGTCGTATACCCTCTTGAGATGCTCCCTGAGATTGTTTCTTCTGAGAACATCGTCAACCAGGACCTCCACTGCATCCAGTCTTTCATTGATGCCGGTCACATCGCGCAGCGGCTCCTTCAGCCACTGCTTCAGCTTTCTTGAGCCCATGGCTGTCTGCGTTCTGTCGAGAACGCCCAAAAGAGAGCCATTGAGTTTTTTCTCAAAAAGAGTTTCGGTTAGCTCAAGGTTCTTTATGGTGGATTTGTCCAGCGACATGTGCTGCCCGATGGAATATGACGAAAGCTCTGCGATATGATTGAGACTGTTTTTCTGCGTTTCCACCAGATACAGAAGCAGTGCGCCCAGTGCTATTTCAGCTGAAGAATCCTCCTGAACACCTATCCCCATAAGAGATGTGACGCCAAACTGCCTTCTGATGGCATTGCGTGCAGCCTCACTCCTGTAAAACTCCTCTCCGGGAAAGTTAAAATACGCCTTTACCACCGGTCTGATGCTTTCCACATCCAGCTCCTGTGCTGTTGCTTCGTCTAAAATTATCTCACGGGCATCTATCTTTACCAGCTCATTCAGAAGGTTTTCATATCTTCCGGCACCGCTTATATCCGTTGAGTATATTTCTCCCGTGGAAACGTCACAGTATGCCAGTCCCATGGTGTGTTCATCTGAGAACACCGAAGCGATGTAATTGTTTTCCTTTTCATTGAGAAGGCTGCCTGTCAGCACTGTGCCGGGAGTGACTATCTGTACAACCTCGCGTCTGACTATGCCCTTTACGGAAGCAGGGTCCTCAGTCTGCTCACAGATGGCGACCTTGTAGCCTCTCTCCACAAGACGAGATATATACGTATCTGCGGAATGAAAAGGAACTCCACACATGGGAGCCCTTTCTTCCATTCCGCAGTTTTTACCTGTCAATGTGAGCTCCAGCTCACGGGAGGCAAGCTTGGCGTCATCAAAAAACATTTCATAGAAATCACCAAGCCTGAAAAACAGGATACAGTCTCGGTAATTTTCCTTTATATCCATATACTGCTGCATCATAGGTGATAGCTTCGAAGCCGCCATTATCTTACTTCCTTTCATTACAATAGATCATTTGCCGATTTTTTTGTTATACGCCTCGATACCGAGTCTGATAAGTTCTACTGCCCTTCTCATATCCTCCTGTTTGAGAACGTATGCCATACGCATTTCATCCTTTCCAAGTCCCGGAGTGCCGTAAAAGCCTTCAGCCGGCGTAAACATGGCTGTTTCACCGTTGTCATCGAATTCCGTCAGCATGAACATCAGCAGATCCTCAACGCTTTCAACAGGCAGCTTTGCCGTCATGTAAAATGCGCCGCCCGGTTTCTGACAGATGACTCCCGGTATCTTCATCAGCTCCTCATATACAACATCTCTCCTGCCTTCGTATTCCGCCTTCGCTTCATCGTAATACGACTTATCGAGATTGTAGAGAGCTGCTGCACCTATCTGCTCCAGCGTCGGAACGCAGAGTCTTCCCTGAGCGATTTTCATGATACCGTCCATCAGCTCGTCGTTCTTGCTGATGATACAGCCGATTCTGGCTCCACACGCCGAGAATCTCTTGGATACAGAGTCTACGATGACAACACGATCCTCCAGCTCCTTGAGCATACCGAATGACGTTACCTGGCGATCATCATAAGCGAACTCTCTGTAAACCTCGTCTGCTATGATCCATAGGTCATGCTCTTTTGCTATTTCTCCGATGAGCTTCATGTCCTCTATGGTCAGAACCCTGCCTGTAGGATTTCCGGGACTTATACAGCATATCGCCTTTGTTCTCGGAGTTATGGCAGCCTCGATCAGCTCTCTCTTTGCGAAATTATATCCGTCCTCGGCCTTGGTGGTGATGGGAACGACCTTTCCGCAGGCACCTGTGGCAAAGGTATGATAATTTGTATAGAACGGCTCTGCGATGATCACTTCATCGTCGGGATCAAGTATGGTTGTGAATATCATGCTGAGAGCTTCCGAGCCGCCGTTGGTTATCATGATGTTCTTTCTCTCATAGCTCATATCATACTGCTTGAAGTAGCCTATGATGGCGTCCAGCAGCACCAGCTCGCCTCCTGATTCGGAATAGGCGATGACCTTCTGGTCGTAATTCCTTATGGCTTCCATAAAGCAAGGAGGTGTCTCTATATCCGGCTGACCTATGTTCAGATGATACACCTTTTTTCCCTTTTTCTTGGCCTCAAAAGCATAGACATTGAACCTTCTGATAGGTGAATGCTGCATTGAGTTAACTCTGTTTGATAACTGCATTTTTCTTCTCCTTCTCCTAAATCATTATTTATTGCGCCAACTCCACATGGGAGTCTGAAACAATTTTGTCAATATCCGGGCTCGAACCCGGCTCGCTCTTCTTCAGATAAAGAAGATACTCTATATTTCCCTTGGCTCCTGTGACAGGCGAATGAGTAAGACCGTGGGGATACAGACCGTTCTCACGACCGTAGCCCATGACCTTTTCCAGCACTTCTCTGTGTACGGCAGGATCGCGGACGATACCCTTTTTGCCCACCTGCTCCCTGCCCGCCTCAAACTGAGGCTTTACAAGGCATACGACGGATCCGTTATCGTCAAGGATCTTGGAAGCTACCGGGAATACCAGCTTCAATGATATGAATGACACATCTATGCTGATGAAGTCCAGATCGTTGTCTATGGTATCCAGGTCAAGGTATCTGACATTTACCTTTTCCATATTGACGACTCTTGGATCGTTCCTCAGCTTCCAGTCAAGCTGACCGTAGCCAACATCTATGGCGAAAACCTTTGATGCGCCCTTTTGCAGCATGCAGTCCGTGAAGCCTCCTGTGGAAGCTCCGATGTCAGCTGCCACCGCACCCTCAAGGGAAAAACCGAAGAGCTCCAGCGCCTTTTCCAGCTTTAGACCTCCCCTGCTGACGTATGGACACAGATCCTCTTTCACTGTAATTTCAGCATCTTCCCTGACAGAAGCCCCCGGCTTATCCACGCGCTGTCCGTCCACATATACCACGCCTGCCATGATGGAGGCTCTGGCCTTTTCTCTTGACTGAAAAAAACCTTTTTCAGTCAGCAATATATCAAGCCTGTTTTTCAAGTTCTTTAATGATCCTTTCTGCGATGGACCGAGCGTCCATACCGTATTTTTCGTAAAGTTCCTCGCATGTTCCGTGTTCTATGAAGCTGTCAGGCCATCCTATGTTCATTACCCTGACATCTTCATCTGCCAGTGCGCTCTTGATCCCTTCTCCTGCGCCTCCGGTGATGACATTATCCTCCACTGTCACTATAAGAGGGAATCTGCCTGCTGATTTCATGAGCCTGCCTGTATCAAGAGGCTTGATGAATTCAGTGTTTATAACGCTGGCGCTTATATCATTCTTTTTCAGTATATCTGCCGCCTCAAGTACGGTTTTCGCCATCGCTCCCACGGACCATATCTCTACATCCGTGCCTCTTTTCAGCTGATGAGCTCTGCCGGCAGCGATTTTGCCTGTTTCCGAAATATCATGGGCGCCGCCCCTGGGATATCTTATGGCACACGGGCCGTCCAGCTGAGCGGAATATTCCAGCATGGCTTCAAGCTCAGCTCCATCCTTTGGAGCCATTATGGTCAGATTGGGCATATGCCTCATATAGCTTATGTCGAAAATACCGTGATGTGTTTCTCCGTCAGAACCTACAATGCCTGCACGATCCAGACAGAATACCACAGGAAGGTTCTGAAGGCATACATCCTCCACTATCTGATCGTATGCTCTCTGAAGGAATGTGGAATAAACGGCAACGTAAGGTCTGAGACCTGCCTTGGCAAGGCCGGCGGCAAAGGTGACGGCATGTCCCTCTGCAATTCCCACGTCAAACATTCTCTGCGGAAAGCTTTTCTTGAAGCCTGCAAGCCCTGTGCCTTCTATCATGGCGGCGCTCACCGCAGTTATCCTGTCGTCTTTCTCAGCCATTTCCGTCAGCTTGTTTCCGAATACTTTTGAATATGAGATGGCTTCGTCCTTTTTAAGAGGCTCTCCCGTATCCATATCGAATGGTCCGATGCCGTGGAATACATCAGGACGTTCCTCAGCCTTGGTGTAGCCCTTTCCCTTTTTCGTTATCACATGAATGAAGACCGGCTTTCCGTAATCCTTTGCCAGCTCCAGTGTCTCGCACAGCTGCTTCATGTTGTGGCCGTCCACAGGCCCGAAATATTTAAATCCCAGCTCCTCAAAAACTATTCCATCGATCATGGCGTATTTAATGGAATCTCTGGCGTGCTTCATCCCTGCGATCATGCCCTCTCCTATTACCGGCACCTTTGATACATTCTTTTTTATCTGAGCCTTCATGGCACGGTACCTGCTGGAGCCTCTGAGCCTTCCCAGATATTTGGAAAAACCGCCGGTATTCTTGGATATGGACATCTCGTTATCGTTGAGGATGACGATGAGCTTGCTTCCCAGAGTTTCCACATTGTTCAATGCTTCAAAGGCGATGCCGCCTGTCATGGCGCCGTCTCCTATTATGGATATGACGTTGTAGTCCTCGCCTTTCAGATCACGGGCAGCTGCCAGTCCAAGTCCCAGAGATATGGATGTGCTGCTGTGTCCCGTATCGAAAATATCGTGAGGGCTTTCTTTCGACTTGGGAAAGCCGCTCATGCCGTTCATCTGACGAAGACCGGAAAAGTTTCCTGCTCTTCCCGTGAGAATCTTATGTACGTAGGACTGATGACCTACATCCCATATAAGCTTGTCTTCAGGTGAATCAAAAACCTTGTGAAGCGCTATGGTAAGCTCCACGGCGCCCAGATTTGATGCGAGATGACCTCCGGTTTTGGATACCTCCTCAACAAGAAAATCCCTTATTTCATAAGTAAGAAGCTCCAGCTCGTCATAGTCCATTTTTTTTAAGTCATCGGGGAAGCTGTGCTTCTCAAGATATTTATTCATATTAATAACCTCTTACAGCCAGTTGATTAGCCAGCTTTGTGAATACTTCCGCATTATCGTAATACTGCTTCAAAGCGTCAGTTGCAGTGTCTGTAAGCTCCTGAAGACGTCTTCTTGACTCATCTATTCCGTGAAGAGCAGGATATGTCGCCTTCTTATTCTTGCAGTCCATACCTGCCTTTTTACCCATCTCCTCTTCGCTTCCCTCCACATCAAGGATATCGTCGCGAATCTGGAATGCCAGCCCTAGGCTTTCGGCAAAGATTGTGAGATTGTCCAGAGTCTCACTATCGGGATTTCCCAGATAAGCGCCTGCACGTACAGCAGCCACGATGAGGGCGGCCGTCTTTGAAAGATGTATATAATCAAGCATTTCTTTGGAGGAAGACTTGTCCATGGCTTCCATGTCTGCCACCTGCCCTGCCACTATACCTCTGCAGCCGGAGCCGCGGCTTATTTCATAGGATGCCTTAATTCGCTTCTTCAGTGCGTCCGCATTGTCGAAATACAGAATCATATCCCTGTTCATGGCCTCGAAGGCAGCAGACTGAAGTCCGTCACCGGCCAGAACGGCCATGGCTTCTCCATAAACCTTGTGATTTGTCGGAATCCCACGTCTCAGATCGTCATCGTCCATGCACGGAAGATCATCATGTATCAGAGAATACGTGTGTATATATTCTATGGCGCAGGCATATGGAAGCGCTTCCTCTACGTTGCCTCCGCAAAAGTCGCAGGCTGCCAGCAGCAGTACAGGCCTTATCCTCTTGCCGCCTGCAGTCAGGCTGTATTTCATCGACTCATAGAGCGTTATGCTCTTGTGGTCGACTTCAGGAATGAAATCCATAAGATGTTCTTCGACAAGTTCCTTGTAATCTTCAAAGCTGTATTCCTTCATACTGCACCTCCTTATTTCGTAAGCATCTCTATTTTCTGATCCGCTTTTTTCAGGATCTCACTGCATTCTTTGTAATACTTTATTCCCTCTTCATAGCTTTTGATGGCATCCTCAATGGAGATGTCTTCTGATTTAAGCCGTGAGGACGCATCTTCAAGTTTCTTCAGCAGCTCTTCAAAGTTTTTCTTTTCCTCCATATCACGATTCCTTTCTCTGATCTACAATACGTGCTTTTGCATGGCCTATGGCAGCCTCTATGTTGATTATCTGATTGTCTGCGAGCCTCGTAACGTCTCTCAAGATATTCCCGTCCTCATCAGTGACTACGGAATATCCTTTTTTCAGTATAGCCTTTGGGTCCGAGGTTTTCAGTGTTTCACCTGCCAGCTCAAGCCTGTGCTGTTTTTCTCTTACGAGCTTGCGGATATTTTCAGTCATATCTTCCATCAGTGAGTCTATGCGCATATGCTCCATGGCTATTCTTCCCTGTATATCCCTCCGGAATACCTTGGGATCAAGGAGCTGAAGCTTCTTCTCCCTGTCCTTTACCACCATGCGAAGATTCCTTCGAGCTTCAACCATTACGGATTCAACATATTCCATGAGCATAGCCGTATCGGGAACTGCTTTTTCCGCAGCTGCAGTAGGTGTCTCAGCCCTTAGATCGGCAACAAAATCGGCGATGGTAAAATCAGTTTCATGACCAACCGCTGATATGATGGGTATTTCTGATGCGAAAATGCTCCTTGCAACGATTTCTTCGTTGAAAGCCCACAGCTCCTCTGCCGATCCGCCTCCACGACCTGCGATGATAACGTCAACATCGCAGTGTTTTTCATTGATATCCTTCAGCGCCGCAGCTATGTCGGCGGCTGCATCCGGACCTTGTACCAGAACAGGATATACTAGGATATCCACGATATTGTTTTTCTGCTTTATTATCTTAAGTATATCTCTAACCGCCGCACCTGTAGGCGATGTGACAACCGCCACCTTATATGGAAACTGAGGCAGAGGCTTCTTATGCTCCTGTGAAAAAAGGCCCTCTGCCTGAAGCTTTGATTTCAGCTTTTCAAAGGCTGCCGCCAGATCTCCCTTGCCGGATGCTTCCATGTCTCTGATATTTATGGAATAGCTTCCGCCTCGTTCATAGAGGTATATGTAGCCGTGAGCCGTGACCTCCATCCCCTCCTCAAGCTCAAAGTTTATCTTTCCCACATTGCCCGCAGGAAGAAAACAGCTGACTTTACCGGTTTCATCCTTAAGAGAGAAATAGACGTGGCCTGAGCCGTGAAATTTGAGATTTGAAATTTCACCGATGACTGAGACATTTCCCAGTATGGGATCTGTCTGCAGCAATCGTTTGATATAGCTGTTAAGTTGTGATACTTTTACAGGCTTCAGCGCCATATCTTTCGTCCTCCCAGCAGGGCTGTGCCAACAGCGTTATCCTGTGCCAGCCCGTTATCGTTGAACACCGCCGTTATGCCGGTATCCTTGAGCTTACCATCCAGATACTTCCTTATGAAGCGGCTGGAGGAAACTCCTCCCGCCATTATCACCTTTGTGATTCCTGAAGCGGATGCACCCTGTATTATCATTTCAGCCATTGCTGAAGACAGCTTTTCAAAAAGCTCACGGATTATCATGCTGATATCTTCAGCTTCAGCGTCTTTCAATGTTCTGTTGATTTGAGTATCGATGCCCGAAAGGTTTAGAAACGCATCCTTAACCTTTATCGTTGTCAGCCTGCCGGATGATGTCTTCGCACTTACAGCCATATCATCAAGCTCCCGGCCTGCGGGAAATTCCATTCTCAGAGTTACGCCTGCTCTGTCCAGAACTTGTCCGAAGGAAATGTCTTTAGTTCCTCCGATTATACTTATGTCATAGCCTCCTGTATTGTCGTCAACACGAAGAAGCTCTGTGGTTCCTCCTGAAAAGTGACATACCATCAGGCTCTTTTCATCTCTGAAATCCGAAAAATATTTTACAGCCTCTATATGTCCCTCCTGATGTGAAAACTCCATTACAGGTATGTTCATTGCCGCTCCCAGTGATTCGGCGATGGTTTTTCCTGCCAGAAATACAGGCATATACGAGCCTTCGACAGGTCTTGGCCTTGATGAGTATGCAACGCCTAAAAATTCACCGTTGAACTGCTGTCTCATTTCCTTCATCATCTCCGGAAGATTTCTCACATGCTGAAAAAGGGCGTCGGATTGTCTCAATCCTTTTTCGCCCTGTTTTACCTTCAGAAATCTTCTGATGTCGCATAATATTGCCATGCTGTCGTCCACTACAGCTAAGGATGTCTTGTAATTGCTGGTATCTATACCCAGAATATATCTACTGCTCATTGTCATTGGCTATGGCGCCCAAGACGCCGTGGACAAATCTAGCTGATCTTTCTGTACCGTATTTTTTCGCCATGTTTATGGCTTCGTTTATCACTACAGCCTGCGGAACATCTTCATTGTACTTGAGCTCTCCTGAAGCCAGCCTCATTATGGCCAGATCCACCTTTGGCATCCTGCTGGTCTTCCATGATCTGCTGTGTCTGTTTATTTCATCATCTATGGCAGGAAGATCGTTGATAATGCTCAATATGAGACGCCTGCCTCTCTCCATATGATTGCCCGACAGCTTTTTTTCCGTCAGAGCCTCTGCTGTATTGCGATCCATTGTCTTGGACATATCCATTTCATACATTATCTGCATGAGAATCTCACGTGCTTTGTTTCTGGTCATCTGTATTGCTTCCTTCCGATGGTATTTCAACACCTTGTACGTGTATATTTACTGCTTTTACCGCAAGACCCGTCATGGACTGTATTTCCTTCTTGACATTTTCCTGGATATCCCATGCCACTGCAGGTATCTTCACGCGGTATTTTACGATGATATGTACATCTATTTCAACGCCTTCATCAGACTGGCTGACCTTTATTCCCTTGGACATCAGCTCCTTGCCCAGAAAATTCCTTGAGAGAGCGTTGGAAAAGCCTCCGGCGAGACTTGCAACTCCTTCTGTTTTCAATGTGGAATTGACTGCACACACAGCGACGACCTCATCGGAAACCTTTATTATATCGTCATTGTATACCATATTAATTCCCTGAATCATTAAGTATTGCCTTTGGGATTTATTATAACAAATTCAAGATAAAATTACAATCTGTCATGACGCATCCTGCACCACAATTTCACTTGCCTTCCTGTCCGTCTGTCTCATTATTATTTCACAGATTTTAGTTACAGTGGGCTGATCCAGCTTTTCTGTATTTACGGTAACGTTCACACCGTTGTCCGTTATCACCACAAAGGTATCGGGAAGGTTCTTGTTCTTTATCAATGCTTCCACCGTTTTTTCCTGTTCCATGTATTCCAGAAGCTTCATTTTCTCACGCGATGCATTCTTCTTTTCCTCAGCCGTAGGTGCGGATGCCTCTGCATCTTCAAGCATGGATATTATCTCATTTCTGTCCATGTCCAGCGTTGCCCTCAGCTCCTGCATGTATGTATCCGTGTTTTCCATATCGCTGATATCATCGGATGTCACCAGCACATCACCGTCGTGCAGGGGTATATCATCGCTTCCCGTCTCCTCCGTCATCAGGCTGCCTGTAACTGCATATATGCCTAAGCATAGCACCAGCGCAGCCGTCGCAGTTATCTTCTTTCTGTTCTGTCTTATGAACGAATGATCTTTACCTTTGATTTTCATTGACTCTATCCTCCTTAACTGATCCTGCCGAGCTTTTTTCGAACACCTCCACACCTGATGCAGATATATCGAACAATGCCATGACTGCCTTGACAACATTGTTCCTCACAACGGGATCGCCTGCTCCCTCTGCTGTCACTATAGCTCCCGTTATCTTTTCCGAATCATCGTACTGAAGCATGACGTCCACCTCGCCCACACCCTCTATATCGGAAAGTATCGCACACAGCTCCGCCTCCGTTCCTCCGTCATCGTCAACTATCTGCCTTCTTCCGTCCTTCGTCTGTGTCAAAACATCGAAGGAAAGAAGCACGACGGCAAGGATTATGAGTACAGCTATGATCTTCAGCCCTTTTTCCCTGAACGCCGGATCGTTTAACAGTTTACTCAGCAATTTAAACCCTCCTGTATATTTATATAGTATTAATCCATTAATATTCCACAATAAACCCTGCCAGCGGATATATGACGGCAGCCATAATCACAAGAGAAAAGATGAATTTGATATATTTCGATATTGATGTGTCCGGCAACAGCATTTCCATGAACGAAAGTGAAAGTATCATTATAAACATATTGCATATCCAATCCTTTACGATGTCCACATGCTTCCTCCTCCCATACCCATGATTATGGTTATGAAAATCAGGAACATGAAAGCTCCCGCACCGAGAACCACTGTCATGGTAACTGCCGCCGTACCTATTTCATTGAGACTGTCGGATATATTTTTACTGGCCACGGGCTCTGCCGCAATTGCTGTTATCTTATATACGGCTGCAATGGCAAGAAGCTTTATTACCGGAAGTATCAGCAGCGATATTATCAGAACGATTCCCACTATCCCTACGGCATTTTTTATCAGCCCTATGCAGCTTATAACCATATCAAGAGAATCTGCAGCAAAGCCTCCGATTATGGGAACGAAATTATCTATTGAAAATCTGGCGGTGTTCATCAGAATGCCGTCGGCTGATTTGGTCACTATCCCCTGAATGGCTGTTATTCCCGAAAATATCGTGATTGTAAGTCCTGTGATAAAAAGCCCCAGTCTCCTGAGGAACACGGAAAGCTTACGAATATAATCACGTTCTGTTATACTGTTTATCAGAAGGAATATCACCGATAAGAAAATCAGCGGCAGCACTATGTGCTGCATTATGAAGTTGAATCCCGTTACAGCTCCGAGTATCACAGGGTTCATTATGCTTCCGGATGAAAAGCCGCCCATGGATATTAGAAGCGGTATCATGATGGGAAGAAGTATACCCATGGAAGATGTCATGGTTTCCATCGTCATGCTGCATGTTTCATACGTCTGATAGAAGCTTCCCGTGCAAAGTGCAATTATTATAAAGCTGCATATAATCGTGCCGAGAGATGATACTGTCTTGTTACCGAAAGAATTGGACATGTTGGACAGAAGACCTGTGAAGATGCATACTATGAGAATCTGACACCCAAGCACCACTGCGCTTCTTATTTCAAGAAGAAACAGGTCCAGAAGGTTGTCGAGTATGTTTTCCGAATCGAAGAGCGGCTGCCCGTTCATAAGCTCATGTATTATACCCTCTACTGACAAATCGTCAAATATTTCAGATGCATATGGGGTGTCCTCCACCATTCTTTCCAGCTCTGTCATGTCCATCGATCCCAGCTGTTCGTCTATTATCTGTTGATGATCCATATTATCTCCCCGTTCATCATTCAACCCAGAAGCTGCTTTATCAGCCCAAGTATGGACGTAAGGATGGGCATGGCAATATAAAATATAGTTATTTTTCCTGCCAGCTCCACCTTCGATCCCACGGAGTTCTCTCCGGCATCCTTGCAGAGCTGAGCGGTAAAGTCGGTTATGTATGCCACTGCCAGGACCTTTATTATCACAGGAAAGAACTCTCTCCCATAGGTAACGTTATCGTAGATATCCTCTAAAAAGATGAATATACCTGCCAGCCTGTCGATGATTGCAAGAACTATCAATATCGCCGTGGCAAAGATGACATAGAGGGATATCTCCCTGCTGGTGTTCTTTATGAGCGCCGCCAGCAGTACGCCTGTTATGGCAATAGCGGCTATTTTAAGTATTTCCACCGTGAAACCTCTAGAACTCCACAAAAGTTCTTACTGCATCAAAAAACTCTGTCACCATCTGTATAACAAGCATGAGTACGATTATTACCCCTGCAAGAGTTGTGAGCATCGCCTGTTCATCACGCCCCGCCTTTATAAGCACCTGGTTGAGAACAGCCGTAGCGATACCTATGGCAGCAATCTTGAATATTATATCTATTTCCATATGAAACACCTCTTCAAATTATCAGGATAACGATGACGATACCGGCAGCCGTTCCCAGAGCCTTGTACATTCTCCCCAGCTTTTCTTCCCGCTCTGCTGCCTTTTTAAGATTAGCTTCAAGCCTTAAAGCCGCAGGCGTAAATATTCTGGACTGACTGCGAGAATCACTTCTCCCAAGACCTGACACCATATCACGCAATATATCCACATCCTCCTTTTCCAGAGGACAGCCTGCCTGCCATTCATTTAGAGCCGTTGTCCACGAATCCCTGAGAGAATATTTGATTTCCATCATATCGCTGCATGTCACAAGGATATTGGTAAACCAGCATTTCCTCGATTCCGAGACTTTCCTGAACATCTTTGCCAGAGGCTCCTTTCTGTAGGTTATTTCCAGCTCCATCAGCTTCAGAATCTCAAGGATATTTTCCAGCTCTATGCATCGTCCCCTGAAGGAAAGAGCTTTAAAATATCCCATAAACAGGCAGCCGACGAAAACCATCACGCATCCTGCCATCTTAAGCATCTGCATCACCTCTTTTCATACCTGCCAGCTTCATGACTTTTCTCACTGTACCTGTAGAAGGCTCCGACGACAGGAATATTAGCGTTTCGAATACACGATTGAGAATCAGCTCCCCTACTGTCGAAGAAACGACCTCTTCGTAACTGTTGCCGTGAATGGAGGTGATTGTCTTCACTCCGGCATACATGGCACTTTCGATGGCAGCCACATCCTCCTTCTTTCCGATTTCATCTGTGATGATCACATCAGGCGACATGGCTCTTATCAGCATCATTATTCCCTGAGCCTTTGGACAGCCGTCAAGAATATCTGTTCGGCAGCCCAGATCGTAGCCTGTATCTCCATTGCTGCAGCCTGCTATCTCAGATCGTTCATCACATATACCCACTCTCCAGCCCATGATGCTAAGGCTTCTGGCTATATCTCTCAGCAGTGTAGTCTTGCCGCACTTGGGAGGAGAGATGATTAGCGTATTGAATATCCTGCGGCTGTTCATGTCGACAACGGAGCCCATGATCTTTCCTGCAGAGCCTATTATCTGGCGGCTACGCCTTATGTTCATCGATGAGATATCCTTTATGGTATGAACTCTGCCATTGTTAAGCACAACCCTACCGCATACACCGACTCTGTGGCCGCCCTCAATGGTTATGTATCCCTTGGACAGTTCCTCCTCATATGCGTAATATGAATAGTTGAGCAGTCTGTTGAGTATCTCCTCCAGGAGCTCCGGAGTCATATATTCTGCGTCATTTAGACTCATCTCTCTACCGCAGCTTATGACCATAGTGCTGCATCTGCTCTTTACCCTTATTTCCTCAAAATCTGAAATGAAACGCTCAGGAAGCCGCAGAAGTCTGCTCTTTACTTCATCCGGAAGCTTCATCAGTATTTTTTCAGTGTTTTTATCCATATCCTTTAACCTGCAACCTTTTCTTTTCTGTGTTATTAAAGGATATTCCTTGTCCAAGAAAATATGACTTCAAGATTTCCGTGAAAGAAAAAAAGCGTGCAAGGGAAGTAACTTCCCATGCACACTCGTTGAAATCAATGTATTAACATTCTTTAGATGCTTTATGGCCGCTTATCCATGCACGGTATCTTCGTCTGGCAAAGTCCGCAGCCGAATATGTAGTTTTTTCTTTCGATATGCTCAGGCCAATATTTTTCACAGGCGGGAGCCTCATATGCCGTGCATTTATCCTTATCGTGCCCTTTTTCGGAAATGGCACGTACAGGACATCTTCTTATGCACGCTCCGCATATACCGCTCCTGAAGTACAGGCACCAGTCGTAGTGGCCTCTGTCGCCTCGTGGCGTTATCTGTGCATCACATTCTGCGATAACGGAGGTCATCCTCACCGCCATACCTTTTTCCGTTATGAATCCGTCGCTGAGACCGAATGTCCCCATTCCCGCAGCGAATGCAGTATGTCTGTGGGACCAGTTTGAAGCGATGCCCAGTGTTTCGGATTTATGTCTTGAAAATCCGGAAATAAGATCTATGGACGCTGCACGAATACCTTCCCTTTCGAATTCCCTTTCAAGCTCCAAGGAAAACTCACCTATGAAATTTTCCCACTCTCCTCTTGAAACAAGCCAGTTATCACAGGGAAAGCTGTTTTCCTTGCTCTGAAGCGCTCTGGTATTTTCCGCCTGTGGAAAAATTATACTTATAACTCGCAGTCCTGCCGCATCCGGAGCTTCATGATATTTCATGGCAAAGGCTTCAGCCGGCGACCAGTGAAAATCCCCGATATGCTCCTTGAGAAAATCGTAATAAGGATCATCCCCTGCAGCAATGCCTATAAGAGGCCTTTCCCACATGGGCTCATCAGGTCGCCCCAGCACGGAAAAATTATTGGTTTCAAGGCCTTCAAACACACTAAAGACCATATCACTGATCTTCTTCATTCTTTTCTTCCTCTTCTGCAGCCTCAGGAAGGATCGTCAGAGTTATCTGCTCTATTCTTCTGTCCTTTATGGAATCTATCCTGAACTTGTAGTTTTCAAATGTTACTTCACTGCCCACATCGTTTTCATCAGGGATCTCACCGAGGATGTCTATGATGAAGCCTCCGATGGTCTCACTGTTGTCCGATTCCAGATTTATGTTGAGCTCCTCGTCGATATCGTCGAGGTCCATGCTTCCGTCTATGATGAAAGTATCATCGGATATTTTCTGGATCTCAGGCTCCTCTTCGTCGTATTCATCGTCGATATCGCCCATGACCTCTTCGATAATATCTTCCATGGTTACAATACCGGAGAATCCGCCGTATTCATCTATGAGTATGGCTATATGCTGCTTGGTGGCCTGAAGCTCAAAGAACAGCGAATCTATGATCTTGGTTTCAGGTACGAAATACGGCTTTCTGAGTATGGATCTTATGTCCACGTTATCAAAGCCGTCCTCACGAGCCTTGATCAGGTAGTCCTTGATGTACAGGATACCTATGATATTGTCGCTGTCATCTTCATATACAGGGATTCTTGAATATCTGAGTTCCATCAGCTCGTCGATGTATTCTTCCGTAGGAGCATTGATATCTATGGAAAATACGTCTGTTCGCGGAGTCATCACCTCGTACGCCAGAAGATCATCGAAAGCGAATATGCTGGTGATCATCTTCTTTCCCGTCTCCTTCAGTTCACCGCTGGCTCTTCCTGCCTCAAGCATGGAAACAACGTCCTCCTCCGAATACTCAGAGTCCACAACGTCGGTTTTCTGTCTGCATATCTTAAGAACCACTGTTACGGATACTGAAATAAGCCATAGGAACGGCTTCAGTACCTTGGAAATTACAAGTATCGGTTTTACAACTGCCATAGCCATGCCGTCGGCATGTATCATAGCTATCCTTTTAGGTACAAGCTCACCTAGAACAAGGGTGAAGAATGAGAGGAGAACAGTGACTATGAATACCGACACGCTTTTTCCGTAGGAAAACTGTGAGAGATGAAAAAGCTCGCTCACATATCCTGAAAGACTTACAGCAGCCTCGGCACTGTTCCAGAAGCCTGCCAGGGTAATTACGACCTGGATGGCTGAAAGAAACGTATTGGGCTCATCAAGAAGCTTATCAAGTGCGATAGCCTTCTTGTTTCCCTCTCCTGCGAGGGTTTTGATCCTGTTTTTGTTGGCAGAGACCATGGCGATCTCCGCAGCGGCAAAATATGCGTTTACCGCTATGAGTACTACTAATAAAACTAATTGTGACCACAAGGGCCCGCTGTCAGATGACATTTTTTTCTCCTTTCTTGCATTAAAATGTTATAGTTATTTTATTCCAACACACATGCTTTGTAAAGCACATGTTTTTAACTTTTTCTCTTTCTGAGAATGAAATTCTTCTCAACCGGCTCTTTCATTTTGATCTTAACTATCTGCTGAGGATGCGGTGCTGATTCGATAGGCTGACCTTCTTCATCCAATAAAACCTCCAGTTTCTGCGAAAAGAAGTCACGACCCGGTCCGAAGACCTCTATTTCCTCTCCCACAGACATTTTGTTTCTCTGCTCCACCACTGCCATACATGTTTCGGGCTCGTATTCCTTCACCATTCCGATAAAGCTGTAATCTCTGGTGTATGCGCTGGTCTGATAATTCTGATCCTCGTCTGTCGGCTTGTTGTAGTAAAAGCCCGTGGTGAACTCACGTCTGCTTACCTTTTTGAGCTCCGTCATCCATGACGGGTCGAAAACATAATTGTCGGGGTCTTCATAATAGGCGTCTATGGCACGTCTGTATGCGCTTACGATGGTAGCGACATAAAAAACGCTCTTCATCCTGCCTTCGATCTTGGCTGATGAAACGCCTGCCTCCACAATATCCGGAATATGCTCAAGCATACAAAGATCCTTGGAATTCATTATGTAAGTGCCTCTTTCGTCTTCTTCCACAGGATAGTACTCACCGGGACGCTGCTCTTCAACAAGCCTGTATTTCCATCTGCACGGATGGGCACACTGGCCTCTGTTGGCATCCCTGTCTATCATAAAGTTGCTGAGAAGACATCTGCCGGAATACGAAATGCACATGGCTCCGTGTATGAATGCTTCCAGATCCATGCTCTCAGGTATCCTGCTTCGGATATCCTTTATTTCCCCGAAGGTAAGCTCCCTTGCCAGCACGATCCTCTTGACGCCCTGAGAATGCCAGAAATTTGCCGTCACATAGTTGGTCATGTTGGCCTGAGTGGACAGATGAAGCTCTGCATCGGGAACAGCCTCCTTGATGAGTGCGATTACCCCAGGATCTGAAACTATATACGCATCTACAGGGATATGCTTTATCCTCTGCAGATAATCGCTGAGAGGGGCTATATCCTCATTATGTGCGAAAATGTTGAATGTCATGTGACATTTAACATTTCTCTCATGAGCATAGGCAACGCCCTCTTCGATTTCCTCTATGGTAAGGTTCCCTGCTCCGGCACGCAGGCTGAACATTTCTCCGCCGAAATATACAGCGTCAGCCCCGTAGTCAACTGCTATCTTAAGTTTTTCCAAATCTCCCGCAGGAGCAAGTAATTCAAGCTTTTTCATAATATCTACATGTTTACCTTTTTGTTTATCACGCTGAGAGATATACCGTCACCCACAGGCAGTATGCATGTGTCGGCATAATCAAGCTCAGTAATATATTTAACGAATTCGCGCATCCTTCTGATGCTGGTCTTGTATTTTTTCCCCGGATCATATTCGTCCGATGCAGTCATTCCCTTCATCAGAACGTTATCGCATATGATGAGGGCATCCTGCCTGCAGAGAGGCAGCGAAAGATCCCAGAAAGTCTTGTAATGGCTCTTTGCAGCATCTATGAACACCACATCAAAGAGCTTATCATCTGTTATCTCCGACGCCATATTTTCAAGGACGTCTCTGGCATCTCCTCCCAGCACCGTAACCTTGTCGCTGAAGCCCAGATTTTCCACATTGGCAAGAGCCGTCTTATATGCTTCCTCGTCGGCCTCTATGGTTGTGACGCTGCATCCGCATCCGTCTGCAAAGCAGCATGCCGAATATCCCACGGCAGCGCCTATCTCAAGAAGTCTTGCAGGCTTCTTGATTCTTAGAAGACTGAGAAGAAGCCCTTCGGTGTCCTTGAGTATTATGGGTACCTTCTTTTCCTCGGCAAAGCGTCTCAGCTCCTGAAGCTTTGGGTTGCTGCAGCAGTACAGGTTGTTTATATACGCAGTGATTATATTGTTGGTAATATTCATTTTTCCTCTGTCTGTCCTAACTCCATGGATGTTCCTCTACAGCCTTATTATGCTCTTCGACAGTCTTTGAGAAGATTATCTCGCCCTCAGGAGTTGCATAGAAGAACATATAATCAGTTTCCTTGTAATTCAACACGCTGTCGATGGCATTTGTATTAACTGTGCATATTGGGCCGGGAGGAAGTCCCGTGAACTTACGTGTATTGTATTTATTGTCTGAATCAAGCTGACTTACGGTAAGCTCAACTCCATCCTTCTCAAATATATAGTTGACGGTAACATCACTTCCCAGAGAAATGCCCTGATTAAGCCTGTTTATAAACACTCCGGCAACCTCAGGCATGTCCTCCTTCACATTGCTGGATTCCTTTTCCACTATGGAAGCCAGGGTGAGAAGCTCGTGTACGGAAAAATCGCTGTCTTCTATATCTTTTTTCATTGAAGAAAGCTGCTGATCCATCATATCCAGCATCATAATGGTAATGCTCTCGATGGTAGGCTCTTCCTCAGTGATGAAATACGTCTCCGGATACAGGTATCCTTCAAGAGGATATTTGATATCTGCATTAAGTATATCATCCGTAATAAACCAGTACTTATCTATGAGCTGCTGGAGGAAGGCCTTGTCAGCCCACTTGGCGATCAGCTCATCCCTTGTGAAAGGAAGCTCCTCGGCTATGGCATCTGCCGTCTGCGGTATGGTGAGACCTTCACGTATGGTCAGCTTGTCCTTGGAAAGATAATCGAAATCTCCCGTATTTATGGCTTCAAATATTTCAGGCAGCGTCATGCTCCTGCTGAAAATATAAGAGTTTGCCTGTAGGGAATCATACCCTCCTATCCTTGCGTGTATCTTGGCGCATGTCTTGTTTTTCACCAGTCCGTTTTCATCGAGAATTTCGACGATGGCGGAGGCGCCGCTTCCGGACGGGATATTGACATTTACAGGCTCATCGTTTTCGCTGTCGACAGCTCCGAGGCCGCTTAGATATATTAGACTTCCCCCGGTGATTATTACTACAAGTACAATGGCAATTATCAGTATGAGCTTGATTTTACCATTAATCAGCTTCAACATTTAGTACCTCTCTTATTCATCAAAAACTACAAATAAAGGGACAGCAGCGCGTCCCTTTAAGAAAAAATATCGCTTATTTTGATCTTCCCAGATATTCCCCTGATCTCGTGTCGATCTGAATAACCTCTCCCTCTTCTATGAAGATAGGAACCTGTATCGTCGCACCTGTCTCTACCACAGCGGCCTTAGTAACGTTTGTCGCCGTATTTCCCTTTACACCCGGCTCAGTTTCGATGACCTTCAGATCAACGAAGTTAGGAGCCTCTACAAGGAAAGCGTTTCCCTTATAGAATTTGATGGTGGCCTCGTCATTCTCTCTCAGATATTTGATGGCGTCCTCCACCTGATCGTGAGTGATTGGAACCTGATCGTATGTCTCTTCGTCCATGAAGTAGTACAGCTCTCCGTCATTGTAAAGATACTGCATTGTCTTTGTCTCGATGTGAGCCTTAGGGAATTTGTCATCAGGGTTGAAGGCTTCCTCCCTTGTTGCTCCCGACAGTATGTTTTTATATTTTGTTCTTACAAAAGCTGCACCCTTGCCCGGCTTTACATGCTGAAAATCCAGCACAACATGTGGTTCACCGTTCATTTCAAAGGTAATACCTTTTCTGAAATCACCTGCATAAATCATAATAAACTGCCCTTTCTTTAACCGTAATATTAAATAATTATTAAACTTTTTTGAGATTTTACTGCATTTATTATACCAAACTCTGTGATAATTGCCAAGTCCTCAATGCGAACTCCGAATTTATCGGGAATATATATTCCGGGCTCCACCGTCACCGGCATGAATTCCTCAAGGATTTCATCGCTTTTGGCGTTCAGCGTAGGAGCTTCATGAACCTCTCTGCCTACTCCGTGACCTGTACCGTGAATATAATATTCTCCGTATCCGGCATCGGCAATTATACTTCTGGAAGCATGATCCACATCTCTGCATCTTACTCCTGCCCTGCATGCTTCAAGCCCTGCCAGCTGAGATCTCAGCACTATATCGTACACCTTTCTCTGTTCATCGTTGACATGACCGACAGCTATGGTTCTGGTCATATCGCCGCAGTAGCCCTCCACCACAGCGCCGAAATCCATAGTAACGAAGTCGCCTTCTTCTATTATCTTGTCGGACGGCTCGCCATGAGGCTGAGTGGTATTCACGCCTGACACGCATATGGTGGGAAAAGACAATCCCTCTGCGCCGTAGCTTCTCAGTGTGCGCTCAATCTCATCAGCCACCTCCAGCTCAGTCATGCCTGCCCTGATATATCCGAGTATGTGGGAAAAGCATTTATCGCCCATTGCAGCCGCCTTCATGATCTTCAGCAGCTCCTCCGGCGTCTTAACCATTTTAGCCTGATTATTCATTTGTGCCTCCTGCAGGCCCCATGCCGAAATCGGCAACGTCTGCTATTATTTTATATACGTCTGCCATCATCATGGAAAAACGCATCTGGTTCTGCAGATACTGCGCCGCTGACGGATCCTGCATCAGGATGGCCGAAAGCTGCTGAAGCTTTGAAAGAGCTTCGGCATCCATCTCCTGACCCATCATCTGCTGTGTCTGAAGCTCGAACTGCTTGCCCATAAAATCCTTTATGGCAGCATCCAGCTCAGGATTTGCCTCAACTTCTTTTTTACTCTGATCGTACTGCTTGAATTCCTCGGATTCTTTAATTGCAGTAGCCAGCGAATGTGCCTGATCGTATACGTTCATAATTAAACCTCCATAAAAATAGGTAATATAACAGGATTTCTCTTGGTCTTACTGTATATATATTTTCTGAGACCTTCCCTTACGGCCGTCTTCATGCCGTTCCAGTCTTTCATATTCCGTGCCATGCAGTCTATAAGAATGCTCTCAGCCAGATCGCATGCCGCATCTATGAGATCTTCGTTTTCTCTCACATACACGAAGCCTCTGGATATGATGTCCGGACCCGACACAATGGTGTTTGTCTGCTTTTCGATGGATGCCACCAGTATTATCAGTCCTGATTCCGAAAGAAGTCTCCTGTCTCTCAATACTATGTTGCCAACATCTCCTACGCCCAGGCCGTCCACCATTATACCTTCTGCCTCGCATTCACCCTTGGTCTGAACAGCTGAATCTGCAGACACGGTGAGACAATCTCCGTTTTCCAGCAGGAAGATGTTGTCCATAGGAGTGCCTATGGTGTTGGCCAACTCTCCGTGAGCCAACAGATGTCTGTATTCTCCATGTACAGGCATGAAATACTTCGGCTTTATCAGCGAATGCATCAGCTTCAGCTCTTCACGGCAGGCGTGACCTGATGCATGAATCTCTGCGATATCTGAATATATTACTTCAGCGCCCTTTTCCACCAGCTGGTTTACCACGTTGGCAACAGTCAGCTCATTGCCGGGAACAGGTGTGGATGAGAGGATGACCATGTCACCGCGCCTTATATTGATGGCCTTATGCTCGGATGAAGCCATTCTTGCCAGAGCCGACATAGGCTCTCCCTGGCTTCCCGTTGTTATAACCACCAGCTCCTTGTCCGGTATGTTCTTTGTCTTATTTAGATCCACCAGTACATTGGCAGGTATGTGTATATATCCGAGATTCTGCGCCAGATCAACTACGTTGACCATGCTCCTGCCGGAAATAGCCACCTTTCTGTTGCAGTGGACCGCTATATCTATTATCTTCTGTATTCTGTGGACGTTGGATGAGAATGTGGCGATTATGATTCTCTTGTCCGAGCTTCTGAATATATTCTCAAGTGTACGTCCTACAACTCTCTCCGACGATGTATAGCCCTGTCTCAGCACGTTGGTGCTGTCAGCCATCATCAGCAGCACGCCTTCAGCTCCTATCTGCGCCAGTCTGGCAAAATCTATCGGATCTCCGTCTACAGGCGTATAGTCTATTTTGAAGTCTCCTGTATGGAAAATGCGCCCTGCCGGCGTCGTTATGCTGAGGCATATGGAGTCTGCTATCGAATGTGTTATCCTCAGAGCTTCTATGGAAAAATGCCTTCCCAGCCTGAAGGTATCTCCCGCACGGATGGTGTGCATTTCCGCCTTGAGTCCATGCTCCTTCAGCTTGTTCTCTATAAGGCCGAGGGGCAGAGGCGTTCCGTATATAGGCACCTTGATTTCGTTGAGAAGATAAGGCACGGCGCCTATGTGATCCTCATGACCGTGGGTTATAACAAGGCCTTTTATCTTCTTGCTGTTATCTGTAAGGTATGAGAAGTCAGGAATGACCTTGTCGATACCGAACATATCGTCATCGGGAAACGACAGACCGCAGTCGATGAGCATAATCTCATTCTCGTATTCTATGGCGGTCATGTTCTTTCCGATTTCGTGAAGTCCGCCAAGAGGAATTATCCTAACCTTTGGAGCAGGAGCTTTTCTCCTGACATTGCCCCTTGGCGACTGCGTCCTTTTGCCGCCGGCAGCACCGTTAGTTTTCGTACCTCTGCCGCGGCCGGAATTTGCGCTGCCTGCATGTTTCTTCCCCTGAGGGGCAGGTCTGCGCGTCTTTGCGGACGTATTTTCTTTTTTTTCGTTCATATAATTCTTTCTTTCCTTTCTGACAAAAGGTATAAAGGAATCAATTCTATTTAACCACTATGTTAAGCAGCTTTCCCGGAACAGCTATAACCTTTACAACGTTCTTTCCTTCCGTAAGTCCTTTTACCTTTTCGTCCTCCATGGCGATTTTCTCCATTTCCTCTCTCGATAAATCGCCGGGTATATTTATTTTTTCTTTTATTTTGCCGTTTATCTGCACGACTATTTCAACGCTGTCCTTTACGAGAGCGCTTTCATCGTATTCAGGCCAGCTCTGCTGGTGAACGGAGCCTTCGAAGCCCAAGTGCTCCCACATTTCTTCAGTTACATGAGGAACGAAAGGTGCAAGCATGATAATGAGGTTTCTCACTGCAGCGCCGTACAGCTTTTCGTTTACCTCTCCTTCCTTGTACTTGTACATTTCGTTGACCATTTCCATGATGGTGCTGATGGCAGTATTGAAATTGAATCGTTCGCCGATATCGTCGGATACCTTCTTAATGGCGTAATTCATCCAGTAGGCCATGTTCTTGTCGGCATCTGTCTTTATCTCATAGTCGCCGCTTACATCGCCGTATTTCTGCTTGTATTCATATACTGCTCTATATACTCTGTTGATGAATCTGAAGCTTCCCTCAACCCCCTTATCTGACCAGTCCAGCTCCCTTTCAGGAGGTGCAGCGAAGAGTATGAAGAGCCTTGCTGTATCTGCTCCGTATTTTTCTATGATTTCCGCAGGACTGACAACGTTGCCGAGGGATTTGCTCATCTTGGCGCCGTCCTTGATTACCATGCCCTGGGTCAGGAGATTTTTGAACGGCTCCTCGTCGCTGACATATCCCAAATCGTAGAGAGCCATCTGGAAGAATCTGGCGTACATCAGATGAAGAATGGCATGCTCCACTCCGCCGATGTACTGATCGACGTTCATCCAGTAATCCACCTTTTCCTTGGAGAAGGCTTCACTCTCGTTTCTTGCATCGCAATATCTGAGGAAGTACCACGATGAATCAAGGAAGGTGTCCATGGTATCCAGCTCTCTCTTGGCAGGCTTGCCGCATACCGGGCAAACAGTGTCTCTGAAGGTCTTGCTGGTTGCCAGAGGCGACTCTCCTTTTCCTGTAAACTCAACATCTGTAGGCAGCATAACAGGGAGGTTTTCCTCTTTTTCAGGAACCCAGCCGCAGCTGTCGCAGTAGATCATAGGTATAGGTGTTCCCCAGTACCTCTGTCTCGATATGAGCCAGTCACGAAGTCTGTAATTAACAGTCTTTCGTCCTATTCCTCTTTCCTCGGCAACCTCTGCAATTTTCTGTATTGCCTCCTTGTTGTTCATTCCGTTGAATTCTCCTGAATTGATGACCACGCCCTCTGCGGCGCATGCTTCCTTCAGGTCGTTAAGATCCACTTCAGGGTCCTGAGGATCTATTACAGGTATTATCTCAAGATCGAATTTCTTGGCGAACTCGAAGTCACGCTGGTCGTGAGCAGGTACGCCCATTACAGCTCCTGTACCGTATCCCATCAGTACATAGTCGGATATATATATAGGCATTGATTTTCCGGTGAAAGGATTGACTGCATACTGGCCGATGAAGACGCCTGTTTTCTCGTTGGCTGTGGACGTCCTCTCGATCTCATTCATATGAGCGCATCTGTCGATGTATTCCATGACGGCAGCCTCATACTCAGTTCCCTTTACCATATCGATAACTGTAGGGTATTCAGGAGCCAGAACCATGAAGGTAGTTCCGAATATGGTGTCCACGCGAGTAGTGAATACGGTCAGCGTCTCGTCTCTGTCCTTGATCTTGAACTCCACCTCGGCGCCATGCGATTTACCTATCCAGTTCCTCTGCATGATTTTAACCTTGTTTGGCCAGCCTTCCAGCTTATCGAGGTTTTCAAGAAGCCTGTCGGCATAATCTGTGATCTTGAAGTACCACTGTGAGAGATTCTTCTTGCCTACTGCAGTTCCGCATCTTTCGCAGCAGCCGTCCACCACCTGCTCATTGGCAAGAACCGTCTGACAGCTTGGACACCAGTTTACAGGGTTTTCCTTCTTGTATGCCAGACCTTTCTTATAGAACTGGATGAAGATCCACTGCATCCACTTGTAATATGAAGGATGGGCAGTTGCCAGCTCTCTGTCCCAGTCGTATGAAAGACCCAGCTCTCTCAGCTGGCGGTTCATGTCTTCGATGTTGCTCCATGTCCATTCCGCAGGCTCAACATTGTTCTTTATGGCAGCGTTTTCCGCCGGAAGACCGAAGGCGTCGTAACCCATCGGATGCAGAACATTGTAGCCCTTCATCTTCTTGAATCTGGCGATAACGTCACCGATGGAATAATTTCTCACATGACCCATGTGAAGCTTGCCGGAAGGATAAGGGAACATCTCGAGGACATAGTACTTTTCCTTGTCCGAGTCCTCTGTTACTTTAAAAGCATTGGTATCCTCCCATTTTTTCTGCCATTTTGCTTCAATTTCACCGAAATTATACTTATCTAACATTTCTTTCCTCCATTATTTATTGATTTCCAGGGTCTCACAGTCTCCCCAGATCTTTTCAAGATTATATTTTTCCCTCATTTCGACAGTCATGACATTGACTATCACATCACCGTAGTCCATCAGTATCCAGTTGCCCGACGTTCTCTTTCCTTCGATGCTCTTAGGGAAAATCCCTTCAGGCTCCAGCATATCCTCCACATTGTCCACAAGGGCGCTCATCTGTCTTTCGCTTCCGCCTGAGGCCATAACGAAATAATCGGCAAATGATGCTTTGGGCGATATGTCGATCACCAGAACGTCTATGGCCTTCTTTTCGGCAAGCATGTTGGCGATTTTCATTGCCAAATCTTTAGATTCCATCATCAATCCTGCGCCTCCTTTAAATAATCGATTGCTTTTTCCGTATCAGGATCAAGGTACTCTCCTATCTCCCTGACATATTTAACGGTTCTTTCAAGAGAACCAATACAGGCTCTGTCGATATCGACATAAGCCATTTCTCTTATTTTTTCCACATCGGGATATTTCCTCCCCGGCTCTATGGCATCAGCCAGAAAAATTATCTTTTCCAACAGCGTCATTCCTGCCCTGCCTGTGGTATGATACGAAACGGCATTGAGAAGCTCAAGGTCCTCTATACCGTAATCCTTCTTCATCACGGCAGCTGCAATCTTTCCATGGGAAAGATTGGGGTTGTCCATATTGCTTTCCGACAAACCCATCTGCCTTATATACATGTTCAAGACCGGTACGGGAGTACTCCTGAACATATCGTGAAACAGCGCAGCAAGCTCTGCTCTCTCTGCATCGGCTCCGTACCTTTCCGCCAGCTTCACAGCCTCTTTTGCCACTGAATACGTATGCCTGAGGCGTTTTTCATTAAGGTTTTTTTCTATATATTCGATGATCTGATCCTTCAGCTCCTTGTAATCAGGCTTTACATCAGACTTCTTGTACTGTGGTTCTGTACAATCCATTCTCTTTGATATACCTTTCTACCTTATCCGATACGAGATCATCGATGGAAAGGCCGCTGTCAAGCCTCTGCCTTATTTCCGTCGATGAAACATCTATCTGCACGTTATCGATACATATTATCTCAGTATTATGTGATCTGCGTATGTTGTCTAGCAGGGTCTCAAGCTCTTCCTTTTCACAGCCCGGTCTCGTTCCGATGATATAACCGTATTTTTCCAGCATTTCCTCCGAGTTCCTCCACTTGTTTATCTTGAGAAAAGCATCGGTCCCCGTTATGAAATACAGCCTGGCGTCCTCTCCGAAGCGATGCTGCATGGCACGCATAGTCAGATATGAATACGATATACCCTGATGGTCCAGCTCGTATGTGGAAATCTCAAAGCCCTCCGTATCACCTGCAGCAAGCTTCAGCATTTCCAGCCTGTCCCTGCCCTGCTCAGGCGTCCTGTCAAGCTTGAAAGGCTGTATTGCCGTGGGAACGAAAATGACCTTGTGGAGACCTGCCTGTTTCATGGCATCTGAAGCAAGTCCCGTATGCCCCAGATGAACAGGGTCGAAGGAGCCTCCGAATATGCCTATTCTTTTAACGTCTGCATCACCATTCAATTTTGATGCCTGCTTTCTTTCTCTTTCTGAATTCAGCAGTAGCTGTAAAGAGCGCATCCGACGACGAGTTAAGAGCCGTTTCGCATGAATCCTGAATAACTCCTATTATGAAACCGACTCCTACAACCTGCATGGCTATATCGTTGGATATGCCTAAAAGGCTGCAGGCAAGAGGTATCAGAAGCAGCGAGCCTCCGGCAACTCCCGACGCACCGCATGCTGACACTGAAGCTATGATGCTCAGCAGAACGGCTGTGGCGAAGTCCACCTCGATATCCAGGGTATTGGCGGCAGCCAATGTAAGAACCGTTATTGTGATGGCGGCGCCCGCCATGTTTATGGTGGCTCCCAGCGGTATGGATACGGAGTACTGCTTCTCATCGAGTCCCAGATTCTCACAAAGTCTCATGTTTACAGGTATGTTGGCAGCCGAGCTTCTAGTAAAGAATGCCATTATTCCGCTGTCCTTAATACATTTTAATACCAGAGGATAAGGATTCTGTCTGATATTGATGAAAACGATGAGCGGGTTTATGATGAATGCAACGCAAAGCATGCAGCCCACCAGTACAAGGATTATGTGTCCGTATGAAAGCAGAGACTTTACTCCGGTTTCCGATACCGTCACAAAGACCAGTCCCATTATACCGAAAGGTGCGAAATTGATGACCCATCTTATGGCTGTTGAAAATGCATCTGCCACATCTCCTATGACATTTATGGTGTTTTCACCGGCCTTTCTCAGTGCAAGCCCCAGTATTACAGCCCATGCCAGCACGCCTATGTAGTTGGCATTTATCAGCGCATCAACAGGATTTGCCACAACGTTCATCAACAGTGATTTCAGCACCTCTGCTATACCCTCAGGCGCCGCCCCTTCAGCCCCGGAAGGAAGGACAAGGGTAGATGGGAAAACAAAGCTGGCAATGACAGCTGTGACGGCAGCCGAGAATGTGCTGATGAGATAGAGAACTATAACCGACTTCATATTGCTCTCAGCAGAATCCTGCTTGTTGGAAAGAGCATGCATGACAAGGAAGAGAACGAGAAGAGGTGCAATGGCTTTCAATGCTCCTACAAAAAGATCTCCGAAAATTCCTATTACTGCTGCTTTCGGTACCGTAACACCGAGAATTATTCCTATTATCAGTCCTGCTATTATTCTCTTTACAAGACTTATCTCCGTCCATTTTTTAAGTATGTTCATATAATATTTCCTTTTTACTAAATTATTTTTCTGTGTTTATGCTGATTCCAAGCTCCTCAAGCTGCTCCTCTTCAACGATTCCCGGAGCTTCGCTGACCATGCACTGAGCGTTCTGGTTCTTAGGGAATGCGATGACCTCTCTGATGGATTTTTCTCCCGTAAGGAGCATCACCAGTCTGTCAAGTCCGTATGCAAGGCCGCCATGAGGAGGTGTGCCGTATTTGAATGCCTCCACCAGAAAGCCGAACTTTTCGTCGATCTCTTCCTGACTCATGTTCATGGCTCTGAACATATCCTCCTGCATATCCCTGTCATGGATCCTTATGCTGCCTCCACCCAGCTCAACTCCGTTGAGAACTATATCGTAGGCGTTGGCCTTTGCCTTCATAGGATCGGTCTTCAGCAGCTCTGCATCCTCCTCCCTCGGTGATGTGAACGGATGATGCATAGCGTGATAGCTGTCGGTTTCTTCGTCGTATTCGAACAGCGGGAAGTCTGTGACCCACAGCAGATTGTATTGGTTATCATCCAACAGCCCAAGCTCATCGGCTATGTGCCTTCTCAGGAATCCGAGACTGTCAAATACCACCTTGTTCTTGTCTGATATTATAAGAATCAGGTCTCCCGGTTCAGCCTCCAGCTTTTCAGCAATGGCAGCCAGCTCCTCCTGTGAAAAGAACTTGTTTACCGAAGAAGATATCTCACCGTCGGACATCTTCATCCATACCATGCCTTTTGCCCCGTAGCTCTTCACCTGCTCGGTGAGCTTGTCTATCTTTTTTCTCGTATAGCTTTCGGCAGCGCCTGTTATGCATATTCCTCTGACGCTTCCGCCGGATGCGATGGCATCGGTGAACACCTTGAATCCGCAGTCTTTCACCAACTCCGTGATATCCTTAAGCTCAAAGCCCACTCTGGTGTCAGGCTTGTCGCTGCCGTATCTTTCCATGGCTTCATCGTAAGGTATCCTCGGAAACGGAGTCACTATGTCGATGCCCTTCATTTCCTTGAAAACTCTCTTGAGAAAGCCTTCCTGTATTTCGATGACATCGTCCACGTCCACGAAGGACATCTCCAAATCTATCTGCGTGAATTCCGGCTGTCTGTCAGCTCGAAGGTCCTCATCTCTGAAGCACTTGACGATCTGGACGTATCTGTCGGTGCCGCCCACCATCAGCAGCTGCTTGAACATCTGCGGCGACTGAGGCAGCGCATAGAATCTTCCATGATTCACTCTGCTGGGAACGAGATAGTCTCTGGCTCCCTCCGGCGTGGATTTTATAAGAACCGGAGTTTCCACCTCTGTAAATCCGTTCTCTGCAAAGTAATCTCTCGTCAGCTTGACAAGGCTATGTCTGAATGTCAGGTTGTCCTGCATCTTTTTCTTTCTCAAGTCGAGATATCTGTACTTGAGTCTCAGGTTGTCGTCCACATTGTCGTTGTCCTTGATGTATATAGGAGGAGTTTCCGCCTCGGAATAGATGATGAGATCATCGGCGAAAACCTCGATATCTCCTGTATCGAGATCCTTGTTCTTGGATTCTCTCTCTGCCACCCTTCCCTTGATGCCTACCACATATTCGCTTCTCAGCCTGTCGGCTTTATCGAAAAGCTCCTGAGGTATTTCATCGTTGAATACCACCTGAGTTATTCCCGTCTTGTCTCTGACATCGCAGAAAATCAGCCCTCCGAGATTTCTCCTCTTCTGTATCCAGCCGTTAAGCACGACCTCTTCCCCAATATTCTCTTTTCTGAGTTCACCGCACATGTGGGTTCTCTTGTAAATGCTCATTTGTCTCTCCTATATCTGTTAAATCTGTATTTATTTCGTCAGCTCGGTAACTATATCTTCCATAGGAACCTCAACCTGCTGTGACGTTGCCATATCCTTGATGGCAAAGCTGTTGTTTGCCAGTTCATCTGCACCTATTACGACGGTTTTCTTCGCATTGATCCTGTTGGCATACTTGAACTGATTCTTGATGTTTCTTCCCATTATGTCCATCTGTGCCGAAACGCCTGCGTTTCTCAGCTGTCTCATCAGCTTAAGGCCAGCTGCCTTGGCCTCCTCGCCAAGCACGGCGATGAACACGTCTGTGCTGTCAGGCTCCGGAATCTGGACTCCGCAGGCTTCCATGGTTAGCAGAAGTCTTTCCTTGCCTAGACCGTATCCCACGCCCGGAGTTGAAGGTCCGCCGACCTCCTCTACCAGTCCGTCGTATCTTCCGCCGCCGCATACTGTTCCCTGTGCGCCTATCTTTGTTGTCACAAACTCAAAGGCAGTCTTGGTGTAATAATCCAGTCCTCTTACGATTCCGGGATCCACGACGTATTCTATCTCCATGGCTGTCAGGTTGGCTTTAAGCTGCTCAAAGGCTTCTCTGCAGTCATCGCAGAGATAATCCAGCATCATAGGCGCTCCTGCCACCAGCTCCTGACATATCGGTGATTTGCAATCGATTATCCTCAGCGGATTTCTTTCATATCTGTCCTTGCATGTATCGCACAGCTCATCGTATTTAGGCTTCAGGAACTCCCTGAGAGCCTCTCTGTGTACCTTTCTGCACTCCGGGCAGCCTACGCTGTTTATTCTCAGCTCTATATCGGTGATTCCCATCTCGTTGAGAAAATCATATGCATGACTTATGATCTCGGCGTCAGCCATCATATCGTTGCTGCCGAAGGTCTCAACTCCGAACTGATGGAACTCCCTGAGTCTTCCTGCCTGCGGCTTTTCATATCTGAAGCACGGTATATTGTAATAGAACTTGTTGGGCTGTACACCGGCATAAAGCTTATGTTCCGTGAAGGCTCTGACTACAGGAGATGTTCCTTCAGGCTTCAGCGTGATGCTTCTCTTGCCGTAATCCATGAAGGTATACATTTCCTTCTGAACGATATCGGTGGTATCGCCTACGCCTCTCTGGAAAAGCTCCGTATGCTCGAATACAGGTGTGCGGATTTCCTCGAATCCGTACCTTCTGCATACTTCTGCGAATTTTTCTTCGATATAGTGCCATTTATACGCCTGATCAGGCAGCATGTCCTTGGTTCCTTTAGGTGCATTGGTTAACATATATTACCTCCAAAAATTATTTTCTTTTCTCAGTATCATCTCATCTATTCTGTCTATATAAATTTCGTAATTCGATACATTGACAACTCTTTCAAGCCTGTTTTCGTCAGGATAATAGACCTTGCTTATTCCGCCGGCTCCCAGAGCCAGAATGGATTGAGCCTCCTCCATTATTCTGACATTGTACGGCGATATGAGATCCTTTCTGCAAAACCCTACGTTTTCGGTATTGCCTGAGGTGTGCTTCTGTCTGTAGAGATAATAAGGCTCATATCCTGATTTTTTAAGCGCTTCATGGGCGTATTCCAGCATACTGCCGCATATATCCTCCCGCTTATAGTTGAAATCCGAGTCCAGCTCCATGAGCCGCGAGGCTTTTTTTACGGCGAGGGTATGCACCGTGATGTTTTCGGCTCCCATGGCTATCATCCGATTCAGACTTCTACTGAAATCATCGGTCTCCTCCTGAGGAAGGCCTGCTATGAGATCGGCATTGATGCAGTGAAAGCCGGCGTCTCTTGCCATTTCAAAGGCAGCCTCGGTCTCCCGGACAGTATGCGCCCTGCCTATGATATCGAGAGTTTCCTGCTTCATGGACTGGGGATTTATGCTGATCCTGCCCACTCCGTATTTCTTCATTAGCCTGAGCTTTTCTGGCGTTATTGTATCGGGACGTCCCGCTTCCACTGTGAACTCCCGCATAGTCCTCACATCGAAGCTGCTGCATATCCTGTCCAGCAGCTGTTCCAGCTGATATTCGTCCAGAGATGTGGGAGTGCCTCCTCCTATGTAAAGTGATTCGGCATTGTAGATGCCGCAGCGTATTCTTTCCGCACAGTAATCGATTTCCTTGTAAAGCGCCTGAAGATATCTGTCGATCTCAGGCTTTTTCACCTGATTTGACGTGAATGAGCAGTAAAGGCACCTTGTGGGACAAAAGGGTATCCCCATGTAAATGGAAATGCTGTCCTTATGAGGTCTTCCCAGCAGTCTTCGCTGATAATCGAGTATATCCATCACAAGGCTGACCTTTTGGGGGTGTATCAGATAATCCTCCATCATCTTTTTCGCCGCCTCTTCGCATCCCAGCCTGTCGCTTAACTCACCTGCCAGCTTTACAGGTCTTATACCTGTAAGTATTCCCCATTTCGGTGATTTACCTGTCGCTTCTGAAAGGTATCTGTAGATATTGCGCTTGAGAGCGTCCTTATCTCCTTCAAATGTAAAGACAGCTGCGTTTTCATCGCCGACAGCTTCCTCTTCCGACAAGACATACATGTTTGCAGGAAGGAAAACCTTGATAAGCTCTTCGTATTGATTTATGTTCTCTACGCCTTTTATCTTAAATGTGTACAAATGGATTGTTCCTCTTTTCAAAACCTATCTGCGTAGGACCCATGTGTCCCGGAAATACCTGCGTTTCATCGGGAAGGACGAAAAGCTTGCTGTGGATGGCTTCCGCCAGAGCCTCATAGGAGCATCCGGGAAAATCCGTTCTTCCTATCGACTGTCTGAACAGCGTATCTCCGCTGAACAGAATGTTTTCCTTCTCAGCGTAAATGCACATCCCGCCCGGTGAATGTCCCGGAGTATGGAAAAATTTCAGCTCCATATTCCCCACATTCAGCGAATCTCCGTCCTCCACGTACAAGTCTGCATCTATTGTACACGGTGTACCGAATTCTGCGCTGAAATTGAATCTCACATCGTGGAGCATAGGCTCCTCATCTTTATGTGCGACAACCTTTGCACCCGGAAAATCGTTGAGATGAGCTTCCACTCCGCATATGTGGTCTGAATGACCGTGAGTGAGAATTATATATTCTATGTCAATTTTTTCGTCCTTTACCATCTTCGTCAGAGCAGGATTATATCCGCCGGGATCGACTATGAATCCCTTATTGGTATCCTCATCTACTGCCAGATAGGTATTGACCTGCAAAGGTCCGCTTGGAAGATTTGTAATTTTCATATCGTCTCTCCTTGTTGTTTTTTATTGTTATCAGAACAGCTTCCTGCTGTCGAGAAGTATGGTGACAGGCCCGTCGTTGTGGATTTCAACCATCATTTCAGCCTGAAAAACTCCTTCTTCAACATTGATGCCCTTGGAGGACATCTTTTCAATGACGCTTCTGTAAAGCCTGTTGGCTTCCTCAGGGGCAGCAGCTCCTGAAAAGCCCGGTCTTCTGCCTTTTCTGGCGTCTGCCAGCAATGTAAACTGGGAAACAGCCAGTATTTCGCCTTTTATATCTTCGACGCTTAAGTTCATCTTGCCCTGCTGATCCTCGAAGATACGCAGTCCTGTTACCTTGTCGGAAATGTACTCCGCATCCTTGTCCGTATCTCCGTCCTCGACTCCTATAAGGACCATCAGACCCTTTCCTATTTGTCCCACAGTCTTTTCATCAACTGAAACGCTGCTCTTCTTTACTCTCTGTACTACCGCTCTCATCTGACACCTCTGTCCGCATTCATCACGTTTTAGCTCTGTAAGCTTCCAATATTCCCGGAATGCTCTTGAATGATCTGCACATCTTCTCTATCTGCGACTTGTCCTTGATGGAAAGAATCAGATTAATATTAATGTTTTCGTTTTTGTCCGCTCTGGCATTGAGACCAAGTATGCTCACGTCCATATCCTCGCATACCTTGGATATACTTGGCAGCATGCCCTTCTGATCCTTTGCCACGAGATTGATTTCAGCATTGAAGGATTTGTCGAGAATATCGGGATTCCATGAGACACTGATGCATCTCTTCATTTCTTCTTCAGGCAGAGCCTTGATGTTGTCGCAGTCTCTGCGATGTACCGATATGCCTCTTCCCTTGGTTATGAAGCCTATTATATCGTCTCCCGGAACAGGATTGCAGCAGCCTGCCATCCTTATCATCAGGTTGTCCACTCCCTCGACGATGACGCCGGAGTCCTCCTCCTGTCGCTTTCTGTGCTGAGTACGCTTCTGTGTCTTCTCACTGATCTCGGTGAGATTTTCCAGCAGGCTCTTTTCCTTTTCGGCTTCAAGAGCCGCCTTGTCGTCGGCGTCATAGCTGAGAAGAAGGTTCACAAGCTTTGTCTGCAAAGGACCTCCGTAGCTCAGCTGATTGTACAGCTCGTCGCTGTTCTTGTAGCCCATCTCCTTGGCAGCTTTATTTACATAATTATTTTTCAGTAAAGCTCTCGGATCGTAACCCTTCTTACGGATGTATCTGTCGATCTGATCTTTGCCCTTGTCTATGGTATCTGTCTTGTTTTCTTTCTTGAGCCACTGTCTTATCTTGTTTCTTGCCGAGCTGCTCTTGGCTATCTTCAGCCAGTCTATGCTTGGGCCTGCGGCATTTGGAGATGTGACGATCTCTATGATATTGCCGTTTTCAAGTCTGTGGTCTATGGTCACCATCTTGCCGTTGACCTTGGCGCCTACGCATTTGCAGCCTACGTCGGAATGGATCTTGAAGGCAAAGTCCAGAGGCGTTGCTCCTGCCGGAAGCTCTATGACGTCTCCCTGTGGAGTGAATACAAAAACCTGACTTGAGAAGAGATCCATCTTGAGGGATTCCATGAATTCCTTTGGGTCGTTGACATCCTTCTGCCATTCCAGGGCCTGTCTCAGCCATGAGAGCTTTACCTCCTCCTTGTCTGATGCTATTCCCTCCTTGTACTTCCAATGGGCAGCGATACCGTATTCGGCGATCTTATGCATCTCATAAGTTCTTATCTGTATTTCAAAGGGCTTGCCGCTGTCGCTTATAACAGTCGTATGAAGCGACTGGTACATATTGGGCTTCGGCATTGCTATATAGTCCTTGAATCTTCCGGGTATCGGCTTCCACATGGTATGGACAAGACCGAGGACGGCGTAGCAGTCCTTTACAGACTCAACGATGATCCTGACTGCCATAAGATCAAAGATCTCATCTATGGTCTTATGCTGATATTTCATCTTCTTGTAGATGCTGTAGAAATGCTTCGACCTGCCGTATATATCATGCTTTATATCGATTTCGTTTAGAGTCTTTTCGATTTCCTCAACAACATGGTTAATGGCGTCCTCACGTTCTCCCTTTCTCTCGCTCACCTGCTCTGCCAGATCGTAATATGCTTCAGGCTCAAGAAACTTCAGGGCGATATCCTCCAGCTCCATCTTCATGGTGTATATACCCAGCCTTGCTGCCAGAGGTGCGTAGATGTCGAGAGTTTCCCTGCACTTTTCTATAATCTTGTCATGAGTCATGTAGTTGATGGTCCTGAGATTGTGAAGTCTGTCGGAAAGCTTTATTATCAGGACTCTGATATCCTTTGACATGGCAAGGAACATCTTTCTGAGATTTTCAGCCTGGCGAGCCTCCTTGCTTTCAAACTTCAGAGAGCCCAGCTTTGTAACGCCGTCCACCAGAAGCTCCACTTCCTCCCCGAAGTCCTCCACAAGCTCTTCTCGCGTATACGGCGTGTCCTCCACCACATCATGAAGAAGCCCCGCTACGATAGTCTCTTCATCCATACCGAGATCTGCCAGTATTTCAGACACAGCCAGAGGGTGTATGAGATATGGCTCTCCCGACTTCCTCAGCTGCCCTCTGTGCATTTCCTCGGCAATATCGTATGCCTTGCCGATTATATCCGTATCGTATTTAGGGTTGATTTCCAATATTGAATTTAAAAACTCGCTCTTTTTCTTCATAATGTATCGATGATCCTTACTGACTTAATATTATTTTAACCGAACTGATGTGAATGAACATTTATCTTCATGTCATTCTTTATCAGCTGATTTGTCACTCTTTTCCTTTACTATCCCCTGATATTTTTTCTTCTTGTTCTTCTTGTTTTTCATCACTTCTTTTTCATATTTGGAAAGATTCCCACGCTTATTGAACTCGTAGTAAAGCGGGCTGCATACACATATTGATGAATATGCTCCTGCTATTATGCCGACCATCAGAGGCATAACGAATTCTCTTATGGCGTCTCCTGCCATTATCAGCAGAGGCACCATTACTATCAGGGTGGTTACAGAGGTCATCAGCGATCTTCCCAGCGTCTGGGTGATGCTGGTATCTATCATTTCCTCTGTGCTTCCCTTCTTCATGTACCTTATGTTTTCACGTATTCTGTCAAATATTACGATGGTGTCGTTGATGGAATAACCTACTACCGTCAGTATACCGGCTATGAACGGATTGTTTACCGTTACATTGAATATGGTATAGAATGATATTACGATCAGCACATCGTGAACTACACCCAGCAGCGCTGCTCCTCCGAATTTCCACTGTGAAAATCTGAAGCGTATGTATATCAGCATACAGATAGAAGCAATTATCACCGCCAGAATAGCGTTATTTCTCAGCTCTTTTCCAACGGAAGGTCCGAAAAGCTCTTCTGCCACAACGTCCTCATCTGTTGTTCCGAATTCCTCATTTATGGTGTTTATTACCTCCGCCCTCTCATCGCTGTCGAGAGCTTTGATGGATCTGATTACTATCTGATCGTTGTTCTCCCCTGAATAAATGATTTCAGGAGAAAGGTCGTATTCCTTGATGGCATCTTCTACAGCAGAAATTTCCACTTTCTTTCCCATATTCATCTGGATCATGGTTCCGCCGGTGAAGTCGATACCGTAGTTGAGACCACGCACAACTCCAAATGCAAGGCCTATGACCATTATACCTATGGATATGGCATAGTATATCTTCCTGTATTTCATGAAGTGCAGATCCTTGTCGATGTTGAAAGATGCCTTTCCGTCCTTTCTGATTCCGAAGAAGCCCTTCCTGCCGAAGCGTCTGCTGTTTGCCAGAAGACTTATATACAGCTGAGTAACGATTACGGCAGTGAAAATGCTGACAACGATACCGATCATGAAGGTCCATGCGAAGCCCTTTACGGCACTGGTTCCTATTTCATACAGGATAACGGCAGCGATCAGCGTTGTAACCTGAGAGTCTATTACGGTACTCATGGCTCGTCTGAAGCCCTGCTGTACGGCAACCCTTATGGTCTTTCCGTTGACGATCTCCTCCCTTATTCTCGAGAAGATAACGACGTTGGCATCCACAGCCATACCTACGGATAAAATGAATCCGGCGATGCCCGGCAGCGTAAGGACGCTTCCCATGAATGCCATGATGTTGATAACTATCAGCACATAGAAGAGCAGCGCCAGATCGGCGGCAATACCCATGCCCCTATATGCGATAACCATGATGAGCATAACGAGTATGAGACCTATTATGCCTGCATATACGCTCATTTCAAGAGCGTTATATCCTATCTTGGCCGATTGTACAGAGGAATTTACCTCTTCAAGCTCCAGCGGAAGCGCACCTCCCCTTATGAGGGCTGCCAGATTAGAAGCTTCCTCCTGTGAGAAGCCTCCCGTTATGGTGCATTTTCCTCCACTGATAGGCTCGTTTACAAACGGAGCTGAAATGATGCTTCCGTCCAGCAATATCATTATGGCGTCATTGGGAACACCTTGTACAGCCGATGTCACAGCGCCGCTGTATGCAGTCTGTGTAGCATCATGGAAAAGATCGGCTCCCTTGCTGTCAAACTCCAACGCAACGGCATAGCCTGCGGCTTCATTGTCCATCACAGCCTCTGCATCCTTGACGTTTCCTCCGTCGAGCACTATTGTCCCGTCAGCAAGGGCAAACTGCAGCTGTGCCGTAGTTCCTATACTGTTTATGGCCTCCTGTGCGTCCTCAGCACCTGGAAGCTCAACTCTTATTCTCTTTTCTCCTTCGATGGTGACTACAGGCTCAGCCAGACCCATCTGGTTGACTCTTTCCTCGATTACCGCCTGAGTCTGCTCCATCGCTTTGGCCAGCTCCTCACCCTTCAGATCGGTGTTGGCCTCCATAACGACGTAAACTCCGCCCTTGATGTCGAGTCCCAGCTTCATCCTGTCCTTGATGGGATCTATCGGCCCTGCGCCGAAAATAGTCAGATACCAACCGACAGCTATTATTATTACGAAAAGAACTGCTAAAACCTTTTTCAAATTATGATTCATCAAGTAGTACCTCCAAATGGAAAATATATGAAAATAAGCTATAAAAACCCATTAAATCATACTATTTTATTTTACAACTTTTTGACTTCCTAAACAAGGGCAAATACCTTGATTTTTGGTGTTTCCCAACTATTTATGACGATTCACTGAGATTTACCGCTGTTTGCTCCGACAATTCCGCCTGCGGCTCCTGCAAAAATCTGCAGTGGCAGAAGAAGCCGGCTGCTCCCGATGCTGAAGGGCTGTGCAAATGCGATGCTGAGAACGGCGACTATCACAAAGAGAAACACTACCTGCGATGCTATACCGATGACAAGTCCCCTCCTTCCCACTATGCTGCCTTCCAGATATCCTATAAGAAAGCACATTATGGCCAATACTGCTATCATTGCCATATGTCCCCACTCTTCTCTGAAGCCTGTGAATTTGATAAGAGCCGCAACAGCGAATGACATGATGATAAACATCATGAATACAAAGGCATACGCCTTCAACGATTTTCTTAAAATGCTCATGATCCACCTCCCGTATAATATATTGTACGGGAGGCCTCAATATGCCCTGTCAAAGCCGCACGATGCCGCATCATATTCGGCAACTATTGCTTTGGATCACAGGCAGTCTTGTTAGGCCACAGGCGGTTTCGCTCGTTCTCTTTAATGAAAAGTTCTGCTTGCCGGATAGTCCGGTTTAATCGTCTGTACGTCTATTATATCTGTGTCGAGCTGTTATGGACTCTCCAAATGACGCCATATGACCAAGGTTTTGGAGATTTTTTACATCACAAAACATTATCCCGCAGGAAAAGTCTCCATACAGATTTATTGCACTGGCTTATTTAGAGACTTTCTGCTGCATACAAGGGGTATCTGAGGATATAGTCTCCAATCAGATTCGTTGAGTATGCTTATTTGGAGACTTTTTGCTGTATCCGAGGAGCTGTCGTAGATATAGTCTCCAAACAGATGCCTTGCGCATGCTTATTTGGAGACTTTCTGCTGCATCCGAGGAGCTGTCGTGGATATAGTCTCCAAACAGATACCTTGCGCATGCTTATTTGGAGACTTTCGAAAGAGAAAAGGTTGAATAATCTCAAAATACGTATTCTTATATAATTATTTTGAGATTCTAAAACAACGCACATATCTCCAACCTCATGCGAGCTGTCACCGGAGTGCGAAATTTTAGTTGTTGAGGCTTCAGGGTTTAAGGTTTCATAATTAAAGGCTCTTGGATACTTCAGGGTTTAATATCTCATTATTAAAGACTATTGAAGGCTTCAGAGTTTAAGGTTTCATTATTAAAGACTATTGAAGCCTTTGAAGTTTAAGATTATGTGATCTGAGCCTTCATCGTACGATATTTCGCAGCCTTAGATTTACGCACTTGAAATTTCAGAGCTCGGCAATCCATTACAATTCCTTCGGAACAAAAAAGAGACGGTTTGGGGCACCCTCCGTAAGGAAGGTGCCCCAAGGTCGCTCTTGTAATTGAATTAAATATTGATTGTTTTGGACGGTGCAGCCATTGGTTACGCCGTCTTTGCTTTGTTTATCTTCCGTTTGGCAAGGTGTTCCTGAAAGGCTTCTTCCATTTCTTCAGGGGTAAGCCCTCGTATCACACCAACGCCGTTGTAATAGATGTCCATTAGCTGATAACGCTTTCCGTCAAGGTATCTCCGTTCGTGTATCACAATCTTTTCAATGAATTCGTGTACCAGTTCGGGAGTAAGCTTGGTTGGCTGCGTAATCTGTTTTACCTTGTCAATAAAACGCTGTAAGCCTTCAGACTTGTCCGTTTCGGTTTCAAGGTACGCCTGCATATCGGGTATTGCTTCTTTGAGATTTTTCTGTTCTTCCTCATACGCCATTGACATTGTGGCAAAGCGTTCATCGGAAAGTTTGCCCATTGCATTGTCCTCGTAAATCTTCTGAATCAGCAAATCAATATCCTTGATACGCTTTTCGGCTTTGGTAAGTTCCCTGCGTTTTTCGGAAAGTTCCTTTTGCTTTTCCTCTCCGTAGCATTTCATCTGCTGTTTGGCGAACTCTTTCTCATAAGCCTGAACATAACGAAATACTCGCCGCATATTCTCAAGAACATTTTCCTCAACCACTTTTTCTCGGATATAGTGTGCAGAACACACTTCGGAATTTTTACGATAGGAAGAGCAGAAGAAATAGGCTTGTTCCCGCTTGTAATTGTTTGTTACGCTGTAATACAGCTTTTCTCCACAATCGGCACAGTAGAGAAGTCCCGAAAACATACTGACAATTCCGCTTTTGGTAGGTCTGCGGCGGTGCTGTCTGAGTTCCTGCACAAGCTCAAAGGTTTCACGGTCGATAATGGCAGGGTGCGTATTCGGGAAGATCTGCCATTCCTCCTGCGGTCTTTCAATCTTCTTTTTATTCTTGAAAGACTTTGTTGTGCTTCGGAAGTTTACCGTATCGCCACAATACTCCTGTTTGGAAAGAATATTCGCAACCGTATCCGAACACCAGTTGAATTGTCTTGCAGGCGGATTACCGCAGTTTCTTCCGATACTGTTCCAATACTCCGTAGGCGTCATAACCTTGTCAGTTTTCAGCTTCTTGGCTAACTGCGTCGGTCCTAAGCCTGAAACGCACAGCTCAAAGATTTGCCTGACAATCTTTGCGGCAGGCTCGTCTATCAGCCATTCCTTTGGGTTTTCGGGATTTTTCATATACCCGAAAGGCGGATTGGTAGTAAGCGGTATGCCTGCCATTCCCTTGTTCTTGAAAACATTGCGTACCTTTTGACTTGTGTTCTTTGCGTGCCATTCGTTGAATAAGTCTTGCATAGGAACAATATCGCTCAATCCTTTTGCAGTATCAATGTTATCCATAATGGCAATATATCGAATACCCAATCGGTCAAATTCTTCTTCCAAAAGCTGACCGACAATCAAGCGGTTTCGTCCTAATCTCGAATGGTCTTTGACGATAAGATTAGCAATCAATCCTTGTTCCGCAAGCTCCATAATCTCTGTAAAAGCAGGTCTTGCGAAAGTTACGCCCGACCAACCGTCGTCAATAAATACACGGGTATTTTTGAATCCGTTCTCCTTTGCGTACTTTTCAAGGATAGACTGTTGAGACGAGATTTGTCAAGGAGTGTTTTTGCAAAGCAGTGTGCAATTCGCATTGACAAGCAGCAAAAAGAACGCTATAATAATGTCGTTATCGATAATGATGTTATTATTTAGGCGCAGAGGAGTGAAGACATGGCCAATAGGGATCATTCCCTGGATGATGGGATCATTCAGGCTGCTTATTCGGAATTTCTTGCTTACGGCTTTCAGAAAGCCTCTCTGCACAAGATCGCCGAAAAAGCCGGTGTCACCACAGGAGCGATCTACACAAGGTACAAAAACAAAGACGCGTTGTTTGCCAGTCTGCTTCAGGATTTTTTTGAGACGATGCAGGTTCTCTTTGCTCCCGTCGCGGAAGAATACGAAAAAGCAAAGTGCAGCGCACAACCGGAAGATATCCTCCGCGCTATAAACGCCGAGGAACAAGTATATTTTCGGCTCCTGACCGAGCACCATGACGACTGCACTTTATTTTTCTGCCGCAGCGATGGCAGCTCCATTGAAACCGTGCTGCATGAACTGATGAACCGAAAAGCGGAACAAACGGTAGAGTTCTTTTCACATATCTATGGAAAAGCGCCAAATGCCGATGCGATCCGTCTTTTGATGGGCTCACAGTTCTGGTACTTCCGCCAGCTGCTGGATCAGCATATGGAGGAAGGCAGAATGCTTACCTGCTTACAGGCAGTCCTTGATTTCACCAACGCTGGCTGGCGGCAGCTATGCGATACCTTGCAATAAATCCGAAAAGTTAATTCGGACGGTCCATCCGTCCGTTTCTTACGGCTGCTGGTTAGAGACGGCTAACTAATAAGAAAAGAGCTTGCGATGATAGATTTTGAATTTGAATTCCAATATGCGGAGGCAAAGCTGCCCATCCTCCGACAGGTCGGCGGCGGCATCCCGGCGGGACGCTGCGTGGTGCTCTGCGGAGGCAGCGGATGCGGAAAATCCACGCTGCT